>NZ_MCIC01000017.1:2500-402144 GCF_002025745.1 Hydrogenophaga sp. H7 | reverse complement strand
TGAAGTCCCCTTGAAAACCTGAACCACCCGGAAGTAGAGAATTCCCCAAGACGGAGTCTCTACATGAAGAAATCCAGATTCAGCGAAGCGCAGATAGTCGGCATCCTCAAGGAGGTCGAGATGGGTGCCAAGGTCGGCGAGACGTGCAGGAAGCACGGCGTGAGCGAGCCGACCTACTACAAGTGGAAGAGTCAGTTCTCTGGCATGACGGTCTCGCACCTGGCGCAGCTTCGGCAACTGCAGGACGAGAACGCCAAGCTCAAACGCATGTATGCCGACCTGGCGCTCATGCACCACGCGCTCAAGGACGTTGTCGACCGAAAGCTCTGACCCCGGAGCGTCGCGAGATGGTCGTTCAAGCCCTCATGGCCGAGCACGGCATGAGCGAGCGCCGAGCCTGCCAGGCCAGCGGCATTGCCCGCTCCACACTGCGCTACCGACCCATTGCGCGCGACGACTCCGGGGTCATCACCTTCATCCAGATGCACATGGCGCTCAACCCGCGCCACGGCTTTGGCCTGCTTTACGACAGTGCCCGCCACCAAGGCAAGCCCTGGGGCAAGACGGTGCTTTGGCGCGTGTACTGCGAGCTGCGGCTGAACCTGCCACGGCGCGGCAAGAAGCGTTTGCCGGCGCGCATCAAGCAACCGCTGGAGGCTGCTGGCCAACCCAATCAGGGTTGGAGCTGCGACTTCATGGCCGATGCACTGTGGTCCGGCAGGCGATTCAGGACCTTCAACGTCATCGATGAGTTCAACCGCGAGGGCCTGCGTATCGAGGTCGACACCAGCCTGCCGGCAGCCCGTGTCATACGTGCCTTGAATGAGCTGGTGGAAGTGCGCGGAGCGCCGCTGTCGATTCGCCTGGACAACGGCCCGGAGTTCATCGCTCACGCTCTGTCCGAATGGGCGAAATCCAAGGGCATCGCGCTCAATCACATCCAGCCAGGAAAGCCCACGCAAAACGCCTATGTCGAACGATTCAACAAGACCTACCGAACCGAGGTGCTGGACTGCTATGTCTTCGAGTCATTGCAGGAGGTGCGTGATATGACGGCCGACTGGCTGCACCGCTACAACCACCAGCGCCCCCATGAATCTCTCGGCCGAATCCCACCGGTCGAGTACCGTGTCAAACTGTTCCCCAACCTCTACTTCTGACTGGCTCAGGAATTCGAGGGGACTTCAGAGTCACTAAGGCAGTTTGCAATATCAGATCTCTATCGCCCTCTCAGAGAAAAGACATCCGAATGCCTGACGATTAGATCGAACGCCTTGGGTGCGCTTTCTGCATACTCAGGAATACTAAAGAGTATCAATGGCTACGCCAACGAATTCATGAAGAATGAAGCTCTGCGATCAGCAAATCTATCTGGAGCAGAAGCACTGCTCAAGCCAATACTTGATCAGCTATCTGAGTACGCCAAGAAAGCCATGGAGGGTCAAACGGCCGCAAATCACTGCAAGCACACACTGAACAACATGGCTGCCGAAGCGGCTACCGTACTAGGATTAAACAAAGAATATTCAGAGCTATATTCAAAGCAAATAAAGCGCCACCCAAAGGTGGTAAGCATGATGCGAGAAGACGATATACTTTTATCAGTGATTACTAGCCCATCTCGAACAGTAGCTCTCGGACTCGCATTCAAAGATGGAGTTGAAGGAGACAAGGGCAGAATGATATCTGCCATGTCAAAGTTGAAGTCTTCGCTCGAAAAATCGGTACGACAAAGCGAGGCAGCATTGACATACGAAAGAGAAATGACCTCACTCGCATACAGGGAAGACTCAGAGGTATCTCAACTATTTCTCTCAAACCTCAAACATCGCTTTGAACTAACTCCAAAATCCACCCTCGCTCAGGCTGCGATAGAGGCAAAGCAGCTATTTTTGCCATCTGATAAGCAAGGCAATGGGCCTGAACGAGCTGAAAAGCTAGATCGCGCGCAGAAATAGCGACAGTTCGCTATGCGGCGAGATTTCGCAACACCGTCTTCAACACCTTCCCATAGTTGTTCTTCGGCAGCGCCTCCACAAACTCATACCGCTTGGGCCGCTTGAAGCGGGCGATCTGGTCCAGGCAGAAGGCGTCGAGCGTCTTCGCATCCAATGCCGCCCCGGATTGCGGCACCACAAACGCCACCACGATTTCGCCCCATTCGGGGTCGGGCGCGCCGACCACGGCGACTTCGGCCACTCCGGGTGCGTGCAGCAGCACCTCTTCCACCTCGCGTGGGTAGATGTTGCTGCCGCCGCTGATGATCAGGTCCTTGCTGCGGTCCTTGAGGGTCAAAAAGCCGTCGGCGTCGAGCGCGCCCATGTCGCCGGTCCAGAGCCAGCCATCGCGGATGGCGGCTGCGGTGGCCTCGGGGTTGCGCCAGTAGCCGGCCATGACGCTGTCACCCCGGATCAGCACTTCACCGACCTCGCCCACGGGCAGCAGCTGGCCGTCCGGCCCCGCGACGCGGATGCGCACGGGGGTCTGCGCCACGCCGACGGAGGCGATGCGTGCTTCGTGCCGCGGGTGGGCGGTGTCTGCCAGGTGGGCGCGGCCGAGGGCGGTGCCGGTCATGGGGCTTTCGCCCTGGCCGTAGATCTGCACGAAGCGCGGGCCCATGGTGCGCAGCGCGCGGCGGATGTCGGCGGCGTACATGGGTGCGCCGCCGTAGACGATGGTCTTGAAGCTCTGGCCGCACTGCTCGGGTGTGAGGCCCTGCGCCTCGGCTTCGTCGACGATGCGTTTGACGATGGTCGGGGCGGCGAACAGCGAGAGGGGCCCCAGTTGTCGGCCCAGTTCGAACAGCTCGGCGGCGTCGAAACCGCCCGAGGCGGGCACCACGTGCCGCGCGCCGGCCATGAGGTGCGGGAGGGCGTAGAGCCCCGCCCCGTGCGACATGGGCGCGGCGTAGGCGATGGCGTCACCCGGATCAACGGGGTCCACGTCGTTGAAGTAGCCCAGCCCCATGGTGAGCAGGTTGCGGTGCGTGATCATCACGCCCTTGGGCCGGCCGGTGGTGCCGCTGGTGTAGAACAGCCAGGCGGTGTCGTCGGGGGCGCGCTCTTCTATATATGAGAGGCCTTCGCCGTCGTTGATCCAGGCGTCGCATTCGGCGCTGTCCACCTCCATCACGCCGTCCAGTCCGGTGAGTTCCGCCGGATCCGGCACGATGTCCGCCGTGACGAAAGCCCACCGTGCCCCGGCGTTCTCCACGATCCACTGGACTTCCTTGAGGTGCAGCTTGGCGTTCACCGGCACCGCCACCAGCCCGGCCCACCACGCGCCGAACAGCAGTCCCAGGTAACGCGGGTGGTTGCGCATGAAGAGCACGACGCGGTCGCCGGGCTGCAGTCCGGCAGCGCGCAGGTGAGCACCTACTCTCGCGGCACGTTCCGCCCACTGGCTGTGGGTGGCCACGGGCTGGGTGCCGCTGTAAATGGCCGGGCGGTCCGGGTGTTCGAGGGCCTTGCGCTGCAACAGGTGGGCGAGGTTCATGGGGCCGTCTCCGGTAGGGGGCAGGAAAGGGGATTGTGGGCCGGCGTCAGGCAGCCGGAGGGTGTGCGGCCTTACAGTGGTTCGCATGAGCGACACCTTGCCCCCGTTGATCACCGCGCTGCTGGAGCCTGCGCGCTACACACACCCCGTCGACCGCGTCGAGCTGACGGAAACGCACGGCGCCTGGGTGCTGCTGGCGGGCGAGTTCGCCTACAAGATCAAGAAGCCGGTGCGCTTCGCGTTCATGGACTTCAGCACACTGGCCGCGCGGCGCCACGCCTGCGAGACCGAGATCCGCGTGAACCGGCGCTTCCAGCAGCACGACCGGCCGGCCACCCACATCTACCTGGGCGTGCGGCCCATCGTCGGCGCGCCAGGCGATCCGCGCTGGGGCGAGGCCGGCACCGAAGACGATCTGCGGGCGATGGAGTTCGCGGTGCAGATGCGCCGCTTCGACGAGGCAGCGCGGCTGGACCATGTGTGCCGGCGCGGCGCGCTGACGGCGGAACACATCGCCGGGCTGGCGCGGCGCATGGCGGCGTTCCAGGCGCGCGCGGCGGTGGCCGGCAAGACCCAGCCCTGGGGCCACGCGACGGCGGCGATGCGCTGGCCGCGCGACAACTTCAACACCCTGCGCGCAATGCTGAAGGCGCCCGCCGACGCTGCGCTGGTGCAGGCGCTGAGCGACTGGACCGAGCAGCGCTTCATCGCCATCGAGCCCCTGCTCTCGCGGCGGCGGCAGAAGGAGCGGGTGCGCGAAGGCCACGGCGACCTGCACCTGGCCAACCTCGTCCTCATCGACGGCGAGGTGCTGCCCTTCGACGCCATCGAGTTCAACGACGAGCTGCGCTGGATCGACGTGGCCAGCGACATGTCCTTCTGCTGGATGGACCTGCTGGACCACGGCCAGCCGGGGCTGGCGAACGTGCTGCTGAGCGAGTGGACCGACGCCAGCGGCGACGTGTCGGCGCACACCGTCTGGGGCTTTTTTGCCAGCTACCGGGCGGGCGTGCGCGCCAAGGTGGCGGCGATCCGCGCGGGGCAGCTGGCCGGCACGCCGGAAGCGGACGAACACCTGGCCGAGGCCCGGCGCTACCTGGCGCTGGCGCAGGACATCGCCCACCCGCCCGCGCCGCAGCTGGTCATCACCCACGGCCTGTCGGGCAGCGGCAAGACCTGGGCTTCGGGCCGCTGGCTGCAGGCCGAGGCGAGTGGCCGCGCGATCCGCCTGCGCTCGGACGTGGAGCGCAAGCGCCTGCACGGCGTGAGCCCGCTGGCGGCCAGCGGCTCGGGCCTGAACACGGGCCTGTACCGTCCGCAGGCGCATGAGGAAACCTACGCCTCGCTGCGCGCGCGCGCGCGCATGCTGCTGCAGGACGGCTGGTCGGTGGTGGTGGACGCGGCCTTTCTGCGCGAAGCCGAGCGGCGCTCGTTCGCCGAGCTGGCCGAGGCCGAGGGCTGCCCCTTCCACATCCTGGCCTGCGAGGCGCCGGCCGACGAGCTGCGGCGGCGCATCAGCGCGCGCCATGCCAGTGGCAAGGACGCCTCGGAGGCGACGCTGGCGGTGCTGGAGCAGCAGTTCGGCTGGCTGGAGCCGCTGACCGAGGCCGAGCGGGTGCTGGCGCTGCCGGCCTGAGGCCGGCAGACGCCGCGCAAGCGCCCGCCTTCGCGAACGCTCAGCGCCCGAAGATGCCGCGCAGGATGCTGCCGGCCGCGCCGGGCAGGCCGCCCGAGGGCTTGTCTTCCTGCGACGCCGGGGCGCTGTCGCGGCCACTGGCCATGCCCGCCATGTCCATGCCGAGCATCGCCATGGTCTGGCTCTTGGCGCGCACGCGCACCGCCCACTCGGGCTGCCAGTTGTTCGGGGCCTTGGGCGGGCGCACCGGGTGGCTGAAGTGGCTCTCGGGGCCGTAAGCGATCATGCGCAGCATCGCGCCGCCGGCCTCGGCCCGGCCACCGCCGCCCTGCCCACCCGCGAAGATGCCCTGGGGCACGGCGCACTGCGTGGTCTCGGGCGACAGCAGCACCTTGTCCTTCACCCACTTGGTGGCCGTGGTTTCGGTGAGGTAGTCGAACAGGCCCAGGCCGGCGTCGCCGTTGTCGGCGCTGGACCAGAGCACCATGTCGTCGCCCGCCATGCCCATGGCGTGCAGGTGGTAGGCGGCGGCGCGCGGCACGGGCTGCCACGACAGGCGGATGCTCTGCGACGGGTCGCCCTGCTGCTGCAGCTGGATGGCGGGCATCAGGTCCTGCCGCTCGGCCAGGGTGAACTGCATCGAATCGGGCACGCCCTCGCCGCGCACCTGGTGCACGCCCTGCAGCGAGGTGTCGGCCTTCGGGTTCACCGTGTTCTTCTCGTTGGGATAGAGCGCGTGCTGCGCGCCCACGCGGGCCGCGCGCTCGGGCGCCATGCGGCCAGCCAGTGCGCCCGCCCAGGCCGCAGGGTTGTTCGACAGGTTGATGACCTTGGGCTGGCCGGCGCGCACCGCCTCGCCGCAGCCCCAGTAGATGAGGATGCGGCCCTTGATCTCGGGCACCTCCGCCGGGCCGCCCTCGCCCGCCTCCTTGAAGCTGGGGCTGGGCGGCACCAGCGGCAGCGACTCGCCCATGCCCATGGTCAGCGGCACGAACAGCGCGGCCTCGGTGCCGGGTTTGCGCGGGTTGTACAGCGCCACGTCGATCACGCGGCTGGGCGGGAAGGCACCGGTCAGGCCCGGCTGGCTGCCCTGCTGGATGAAGCGGCCGCTGGCGTGGCCGTAGACGTGTGACCCACCACCACCCTTGCCGCCGCCGAACAGCCCGCCGATGACGCCGCCCACGCCGCCCTGCATGAACTCGGGCATGCCGGTCATGGTGGAAGTGGAAAGGTCGATCCAGAGCTGGGTGGGGGCGGTCTGGGCCTGCGCCACCAGTGGTGTGCACGCCAGCGCGGCGACCGCCGCCAGGGGTTGAAGGGATTGCACGAGCTGCTTCGAAAAACGCTGCACCATGGGGTTCCTCCGTTGCGGGCGACGGCCTGCAAAAACCATGATACGCCGCGCCCCTGGCGCTTCCAAGACGGCGTGCAGCGCCGCGTTCCCCCGGGCAAGGCATGCGGCCGGCGTGTCGGCGCTGTCCGACACGCCGGCGCGGGCGCGGCCGACAGGCCGTCGCGGCCGGCGGCCG
Source organism: Hydrogenophaga sp. H7 (assembly GCF_002025745.1). Taxonomy (NCBI): domain Bacteria; kingdom Pseudomonadati; phylum Pseudomonadota; class Betaproteobacteria; order Burkholderiales; family Comamonadaceae; genus Hydrogenophaga; species Hydrogenophaga sp. H7. The sequence continues at coordinate 395,484 of NZ_MCIC01000017.1, read as the reverse complement.
GAACATCCGGTCACCTGCGACCTCCGGACCTCCGCCATGAACATCCCCCACACGGTCATTTCCACCACACCCGCCCAGCCGGTGATGCCCGGCGTGCAGCGCTTCGTGCTCTGCGGCGCCGCGCTGGCGCTCGGCATCCTGGGCCTGCACTTCGGCAAGGCGCTGCTGATTCCGCTGGCGCTGGCGGCGCTGCTGGCTTTTGCGCTCGACCCGGCCGTGAACTGGCTGCAGCGCCGGCGGTTGCCGCGGGGTCTGGCCGTGGGACTGGTGATGACATTCGCCATGACCGGACTGCTCGGTGCCGCCGCCGTGGCGACGGTGCAGGTGGGCGAACTCGGACAGGAACTGCCCACCCACCGCCAGAACATCCAGAAGAAGCTGCGCGAGCTGCGCCCGGCGCTGACGCCCTCGGGCACCACGCGGGAGGTGACGCGCCTGATGGACATGGTGGCGCGGGAAGTCGAAACCACCACGCGCGCGTTCGAGCCCCCGGGCACCGCGGCCCCCAAGGTGCAGCAGGTGGCGGTGGAAACCCGCAGCGGCAGCGCCCGCACCATCGACCTGGTGATGACGGTGGGCGTGCAGCTGGCCACGGTGGCGCTGGTGCTGATACTGGCGGTCATCATGCTGCTGCAGCGCGCCGAACTGCGCGACCGCCTGCTGCGGCTGCTGGGCGGCGACACGCCGCGCATGGCCGCGGCGCTGACGGAGTCGGGCCGGCGGGTGAGCCGCTACCTCACCGCGCAGCTGATGGTGAACCTGGGCTACGGCCTGCCGATGGCCCTGGGGCTGTGGTGCATCGGGGTGCCGGGCGCCTGGCTGTGGGGCGGGCTGGCGACGGTGCTGCGCTTCGTGCCCTACCTGGGACCGGCGCTGGGCGCGGTGTTCCCGCTGGTGCTGGCGTTCGCGGTCGACCCCGGCTGGTCGATGGTGCTGTGGACGCTGGGCCTGATCGCCACGCTGGAGCTGGTCAGCAACAACGTGGTCGAGCCCCTGGCCTACGGCGGCTCCACCGGCGTCTCGCCGCTGGCGGTGCTGCTGTCGGCCGCGTTCTGGGCGCTGCTGTGGGGACCGGTGGGGCTGGTGCTGGCCACACCGCTGACGGTGTGTCTGGTGGTGATGGGCCGGCACCTCGCGCCGCTGCGCTTCTTGGACGTGCTGTTCAGCAGCGCACCGCCGCGCCGGGCGGTGTCGGCTGCGTCCTACACGCCGCGCTGACATTGGCCGACACCGGCGGGTGCCACCCGCGCGCACACTGAATCCATCGCAGCCGTGGCGCTGCGGTAACCCACCAGGAGATTGCCATGCTGCATTACGCCGTCGTGTTCCTAGTGATCGCGCTGATCGCCGCCGTGCTGGGCTTTGGAGGCATTGCCGCCAGCGCCGCCGGCATCGCGAAGATTCTGTTCTTCGTGTTCCTGATCATGGCCGCGGCCACCTTCGTCTTCGGACTTTTCAAGCGCTGACGGGCGTTCACACCGCCCTGTTTCATTCCCTTCCTTTCAATCACAGGAGATTCCTATGAGCACCAAAGTCAAGACCGCCATGGACAACGCCCAGGACATGATCGATGCCGGTGTGGACACCGCACAGCGGGCCGTGGCCCGCACGGCCGACCGGGCCGATGAGGCGCTGAGCGACTCGCGCCGCGCCGCGGCCGAGGCGGAAGCGAGCATCCAGGCCGGCCTGCGCCAGGTGCGCGATGCCGTGCCGGTGCACCTGAACCGCGCCGCCCACCGCGCCGAAGACCTGGCCCGTGCGGGCATCGACAAGGCCCGCGCCGCGGGCACGGTCGTGGCCAACAAGGCCCACGAGGTGGGCGAGCGCACCACCGACTACGTGCGCCAGGAACCCGCCAAGGCCCTGCTGATGGCCGCCGCAGCGGGCGCCGCGGCCACGCTGCTGGTGACCTGGGCCGCCCGCCGCCGCGCCGAGCGCTACTGACACCGGCCGGGGCCCGCACGGTGATACACCCCGCCTTCATGGCCCTGGCGCGGCAGCCTGGCCTGGTGCTGGAACATGCCGACGCCTATGTGGACCTCGCCTCGGCCGAGCTGGACGAGTGGGGCGCGCAGTGGAAGCACCGTGCCGGGCTGAACAGCGCCGCCGCCCTGCTGGCGGTGCTGGCCCTGGGGCTCGCGGGTGTGGCGGGGATTGCCGTGGCGGTGGTGCCGCTGGCGTCCATGCCCATGCCCTGGCTGCTGGTGGTCATCCCCGCGGTGCCGCTGCTGCTGGCGGCCCTGCTCGCCTGGCGCGCACACCGCCTGGAAAAGTCGCCACCCTTCGCCGCCCTGCGCCAGCAGATGGCGCAGGACCTGGCGACGCTGCGCATCCTGGACGAAGAATGAGCCCGCAACCTTCTTCGCCCGATCGACCGCCGACGGCTGCCCAGCGCAAGGCGCTGGCGCTCGCGCGTCTGGACGCCTCGCGCACGCTGCTGATCCAGCGGCTGTACCCGGCACCGTCGGACCGGGGCGCTCACGCCGATTCGGACAGCGCAGGCGTGGTTGGTCTGGTGGCCTCGCTGATGAATGTCCTGATGGCCCGCGCCCAGCGCGACGGCCTGCCCCGGGCCGCCTGGCGCACCGCGCGTGCGCTGGCGCGCCGCTGGTGGACCCGCCAGCCCTGGCACGCCTCGGTCGAGCTGGTGGCGGGCACCCTGGCCGACGAGGTGAAGCCGGTCGTGCGGCGGCATCCGTGGGCCAGCCTGGCGGTCGCGGCTGCCGTGGGCGGCGCCTTGGTGATGGCCCGGCCCTGGGTGGCGCACACGCTGCGCCGCCAGACCCGCGACCTGCCCCACCGCGTGGGCCGCATGCTGTGGCAGCAGCTGGCGCAAGCGCCGGTGCAGCTGGCCCTGCTCGGCGCACTCACCGCCTGGCTCAAAGACAGGGGCCAGGACCCGAGCCCGCCCCCATCACCCTCTCCACCTCCACCCCCACCGCCCGCCAACAGCCCGTGAGGCTGCGCGGCACCAGAGGGCTCACTGGATCAGCCCGTTGGTCATCGCGTAGTAGGTGAGTTCGCTGTTGCTGGAGAGCTTGAGCTTTTCCAGCACGCGGGTGCGGTAGGTGCTCACCGTCTTCACGCTCAGGAACATGGCCTCGGCCATGGCGCCGATGGTCTCGCCCTTGGCCAGCCGCAGGAAGACCTGCAGCTCGCGCTCGGACAGCAGCTCGTGCGGCGGCCGGTCCAGGCCGCCGGCCACACCTTCGGCCAGCAGCGTGGCCACCGCCTGGCTGATGTACTTGCGGCCCATGGACACGGTGCGGATGGCCAGCACGATCTCGTCCGGTTCGCACTCCTTGTTGAGGTAGCCGCTGGCGCCCAGGCGCAGCAGGTTGGTGGCGTAGTGCGCCTCGGGGAAGCCGCTGAGGATGAGCACGGCCAGGTCGGGGAAGCGGGCCTTGATGGCCTTGAGCGCGTCCACGCCGCTCTGGTCGGGCATGGAGATGTCCAGCAGCAGCACGTCCACCTCGCCCGCGCGGGCCAGCTCCAGGGCTTCGGCGCCGTTGGTGGCTTCCCCCGTGACGCGCAGGTCCACATGGTCGGCCAGGTACTGCCGCAGCCCGGCCCTCACCACCGCGTGGTCGTCGACGATGCCAATCCGGATCATGCGTTCTCCTTGTGTCTGGTTCTCTCGTGCGTGCCGCCCGCAGGCGGCTCAACCAATGTAGCGCGGGGTAGCCGCGCTGTCCGTCAGACAGTTCCTACACCCCTCCGACAGCCGGGCGGGGCGCTGTCCTACAGGGGCACAGGGGCCCGACCGACAGCCCGCGGGCGCTGCGTTTTCTACAGTGACCACACAGCGCGGCGAGTCCTTCGCCCTGGCTGTTCCGGGTCGGTCCACGCACCGGCCCGGCCTTCCGCCAACCCATCCAAGGAGCACGAGATGAAACTTTCCAACCGAGCACAAGTGGTCATTGCCACCACCGCCGTTCTGCTGTCGCTGACCGCCTGCGGACAGAAGGAGGAGGCCACGGTCGGCCAGAAGATCGACGGCGCCATGACCAGCACCGAGCAGGCCGCCCTGCAGGCGCGCCAGGACATGGAGAGCACTGCCGCCGACATCAAGCGCGAAGGTGAGCAGGCCGTCCAGTCCGTGACGACCGCAGCCACGGACATGGCCATCACCACCCAGGTCAAGGCCGCACTGGCCGCCGACGACCAGCTCAGCGCTTTGAAGATCGAGGTTGACACCGTGCAGGGCGTGGTGTCGCTGACCGGCCCGGCGCCCAGCGCCGAAGCCGCCGAACGGGCCACCACACTGGCCAAGGCCGTCGAAGGCGTGACCGAGGTCCAGAACAAGCTGGTGGTGGGCTGACAGGGCCGACCCTGAACCGACCACCGATCACCCACCCAACACAGGAGATCCACATGCTCAAGACCATCGCCCTCGCCTCGGCCCTCGCCCTCGGCGCTGTCACCATCACCGGCTGCGCCGTGGCGCGCGACCAGCAGACCGTGGGGTCCTACATCGACGACACCACCATCACCACCCAGGTCAAGGCCCGCTTCGCCGAAGACCCGATCGTCAGCGCCATGTCCATCAAGGTGGAAACGCTCAAGGGTGTGGTGCAGCTCTCGGGCTTTGCCAAGAACAGCGCCGAACGCGATCAGGCCGCCACCATCGCGGCCAACGTGAAAGGCGTCACACGTGTGACCAACGACATCATCGTGAAATAAAGTGTGTCAGACATGTCCTACAGCGGTGGCCACGCACAGTGGCTATCGTTGCAGGACTCTCCAGGCCCGTGTTCCATGCCAACCCTCAGCGCATTCATCGTCGAAGACAACCCCACCATCCTCAGCAACCTGGTCGCCACCCTGGAGGAGCTGACCAGCGTCCGGATCGTGGGGTCTGCGCCTTCCGAGGAGGCCGCGGTGCGCGGGTTGCACGAACATGCCACCGACCTGGACCTGGTGATCGTGGACATCTTCCTGGCCGCCGGCAGCGGCCTGGGCGTGCTGGAAGCGGCGCAGGGCATGCAGATGCGCGCCCAGCGCGTGGTGCTCTCCAACTTCGCGACCCCGGAGGTGCGGCGGCGCTGCCTGGCGCTGGGGGCGGCCGAGGTGTTCGACAAGTCCCGCGACCTCGACGCCCTGATCGACTATTGCGACAAGCTGGCCGAGGCCTGAGACTGCCGCATGCCTCCGCCGCCCAGCCTCACGCCCGACGCCGAACGCGTCCAGCGGTTCCGCCATCGCTTTGAACTGGCCGCCCGCGGCCGCTACACCATGCCCATCGTGATCGCCCTGGGGGTGGTGGGCATGGTGGTCAACGAGAGCGCCTACCAGCACTCCGGGGCCACGCTGGACAACGACATCGCACTCACCGACGCCCGCGTGAAATCGGCCGAGACGCTGCAGCGGCTCACCGAAGTGGGCCTGTACGCCCGCTCCTACATCCTCACCGCCAGCCCCGAGGAGGCCATCCGCTACCGCGCCGCGGTGGAGGAGCTGCAAGCGGTCAAGGACAGCGCCTTCGCCCTGATCACCCGGGAAGTTCCGGAGGAGACGGTGTCGGTGGAACCGATCGAGCGCCTGATCGACGAACACATCCGCACCACCGAGTCCTGGATCGCCATGGTGGCGCGCGGCGAGCGCGCCCCGGCGATCGCCGCCGCCGCCAGCAGCGCCAGCCTGGAGCGCCGCAACGCCCTGCGCCAGGCCTTTGCCGAGGTGCTGGAACAGACGGCCGCGGTGCAGCAGAAGTCGCGGGTCAACCTCTACGACGCGCTGATGATCAACCGCATGGCCGTGCACCTGCTGGCGCTGGCCACCATGCTCGGCCTGTTCCTGTTCCAGCGCCAGTTGCACCGGGGCGACCAGCAGATGCTCGAGGAAGGGCAGCGCCTGGCGGCCCGGGTGAAGGAACGCACCGCCGAGCTGACCGAAATGGCCAACCACCTGGTCAACGCCCGGGAGGACGAGCGCGCCCACATCGCCCGCGAACTGCACGACGAGATGGGCGGGCTGCTGACGTCGATGAAGCTGGACTTTGCCCGGCTGCGCCGCCAGCCCGACCTGCCCGCGAAGGCGGTCGAGCGCATCCTGGCGATCGAGGCCCGCCTGGGCGAGGGCATCGCCCTCAAGCGCCGCATCATCGAAGACCTGCACCCGTCCGCGCTGTCGCAGCTGGGCCTGGTGCAGGCGCTGGAGATCCTGTGCCGCGAGATGGCCGAGCGGCTGGACAGGCCGGTGCACGCCGAGCTGCAGGATGTGGCCCTGGACAAGCCGGCGCAGCTCGCGCTCTACCGCATCGCACAGGAGTCGCTGACCAACATCGGCAAGTACGCCGGTTGCACCGAGGCCCGGGTGCGCCTGCAGGCCGAGGGGCCCACGGTGCGCCTGAGCGTTCACGACAACGGCAAGGGTTTCGACCCGCAGCGCGTGCCGCACGGCCGCCACGGTCTGCTGGGCATGCGCGTGCGGGTGGAGTCGCACGGCGGCACGCTGCGGGTGGACAGTGCGCCCGGCGCCGGCACCACCATCGTCGCCACGCTGCCGTCCCGGCCGGTGCCGGCCTGAGCCGGGCCGCCCCCGCAGCAAATTTCAAAGCCGAAAAGCGGTTTTCAATGGGCGCGCGCCACCGCCGCCGCTACGATCCGGTGCATTCAAGCCCACCCCGGAGACAACCCATGCCCGTGATCACCAACATCGAAGACCTGCGCGTCCTGGCCGAGAAGCGCGTGCCGCGCATGTTCTACGACTACGCCGATTCCGGCTCGTGGACCGAGGGCACCTACCGCGCCAACAGCGAGGACTTCCAGAAGATCAAGCTGCGCCAGCGCGTGGCGGTGAACATGGAAAACCGCACCACCGCCACCAAGATGGTGGGGCAGGACGTGAAGATGCCGGTGTGCATCGCGCCCGTGGGGCTGACCGGCATGCAGAGCGCCGACGGCGAGATCAAGGCGGCCAAGGCGGCCGAGCGCTTCGGCATCCCGTTCACGCTCTCGACCATGAGCATCTGCTCGATCGAGGACATCGCGCAGAACACCACGGCGCCGTTCTGGTTCCAGCTCTACATGATGCGTGACCGCGAGGCCATGGCCCGCATGATCGAGCGCGCCCGCGCGGCCCGCTGCAGCGCGCTGGTGCTGACGCTGGACCTGCAGGTGATCGGCCAGCGCCACAAGGACCTGAAGAACGGCCTGACCGCGCCGCCCAGCCCCACCATCGCCAACATCATCAACCTGATGACCAAGCCGCGCTGGTGCCTGGGCATGGCGGGCACCAAGCGCCACAGCTTCGGCAACCTGGTGGGCCACGTGAAGGCGGTGACCAACATGAAGTCGCTGGCCTCCTGGACCAACGAGCAGTTCGACCCCACGCTGTCGTGGGAAGACGTGGCCTGGGTCAAGGCGCAGTGGGGCGGCAAGCTGATCCTCAAGGGCATCATGGACGTGGAGGACGCGAAACTGGCCGTGGCCAGCGGCGCCGACGCCATCGTGGTGAGCAACCACGGCGGCCGCCAGCTCGACGGCGCGCCCAGCAGCATCGAGGCCCTGCCGGCCATCGTGGCCGCGGTGGGGGAGCAGATCGAGGTCTGGATGGACGGCGGCATCCGCAGCGGGCAGGACGTGCTCAAGGCCTGGGCCCTGGGCGCGCGCGGCACCATGATCGGCCGCGCCATGGTCTACGGCCTGGGCGCGATGGGCGAAGAAGGCGTGTTCAAGGCGCTGCAGATCATCCACAAGGAACTGGACATCACCATGGCCTTCTGCGGCCACACCAACATCCAGAACGTGGACACCGGCATCCTGCTGCCGGGCACCTACCCGACCGCCTGAATCAGCTCAGCGCGTCGAGGATTCGTTTGAGGGCCCACCACAGCGTGGCCATGTCGGACGACGGTCCGACCGCGCGGGCCTCGTGCCAGCGCAGGCCACGGGCCTCGGTCGTGCTGCGCAGCGAGTCGCTGAACCAGCTGTCGGCCCCCAGCCCGACGATCACCGGCTGGTGGTGCACGTGCTGGCAGGCCGTCAGCAGCCGGTCCAGCAGGTGTTCGTTGCGTTCGGCGTCGGCATCCAGCAGGATCACCACCGCTGCGTAGTCGGGCAGAAAGGCGTGGGTCATGCCCATCGCCAGGCCCTTGCGGGCATTGACGATCAGCCGCCGGCCGGCCGCGGCCTGCTGCGGCAGGTCGAGGTAGTCGCTTTCCACGTCCAGCGCATCGCGCGCCGCACCAGCAAAGCGCCGGTGCACCACGGCCCGCTGTTCGTGGGCGGACAGCCAGCGCAGCAGATCGAAGGCATCGGTGCGGGCGGCCGACATCATCATCACCCGCTGGTAGCTGCCGTCGTTCGCAGCGGCCACCTCGACGTGTCCCGGCAGCGGTGAACACAGGCTGCGCCAGACGCTGGCCGGCTCGTAGCCCCTGCCCTTCTGGTGGCGCTCCTGCAACGCCATCACGCGGCGCGCGAACTCGCCGGTGGTCTCGGTGGTTTGGGCGATGGAGCCGATCCAGGGCTTGAACAGGCGCGGCTTGCCCACGCTCTCGTGCACCACCCGCAGGCTGCGATGGCGCGGATCAAGCGCGACCCGCTCCAGCAGTGCCCTGATGCCGTCGGGCGGCCCCTCGATCCACTCGACGAACCAGCCGCAGCGGTGCATCAGCGCGACACGGAGGTTGTGGGCCTGGTTGTTGACCACCGCGTGGTCGCGGATGCGGCGCATCTCGTCGAGCACGGGCCCATCGACCTGGCAGATGCTGGCGTAGATCAGGCGGCCGAGCTCCTGGCGCGACAGTTCGCTGCCGCTGTCCGGCCAGTTGGTGTTGTCGGGGTCCTGCAGTACGGAACTCATGCGAAATTGTCCCCCTGCAACGACCGGACGAGCATGCACAGGCTGTGCAGGATGTCATGCCTGCAGGGGTTTTGAAGCCACGGCGAGGGGCGCCAGCCGGGTTCAGAGACTGGCCGGCTGGGTCTCGGCCAGCCAGGGCGACAGCGCCACCGGAGCCTGCGGCCGCAGCACCCAGGTGCGCCGCAGCACCCGCTCGGGCTCGTCGTGTGCATGCAGGGCCAGTTGTTCGGCCAGGTTGATGATGCGGACTGCGGCGGATTCGTCGGTGCCGGCCGGCACGTCGACCACACCGATGGCCACTTCCGGCTGGAACGGCAGCGAGAGCGGATCGGGACCGACGCTGACCGACATGCGCAGTTCGCGCAGCACCCGCTCGGTCACCAGCTCGGCGCGCGTCGGGTCCTGAACGGCCGAGAGGGCCAGCACGAAGCAGCGCTGGTGGTACAGGCCCACGACGTTGCGGAACCCCACCAGTTGCCGGATGCGCGCCGACAGCGCCACGAGGATGTCCCCTTCCGGGTTCATGACCGGCGACTCGCGGTAGGCGTACAGGTTGGACACCGACACCGCGGCCACGAGGCAGGGGCGGCCCATGCGCTGGCTGCGCCAGAGCGCATCCTCCACCCGTGCCACCAGATGGGCGCCGACGGGGAGGCTGGCCGAGGCCATCGCCGGCACCTGGCCCGCAGCCTGGCGCCGCAGGTGCCGGAAGTGGCGGCTGCGCTGGCGCACCAGCACGACCACGGTGGTGAAGTAACCGACGGTGGCACAGGCGGTGAGCGTCCAGTAGGCGTTGCCCATGTCCATGCCCAGGCCCTTGGCGTACAGCCCGGCGGTCATCTGGGCCAGGCAGAGACAGGCCAGCACCATCCAGCGCGAGAGCTGGTCGCCCAGTGTCACGCTGCGCACGGCGATCAGAACGCCCATCAGCACCGCTAGGCTGTTGACCGCGCCGGTCAGCAGGAGCACGGTGTCGGCCGGCAGGCCGGCGACTACCAGGCCCAGCAGGAGGAAGGTGCCGCCCACCAGAAACGACGCACCCGGTCCCATCACGCGCCGCACCAGCAGGTCTTCGCTGCGCAGGCCCGACCACAGCCCGAGGTAGGTCATCGCCAGCGCGCCGCACAGGGGGCCGATCGTGGCCTTCAGCGGCAGCCAGTTGATCTCGTTCCAGGAGGGCCACAGCGCCTCCGGCAGGCCCGACATCAGGATGCAGGCGCCACCGGTGAGCACCAGGCTCAGCCACGAGCGGGCCGACGACAGGCTGGGGCGGGTGGCCACGTCGAACGTCGCCGCCACGGTCAGGGTCACCAGGACACCCGCCATGGCAGACCAGATCGCCATTTCTAGAACTTGCATGGCTGGCCGTGAGTGAAAAAGGACCTCCGCTTCTGTGGCATCGGATGCCGGCGCCGCAGGCGGTGGACGGCGTTCAGGATGCGGCGCAGTGTACCGCCGCTGGTGTCAGGCAGCGCCCCGGCCCCCCGCCCCTCGCGGGCATACTTCCGGCATGAACGATCCGCACACCGTCCCGACCGACACCCCCCGCGCCCCCGCCAGCCGCCGCGTCTCGCCGTGGTGGCGCGCACTGGCCATCGTCCTGCTGCTGGCGCTGATGCTGGGCTGGGCCGCCAGCGCCAGCCTCTACGAACAGCTCAAGGCGCAGATCGGCCACCTGCAGGCCAAGGTGGCCAACGTGCCGCAGATCCGCCACATCGCGGTGCTGCTGGACGACCAGGGGGCTGCGGCCATGCTGGTGACCATGGACCCGCAGGCCGGTGTGCTGCAGCTGCAGCGCCTGAACGAGGTCAAGGAAGGCCGCGAAGACAGCATGCAGCTGTGGGCGGTGAAGGACGGCCAGGCGCCGCGCTCGCTGGGCGTGATCGAGAGCAAGTTCAAGACCCTGCAGCTGCCGGCGCAGGAGGCGGCGCTGGCGGGCGTGGCCGAGCTGGCGATCAGCGTCGAAGACAAGGGCGGTGTGCCGGAAGCCCAGGGCCCGCGCCTGCCCTGGCTGTTCAAGGGCGCCCTGGTGCACAAGGCCATATAAGGGCAGCTCCGGGGCGGGCTCGGCCGGGCGCTGCGGCGCTATGCTCGCGGCACCGTGACCGAGTCCGCGCCCCGACCCCGCCGCATCGCCCACCTCGACATGGACGCGTTCTACGCGTCGGTCGAGCTGCTGCGCTACCCGCAGCTCAAGGGCCTGCCCATGGTCATCGGCGGCGGGCGCCGGCGCGAAGCCGAAATGTTCGAACGCCTGCGCCAGGCCTGGCCCGAACGCGAGTGGGGCCCGGCCACGCTGGACCGCATCCCGGTGGACTTCTTTCCGCGCCTGAAGGACTACGTGGGCCGTGGCGTGGCCACCACCGCCACCTACGCGGCGCGCCAGTTCGGCGTCGGCTCGGCCATGGGGCTGATGAAGGCCGCCAAACTGTGTCCGGACGCCATCCTGCTGCCGGTGGACTTCGAGGAGGTCAAGCGCCTCTCGCGCCTGTTCAAGCAGACCATCCTGGAGATCGCGCCGGTGATGCAGGACCGCGGCGTGGACGAGGTCTACATCGACTTCACCGACGTGCCCGGCGGCCAGCGCGAGGGCGGGCGCGTGCTGGCGCGGCTGATCCAGAAGTCCATCTTCCAGGTCACGGGACTGACCTGCTCCATCGGCGTGGCGCCCAACAAGCTGCTGGCCAAGATGGCCAGCGAGTTCAACAAGCCCAACGGCATCAGCATCGTGCAGCCGGAGGACCTGCAATCCCTGATCTGGCCCCTGCCCTGCCGCAAGATCAACGGCGTCGGCCCCAAGGCCGACGCCAAGCTGCAGAGCCACGGCATCCACACCATCGGCGAGCTGGCGGCGCGCGAAAAACACTGGCTGGTCGAGACCTTCGGCAAGAGCTACGGCGCCTGGCTGCACGAGTCCGCCTGGGGTCGCGACGACCGGCCGGTGGAGACCGAGAGCGAGCCGGTCAGCATGAGCCGCGAGACCACGTTCGACCGCGACCTGCACGCGGTGCGCGACCGGGCCGAAGCCGGCGCCGTGCTCACGCGGCTGTGCGAGCAGGTGGCCGCGGACCTGCAGCGCAAGGGCTACACCGGCCGCACCATCGGCATCAAGATCACCTTCGACAACTTCGAGAAGGTCACGCGCGACACCACCATAGCCGTGGCCACCGCCGATGCGGCCGTCATCCGCCGGCACGCGGGCCTGTGCCTCAAGCGGGTGGACCTGTCCCGGCGCTTCCGCCTGCTGGGCGTGCGCGTGGGCAAGCTGGTCAAACCCGGGACAGAAGGTGCCGAGGCGGCGCACTACAGTGGCGCGACCCCTCCCCCCCGACACCCGAAAGCCGACCATGAGCGCACCGACCTGCTTTTCCCTGAACTGGATTGACGGGCACATTGCCCACCTGGTGCTCAGCCGCCCCGAGGCGATGAACACCATGCACCCGACCTTCTGGCGCGAGCTGGACGAGATCGTCACGCAGCTGCACCGAGAGGGCACGGCGCGCGCGCTGGTCATCAGCTCCACCGGCAAACATTTCAGTGCCGGCATGGCGCTGGAGACCTTTGCCGGCGCGATCCAGATGGACGACCAGAGCCCGGAAGGCCGCGCCGCCATCTTCGACCTGCTGACCGACATGCAGGCCACGTTCACGAAGATCGAAGCGCTGCGCTGCCCGGTGATCTTCGCCATCCAGGGCGGCTGCATCGGCGGCGCGGTGGACATGGTCACCACCGGCTGCATCCGCTACGCCACGCAGGATGCCTTCTTCTGCATCCAGGAAATCAACATCGGCATGGTGGCCGACGTCGGCACGCTGCAGCGGCTGCCGAAGCTGGTGCCCTTCGCCGTGGTCAAGGAGCTCGCCTACACCGGCCGCCGCCTGCCGGCCGCCAAGGCGCTGGCCTACGGCCTGATCAACGAGGTGTTCGACACGCCCGAGGCCCTGCTGGCCGCCGCGCTGCAGTGCGCGAAGGAAATTGCCAGCAAGCCGCCCATCGCCATCTGGGGCACCAAGCAGGCCGTGACCTACGCGCGCGACCACAGCGTGGAGGACAGCCTGCGCCAGATGGGCTGGCTGCAGGGCGCGATCTGGAGCAACGCACACGTGCGCGAGTCCATCGCCGCGATGAAGGACAAGCGCGCGGGCTCGTTCACGCCGCTGTCGGCGCTGCAATCCTTCAAGGAACTGGGCTGAGCGCGCGGCGGGCGCCGCTCAGGGCTTGCAGCTGGCGTTGCCGCGCACCACGGTGCCGTCGCGGCACTCGGTGATGATGTCCGCGTCGTCCGTGCGCGAGGCCACGGTGGCGGCCGGCCGGGCCGGACGCCCCGCCGCCGGTGGCGTGCTGGCCCGCACGTAGACCAGCTTGCGCGCGCCGCGGGCGCAGGTGCCGACCACCTTGCCCGCCACCTCGGCGTCCGCGTCCACCACGATCACCGCAAAGCCGGTGGCACCGGTGCTGGCGATCTGGAACTCGATGTGCTCGCGCAGCGGTTCGCAGATGTCGGCGGCAAAAGCACCGCTGCTCACCAGGCCCAGGGCCAGCGCGGCCCAGCGTGTGGATCTCATCGCACGCCCCCTCAGGACGCCAGCAAGCCATCGAGCCGCCGCAAACCGGCCACGGTCTGCAGGCAGGCGTCGGCCGCCTCGGTGCCCTTGACCGCAAAGTGGCGCAGGAAGTACTTGCGATGCTCGGCGTGTTCGCGGAAGTGGTGCGGCGTGTGTACGGCCAGGATGGTCGGCACACCGGTGTCCAGCTGCACGTTCATCATGGCCTGGACCACGGTCTGCATCAGCGCGTCGAACCGGTAGATGCCGTCGTCCACCACCAGCGCGCTGCCGACCACGGCGGCGTAGCGGCCCGAACGGGCCAGGCGCTGGGCGTGCAGCGGAATCTCGAACGCACCGGGCACATCGAACAGGTCGATGCGCTCCGGGCCGATGCCGGCTTCGGCCATGCGGGCGAGGAAGGCGTCGCGCGCCTGCTGGACGATGTCGGCGTGCCAGACGGCCTCGACGAAGGCAAAGCGCAGACCGGCAGGCAGGTCGGTGGGAAAGGTGGCGGGGGTAGTGGTGCTCATGGATGCCGGTATTGTCCGGGATGTCAGGCCCCGGTGATCCAGCCTTCGAGCGGGTCGAACGGTGGCAGACCGTAACAGGGGTGACCCGAGGTGTGCTGCTGCAGCGCCCAGGCCGCCTGCAGCAGGCACAGCACTGCGTCGAGGGTGTCGCCGCTGGCGTCGTCGGCCAGGGCGTCGCGCTGGGCGTGGCTGAGCTTGAGGCGCAGGCCGGCGCCGCGCAGCAGCGGCGCGTCGCCCAGCTCCAGCGCGTGGATCAGGGTCTTGCGCGCGATCAGGCGCTCGGGCGTCTGCTTGGCCCGGTCGTCGCTCTTGTACGAGGTGCTGCCGAGCACACTGCGCGCCAGCAGGCCGGGGTAGGCCTCCAGCGCCACGCGCCGCGGGTCACCCTCGTGCAGGCCGGGCAGGCTCGCACCGGCGGCGATCAGGCGCGGCACGCCCGCGTGCAGCATGAAGGCCACCGGCGGATTGACCCACTTCATGCTCGGGCTCGACCCGGCCGGGCCGTCGGTGGCGCGGTGGGCGAACTTGCCACCGGCCGGGCGCGCATCGCAGAAGGCCGCGAAGGTATCGCGGATCTGTTCGCGCGTGAGCGCCGCATAGTGCGCCATGCAGTCGCACCAGGCGGTGGGCCAGCCCAGGGTTTCGACCAGCTCGCGCGGCAGGCCGAACGGCAGGTCGAAACCGCCGACCCAGCCGCCGCCGGGCGACTCGGCCAGCCGGGCCTGCCAGGCGTCCAGGGTCTCGAAGGTCTCGATGCGCTCCAGCAGCACGCGCCCGCGGTCGCTGCGGCCCACGGCCAGCGTGACCGGCTTGCGCTTCGAGGGCGCGCTGGTGAAGTCGCAGCCCAGCAGGGTGACGGGGTGCCTGTCCATCGTCGTCACCCGAGTCCCAGCGCCGCCACGCCCGCCGCGATGCAGCAGGCCCCCAGGATGCGCAGACCGCGTTCACCTTCACCCAGCAGCTGGCCGCCGATCAGCGCCGCGAACAGCATCGACACCTCGCGTGCGGGGGCCACGTGCGAGAGCGGCGCCTGCTGCATCGCGTAGAGCACCAGCACGTAGGCGATGGGGCTGACCGCCGCGACGGCCAGGGCGTAGCGCCACTGCTTCTGCCACAGCACCCAGGCGGTGGCGCGGTCGCGCAGCACGGCCGGCGCCAGCAGGGCCACGCGCACGAAGTTGCCCATGTAGTCCACCAGGATGGGCGACATCAGCAGCCAGCGCACCGCATAGCCGTCGACCAGGGTGTAGGACGCGATGAAGGCGCCGGTGAGCACGCCGTAGAACATGCCCTTGCGCACCCGCTTGCGCGCCACCGGGTCGTGCGCCGCGCGCCACAGGCCCGGACCGCCCGCGATCAGGAACACGCCCAGCACCACGCCCGCGATGCCCGCCGCGCCCAGGGCCGAGATGCGCTCGCCCAGGAACACGATGGCGACCAGCGACGACAGCAGCGGGCCGCTGCCGCGCGCCAGCGGGTAGACCACGGTCAGGTCGGCCTTGCGGTAGCCACGCAGCAGGATCACGTAATAGAAGACGTGCAGGACGCCGCTGGCCACCACCAGCGCCCACTCGGTGCGGCCCCAGGTCGGCACCACGTCGCGCCCCAGCCACCAGCCCAGCGGCGCCCAGAGCAGCATCATGATGAAGGCGGTGAAGAAGGCGAAGCGCGCATCGCCCGCCGCCTTCTTGGCGACGATGTTCCAGCCGGCGTGGATCAGGCCGGCGAGCACGATGAGCGCGAAGGCAGTGGGGGTCACACGAAAACCAAAAAAAGACCGCAGGCCCGCCAACGGGGCACTGCGGCCTCACAGGAAAAAGAGTCAGGCTCTTCCGATGATCGAAGCAGTCGCCATCAGCTCTTCGAGCAGGGCCAGCGAGACCTTGCCCGAGACCTGGTACGGATCGAACTCGGGCCGCTCGGAGTACTTGAGAACGATGGAGGTGTTGAGCTTGGCCAGGTTGACCGTGCCCATGGTCCAGCCGCCGAAGCGACGCTCGCTGATTTCCTCGTAGTGCAGCAGCGCCACGTCGGTGTGGCGCTTGTCGAGCACGATGTGGTTGTAGAGCGTGTTGACCGCGTCGCGCCCGCCCTCGATGGCTTGCAGGAAGATGCCGCCGCCGTAACACAGCACGCCGGTGATGCCGTGGTGGAGGTTGTGGGCGCGGGAGGTTTCGAGGATCGACTCCATGGACTTGGCGCAGTCCTTGTCGATCGCACGGCTGACGTATAGCAGGCGTACCAGCATAGTGGTTTCCTCAGGATTTGCGGGGAATGAGGGAGAGGAATTCGCGGCGCAGGTTGGGGTCCTTGAGGAACACGCCGCGCATGACCGAGTTGATCATCTTGCTGTCCATGTCCTTCACGCCGCGCCAGGCCATGCAGTAGTGGCTGGCCTCCATGACGATGGCCAGGCCGTCGGGCTGGGTCTTCTCCTGGATCAGGTCGGCCAGCTGCACCACGGCCTCTTCCTGGATCTGCGGACGGCCCATGATCCATTCGGCCAGCCGCGCGTACTTCGAGAGGCCGATCACGTTGGTGTGTTCGTTGGGCATGACGCCGATCCAGATCTTGCCGATGACCGGGCAGAAGTGGTGGCTGCAGGCACTGCGCACCGTGATCGGGCCGACGATCATCAGCTCGTTGAGGTGCTCGGCGTTGGGGAATTCGGTGACGCTCGGACCCTTGACGTAACGACCGTTGAAGACCTCCTTGAGGTACATCTTGGCCACGCGGCGCGCGGTGTCGCCGGTGTTGTGGTCGTTCTCGGTGTCGATCACCATGGCGTCGAGCACACCCTGCATCTTGACCGTCACCTCGTCCAGCAGCTTCTCCAGCTCGCCGGGTTCGATGAATTCGGCGATGTTGTCGTTGGAGTGGAAGCGGTGGCGCGCGGCCTTCAGGCGCTCGCGGATCTTGACCGAGACGGGGGTGCCTTCACCGTCGTCCAGCTGTTCTGAATTGCTCATGGGTGTTCCGGATTTCATCAGCATCGGGCCATGCTAACACCGCACCCCCGGCCCACGGCCCCCAGGGGTTTCAGTACCGGTGGCCTGTCAGGAACAGCAGGGTCCGCATGGCCATGAAGGCGATCCGGTCCAGCAGGCGCTGGTGCCAGGGGCGGCTGTCCAGGGCCCGGGCGTCCAGTTTCTGTCCGGCGTGTTCCAGCAGCATGTCCAGTCGCTGGTGCAGCAGTTCGGCGAACCGCCGGTCGGTGGTCATGACGTTGGCCTCGCGCGCCAGCAGCAGGGACAGCGGGTCCAGATTGGTCGAGCCGACCGTGGCCCAGGCGCGGTCCACCACCGCCACCTTGGCGTGCAGGGCGCTGGGCGCGTATTCGCGGATGTCGATGCCGGCGTCCACCAGCCGCTGGTAGACCGGGCGGGCCGCGCGGTACTGGAAGAAGTTCTCGTAGCGGCCCTGCATCATCAGCCGCACCCGCACCCCGCGGGCCGCCGCCATGGTCAGGGCCTTGCGCAGCTTGCGCCCGGGGATGAAATAGGCATTGGCGATCACGATGTCGTGCCGGGCCGTGCCCAGGGCCTTGAGGTAGGCCCTTTCGATGTCGTGCCGGTGGCCCACGTTGTCGCGCAGCAGCAGGGTGGCCCGCGCGTCGTTGACACCCATCGGACCGTCGCTGACCAGCACCGAACTTCCGCTTTCGGCGTCGGTGTTGACCCGCGACCCGAAGCCGGTGTAGAGCTCGACCTTGCGCAGCAAGCGCGTGAAGTCGCCCACCGGCTGGGCTTCCTTGAACGCCTCCCAGGCGGCCCGGAACTCGCGCTCGCGCGCCTTGCGCACGGCCTGCAGCCGCCACCACAGCGTCTCCATGGTGTCCACCATGTCCTCCACCAGCGGCCCGGCCACGCGCAGCGCGAAATCGAGCCGCGGCACCTCCAGCCGGCCCAGCGACACGTCGTCGCGGTCGTCGATGATGTTGATGCCGCCACAGAATCCGACCAGCCCGTCGACCACACACAGCTTGCGGTGCAGGCGCCGCCAGCTGCTGGGAATCAGCAGACCCAGCCCGCCCAGCGGCGCATACACCCGCCAGCGCACGCCGGCCGCGGCAAAGCGGCGCTGCCACTCCTCTGGCACCCTGGGCGTGCCCACGCCATCGACCACCAGGCGCACCAGCACGCCGCGGCGGGCGGCGCGTTCCATCGCCTCGGCCACACTGAGCGCGGAGCCGGCGAATTCGAAGATGTAGGTTTCCAGGTGCACCACGCGCCGGGCAGCGTCCATCGCCTCGACCAGCGCGGGGAACAGCGCGTCGCCACCTTCGAGCAGCAGCAGCTGGTGGCCAGGTCTGGGCGGCGCCAAGGGCCTGTCGTCGGCCAAAGGGGGGTCGACAGGTCCGTCGGCTTTCACAGTTCCAGCTCGGCGATCAGCGGCAGGTGGTCGGACATGCGCGTCCAGGCCCGGCCGTGCGGCACATGCGCGCTCACCGGCCTGAGCCCGCGCATGTAGATGCGGTCCAGGTGCAGCATCGGCAGGCGCGCCGGGTAGGTCGGCAGCCGGATGCCGTCGAAGGTGCGCAGGTCCAGCGCCGCCATCGGCTTGAGCAGCTGGGCGCCCCAGTCGTTGAAGTCGCCAGCCACGATGAGCGGCGCGTCGGCCGGCACCTCATTGGCCACGTAGCGCCCCAGTCGCTGGACCTGGCGCTCGCGGCTGGCGTGGATGAGGCCGAAGTGAACCACCACCACATGCACCTCGCGCCCGTCGATCAGCAGGTGCACGTGCAGCAGGCCGCGCTGCTCGAAGCGGTGGTCGGACACATCCGAATGGCGGGTGTCCAGCACCGGCCAGCGCGACAGCAGCGCGTTGCCGTGTTCGCCGTGGCGCGTCACGGCATTGGTGCGGTAGACCGACTCATAACCCTCGGGCGAGAGGTAGTCGGCCTGCTCCAGGTCGGGCCAGCGGGTGAAGTGCTTTTCCAGCTTGCGGTGGTGGCGCCGCACCTCCTGCAGGCAGACGATGTCGGCGTCGAACTGCTCCACCGCATGCGCCAGGTTGTGGATTTCCAGCCGGCGCACTGGCCCCAGGCCCTGAACGCCCTTGTGGATGTTGTAGGTCGCGACTCGCAGGATGCTCATATACGAATGATCGCACGCCAGCAACCCGCGCAAGCAGCGGAGCTTGGGGGCTTAGAAGCCGCCTTCCCGCACCAGCACAGATGCCACCTTGCGGAACACCCCCACGGCCAGCGACTCGGCCTCGCCCTCGATGCGCACCCGGAACAGCGCGCCGCGCACCACGTGGCCCCGCCTGCGCCTCTTCGATGCAGGCATCCACCACCCAGCTGCGCCACCGGCTCGCGCGGCTTGACCCAGACGCCGGGCGCCGCCGAAAGGTCTTCCTCCAGCCGCAGCAGGTTCAGCGGGGGCGCTGTGACGGCCGTCCCGAAGATTTGGCAAAACAACACTAGATCAGGCCTAGCCGAAGGTTGCAGAAAGCCTATCTTTCTGCTTGAAAGATGCGTGGCAGCTGCAAGATGGCCTCCGCGTTGGAGAATGAAAAGCACCGGTCCGCCGCCTCCAGCCGGGGCAGCCACACCTGCGCCCGGTGCTCCCGTGGGTTGAGCACCACCGGCCGAGCCTCGGGCACGCACAGGCCGAACACCCGCTCGGTGTTCAGGACCACCCCGGGCGCATACCGGTGGCGCCACTGCGGATAGATCTCGTAGATGTTCTGCAGGCCCCAGTCGCTGAGCCGGTGACCTGGCGCGGACACATCCAGCCCGGTTTCTTCGGCCACCTCGCGCGCGGCCGTGACGTCAAACGGCTCGTCCCACGCATCCTTGGACCCGGTCACCGACTGCCAGAAACCCGGCGACTCGGCCCGCTCGATCAGCAACACCTCCAGCGCCGGGGTGTGGATCACCACCAGCACCGACTCGGGGATTTTGTAGGGGGGAGAGGACGGCACGGTGGTTCGGTAGGCGGCACAAAAAAAGGCGCCCGCAGGCGCCCTTTCATCCTAGCCGAAGCCCTGTTCAGGCCGGCTTGACCGCGTCCGGGTTGCGCAGCCGGATGTGCAGCTCGCGCAGCTGCTTCTCGTCCACCGGGCTGGGCGCCTGGGTCAACAGGCACTGGGCGCGCTGGGTCTTGGGGAAGGCGATCACGTCGCGGATCGACTCGGCGCCGGTCATCAGCGTGACGATGCGGTCCAGGCCGAAGGCCAGGCCGCCGTGCGGGGGGGCGCCGTACTGCAGCGCGTCCAGCAGGAAGCCGAACTTGAGCTGCGCCTCTTCGGGCGTGATCTTCAGCGCGTCGAACACCTTCTGCTGCACATCGGCACGGTGGATGCGGACCGAGCCGCCACCGATTTCCCAGCCGTTGAGCACCATGTCGTAGCCTTTGGCGATGCACTTCTCGGGCGCGGTGACCATCCAGTCCTCGTGGCCGTCCTTGGGTGCGGTGAAGGGGTGGTGCACGGCCGTCCAGCGGTCTTCTTCCTCATCGTGTTCGAACATCGGGAAGTCCACCACCCACATCGGCGCCCAGCGGTCCTCGAACAGGCCGTTCTTCTTGCCCAGTTCGCTGTGGCCGATCTTCAGGCGCAGCGCGCCGATGGCGTCGTTGACGATCTTGGCCTTGTCAGCGCCGAAGAAGATGATGTCGCCGTCCTGCGCACCAGTGCGCGAGAGGATCTCGGCAATCGCCTTGTCGTGCAGGTTCTTGACGATGGGCGACTGCAGGCCGTCCTTGCCCTTGGCCACTTCGTTGACCTTGATCCAGGCCAGGCCCTTGGCGCCGTAGATCTTGACGAACTCGGTGTAGGCGTCGATCTCGCTGCGGCTCATCTCGGCGCCGCCGCGCACGCACAGGGCGACCACGCGGCCGTTCTTCATGGTGGCGGGCGCGCTGAAGACCTTGAAGTCCACGTCGGCCATCACGTCGGTGAGCTCGGTGAACTCCATCTTCACGCGCAGGTCGGGCTTGTCGGAACCGTAGCGGTGCATGGCTTCGCCGTAGGCCATGACCGGGAACTCGCCCAGATCCACGTTCAGCACGTTCTGGAACACCGTCTTGATCATGCCCTGGAACATGTCGCGGATGTCCTGCTCGGTCAGGAACGAGGTCTCGATATCGATCTGGGTGAACTCGGGCTGGCGGTCGGCGCGCAGGTCCTCGTCGCGGAAGCACTTGGTGATCTGGTAGTAGCGGTCGAATCCGGCCACCATCAGCAGTTGCTTGAACAGCTGAGGGCTTTGCGGCAGCGCGAAGAAGTGGCCGTCGTGCACGCGACTGGGCACCAGGTAGTCGCGCGCGCCTTCGGGCGTGCTCTTGGTCAGCATCGGGGTTTCGATGTCGATGAAGCCGTTGGCGTCCAGGAACTTGCGCACTTCCATGGCCACGCGGTAGCGCAGCATCAGGTTGTTCTGCATGTAGGGGCGGCGCAGGTCCAGCACGCGGTGCGTCAGGCGCGTGGTCTCGCTCAGGTTGTCGTCGTCCAGCTGGAACGGCGGCGTGACCGAGGGGTTGAGCACCTTCAGTTCGTGGCACAGCACCTCAATCTGGCCGCTCTTGAGCTTGTCGTTGGTGGTGCCGGCCGGGCGGGCACGCACCAGGCCGGTGACCTGCACGCAGAACTCGTTGCGCACATCCTCGGCAGTCTTGAACATGTCCGGGCGGTCCGGATCGCACACCACCTGCACATAGCCTTCGCGGTCGCGCAGGTCGATGAAGATCACACCGCCATGGTCGCGGCGGCGGTTCACCCAGCCGCAGAGTTGCACGGTTTGCCCCAGCAGGGCTTCGGTCACCAGACCGCAATAGTGGGAACGCATGGCCATATCGGTTCTTCTTTCAGCAGGCGGGCTGCACAGCGGCAGCCCCGGGTATCAGGCGGTCGCGGAAGCGGTCGCCTTGAGGTTGGGGTTCTTGGGTCCACCGGGCACGATCACACCCATGGAGACGATGTAGGTCAGCGCTTCGTCCACCGACATCTGCAACTCCACGCAGTCGCGCGCACGCACCATGACGAAGTAGCCGCCCGTGGGGTTGGGGGTGGTGGGCACGTAGACGCTGACGAAGTCTTCGTCGGCGGCACTGCCCGGCTTGGTGCGCAGCTGCTGCAGCACCTCGCCCTGGGGCGTGCCCGTCAGGAAAGCGATGGTCCACATGCCCTCCTGCGGCCACTGCACCAGCAGGGCCTTGCGGAAGGCATTGCCCTTCTCGGAAAACAGGGTGTCGGAGACCTGCTTGACGCCCGAGTAGATGGAGCGCACCACCGGGATGCGGTGCAGCAGGGCGTGCCACCAATTCACCAACTGGTGGCCGATGATGTTGGACGCCAGGGCGCCGATGGAAAGCACCACCACCAGTGCAAAGATCACGCCCAGGCCGGGCACATGAAAGCCGAACAGCTGGTCCGGCTGCCAGGCGCCGGGCAGGATGCGCAAGGTCTGGTCGAGCGTGGACACCACCCAGTCCAGCACCCAGAGGGTGATGATCAGGGGCACCAGGACCAGCAGGCCCGAGAACAGCCACTTGCGCAGGTTGGCCACAGGGAAGGTCTTTCCGTTTCGATCAGTGGCAGGCGCAGGAGCCGCCACAGGCGGCGGCTGGTGCGGCGCTGGCCGTTTCAGCCGGTTTCGAGTCGGTCGAGGAAGCGGCTGCCGTACCGGTGGCCGCGGCGGCCGTGCCACCTGAGCCGCCCTTGAAGTCGGTCGCGTACCAGCCCGAACCCTTGAGCTGGAAACCGGCGGCGGTCAGCTGTTTGCTGAACGTGGCGGCACCGCAGGCCGGGCATTCCGTCAGCGGCGCGTCGGAGATTTTCTGCAGGACGTCCTTGGCATGGCCGCAGGACTCGCACTTGTAGGCATAGATCGGCATGGCGTGAACGGTGGAATGGCCCGGCGACCACAGCCCAAAGGGCCCGAAATGCACCGCAGCGGTGCAAACACGGCGGGGCGCCGGGAAGTTGAACAAAACCCGTCATTATAGGTGGGGCACCCCACCCGCGCCTTCAAGGGCAGCCCGCCGGTCGACCCCTCACCAAAGGCGGATGCGCAGCATCACCTGGGTGACGATCAGCCCCAGCACGAAGCCGATCCCGCCGTAGATGATGTACTGCAGCAGGCGGTTGGTCCGCCGCTGCTCCGCCATGAGTTCGTCCAGTTCGGCCCTCAGCTGGTGCGGCCGGTGCTGCAGGTAGTCCTGCAGCAGGCGCGGCAGCGCCGGCAGCAGCTTGGCGTACTGCGGCGCCTCGGCCTTGAGCTGCTGCAGCAGCTTCTGCGGCCCCACCTGCTCCAGCATCCACTTCTCCAGGAAGGGCTTGGCGGTGTTCCACAGATCCAGTTCGGGGTCCAGATCGCGGCCCAGACCCTCGATGTTGAGCAGGGTCTTCTGCAGCAGCACCAGCTGAGGCTGGATTTCGACATGGAAGCGGCGTGAGGTCTGGAACAGGCGCATCAGCACCATGCCCAGCGAGATCTCCTTGAGCGGCCGGTCGAAGTACGGTTCGCACACCGCCCGGATGGCCGACTCCAGCTCGTCCACCCGGGTGTCAGGCGGCACCCAGCCGCTTTCGATGTGCAGCTCGGCCACGCGCTTGTAGTCGCGCCGGAAGAAGGCAGTGAAGTTCTGCGCCAGGTATTCCTTGTCGAACTCGGTCAGCGTGCCGACGATGCCGAAATCGAGCGAGATGTAACGACCGAAGGTGGCCGGATCGACACTGACCTGGATGTTGCCCGGGTGCATGTCAGCGTGGAAAAACCCGTCGCGGAACACCTGGGTGAAGAAGATGGTCACACCATCGCGCGCCAGCTTGGGTATGTCCACGCCTTTCTGGCGCAGCTCGTCCACCCGGTTGATGGGCACCCCATGCATGCGCTCCATCACCATCACCTCGGTGTGGCAGTAGTCCCAGAACATCTCCGGAATCAGCACCAGATTGAGGCCCGCCATGTTGCGGCGCAGCTGGGCCGCGTTGGCGGCTTCCCGCAGCAGGTCCAGCTCGTCGTGCAGGTACTTGTCGAACTCTGCGACCACCTCCAGCGGCTTGAGCCGCTTGCCATCGGCCGAGAGCTTTTCGACCCAGCCGGCCATCATGCGCATCAGGCTCAGGTCTTTCTCGATCACCGGCAGCATGTTGGGCCGCAGCACCTTCACCGCCACCTCGCGCCCGCCGTGACGCCCATCGCGAAGCGTGGCGAAGTGCACCTGGGCAATCGAGGCGCTGGCCACCGGCGTGCGATCGAAATGGCCGAACACCTCGTCCAGCGGCTTGCCAAAAGCCCTTTCGATGGTGGCCACGGCGATGGCACTGTCGAACGGCGGCACCCGGTCCTGCAAGCGCGCCAGTTCGTCGGCGATGTCGGACGGCAACAGGTCGCGCCGGGTCGAGAGCACCTGACCGAACTTGACGAAGATGGGCCCCAGGCGCTCCAGCGCCTCGCGCAGGCGCTGGCCGCGCGGGGCATCCAGGTTGCGACCAACCGACACAATGCGCGTCAGCAGCCGGATGCCTGGCCGCTGGAAACTGGACAACACCAGCTCGTCCAGGCCGTGGCGCAGCACCACCCAGACGATGAACAGGCCGCGGAACAACCGCGTCATGCCGAGCGTCCGTCGCTGTGACCCGGTTCGGTCGGCGAACGGCGACCGACGAATGCCTTGATGCCGGCCACCGCCGACTTGGCGCCACCCACCAGAGTGTGCGCAGCGGCGTCACCGACCAGCCGCGACAGGTCTTCCTCGACGTCCCAGCGCACGTTGTCCACCAGCCAGGCCACCTCGGCCGCCAGCTGCACATCGCCCTGGATGTCGACATTCGGTCGCTCGCCGCCCAGCACCTGCTGGGCCAGGGCGAAAGGCGAGGTCTGGGTCACGGTCACGTGCAGTTCGGGTTGCCGGTCGCCAGCCGGCCGCTCCAGCAGGCCGGCGGCGGTGGGGGCGAGCGTGAGGTGGAAGTCGCCCCAGGCCACGCGCACCGGCTTGCCCAACTGGCGGCGCAGACGCTGCTGCGCCTGGGGTTCCTGCATCAGGACGTGGTTGAGGAACAGCACCACCCGGTTCTGGACCTCGTCCACCACCCATTCCGGCGGCCGGACACTGCCCAGCAGGGACTGGAGCATGCCCAAAGGAGAACGGGAACTGGTCGAATGGTTGGGGAATTCACTGTTCATGATCCCCCGATTCTGACGGATAACCGTGCCGCCTTTTACCGCAGCGCCTGCACCCCGGCCACCAGCCAGCCAGCATCCCCGGACTTGGGGCGGGTGATGTTCCAGATCTCCCGGAACGGGTTCGGGCCAGCCGACGGGTCCTCGCGGATCAGACCGGAGAACTCGACGCTCGCCAGGTAGGCTTCGTCCTGCTCCTCCAGACCGAGCAACTGCGCTTCCAGCATGACCACCTCGGTCTTGTTCGGGGCGGCACCGGCGCGCTCGCGCTCGGCCAGCTGGGTCTGGATCTCGGCCAGCATGCCGCCGGTCATCATGGCGCGCAGGCTGGCAATGTCGGAGCGGTCCCAGGCGTCCTGGAGATTCACGAAGTTCGTCTTGGACGCCCGCAGGAAGCTTTCGGCATCAAACCCTCCGGCATTCTGGCCAGCCGGTTCGGGCGGACGCGGGGCATCCGCCAGAGATTCCCAGGGCCTTGCCGACGCGTCGTTGCCCACGTTCTTGGGGCTGTATCCCCGGGGCGCCGACACCGCGCCGTCCGGCCCCACCCCTGCCAGCAGGCCGGGCGCTCCAGTCGTGGACTCGTTGCGGCGCAGCGTCTTGCGCTGCGCACGGCGCCCCCCCAGCAAATCCGACCACCACCGAGCTTCCATGACGCTGTCCTCCTTTTGTCCCCGTCATCAACACTTGATACCGACGTGGAGTGCCACCACCCCCGCGCTGAGGTTGTGCACGTCCACATGACCGAAGCCCACCGACTTCATCAGCTGGCGCAGTTCCTCCTGCCCGGGATGCATGCGGATCGACTCCGCCAGGTACTGGTAGCTGTGGGCATCGCCCGCCACCATCTGACCCAGCTTCGGCAACACGTTGAACGAATACCAGTCATAAGCCTTTTCCAGTGGCTTGGCGACGCGGGAAAACTCCAACACCAGTAGCTTGCCCCCCGGTTTGAGGACGCGCCGCATCTCCGACAGGGCCTGCTCCTTGTGCGTCATGTTGCGCAAACCGAAGGCCACGGACACCAGATCGAAGCTGTTGTCGGCAAATGGCAGCTTCTCGGCGTCGCAGACCATGGTCGGCAGCACCAGGCCTTCGTCGAGAAGTCGGTTGCGGCCTTCGCGCAACATGGCCTCGTTGATGTCGGTGTGCACCACCCGGCCGGTCGGGCCCACGCGCCGGGCAAATGCACGCGAGAGGTCGCCGGTGCCGCCCGCGATGTCCAGCACCTGCTGGCCCGGTTGCGGGTTGGCCACGGTGATGGTGTAGCGCTTCCAGATGCGGTGCAGGCCAGCCGACATGAGGTCGTTCATCACGTCGTACTTGGGCGCGACCGAATCGAACACGCTGCGCACGTGTTTCGCCTTCTCCTGTTCGTCGACGGTCTGGAAGCCGAAATGGGTCGTGGCCATGGAATGGGTCTCCGTCGGGTCAGTGGCTGCCGCAGGCGTGTCCGCCCTTTTCCGGCATCGGTGCATCGCGGTCCACCCCTGCGGCCTGAAGCCGCTGGTGGTAATCGTTCCAGAGTTGTTCCTGTTGCGATCCCAGGAAATACAGGTAATCCCAGGCGTAGATGCCGGAATCATGGCCATCCGAGAAGGTAGGCTGCACCGCGTAGTTGCCCACCGGCTCCAGCGCCACCAGGGTCACATCGCGCTTGCCGGTCTGCAGCGTTTCCTGTCCAGGCCCGTGGCCCTGCACCTCGGCCGAAGGCGAGTAGACGCGCATCAACTCGAACGGGATGCGGAAGTGCGCACCGTCGGAAAACGCCACCTCCAGCACGCGCGAGGCGCTGTGCACGGTGATGTCCTGCGGCGTCGGGGTGTCCTTGTTGAGTCCAGCCATGGGGGCCTCCAATGTGTTCAGACCAGCACGCGCTCGATACCGCCCTGGTTCGCTTTCTCGACGTATTCGGGCAACCAGTTCTCGCCCAGGATCTGGCGCGCCATTTCGACCACGATGTAGTCGGCCTCCAGCAGGCCGTTCTGCAGGTCGTCGGTGTAGCGGGACAGCCCCTGGAGGCAGCTGGGGCAGGACGTGAGCATCTTGACGTTGGTTTTTTCGCCCACCGTACCCGCCGCGCGCAGAGCCGCTTCACCCTTTCGGATTTCCTCTTCTTTTCGGAAGCGCACCTGGGTCGAGATGTCGGGGCGGCTCACGCCCAGCGTGCCGCTCTCACCGCAGCAGCGCTCGCTCTTGATCACGCCATCGCCCACCAGTGCCTTGACGGTCTTCAGGGAATCCTGGAGCTTCATCGGGTTGTGGCAGGGCTCGTGGTACAGGTAGCCCCCCTGCCCGGCCGGCAAGGTAATGCCCTTCTCCAGCAGGTACTCGTGGATGTCGATGATGCGGCAGCCGGGGAAAATTTCCTCAAACTTGTAGCCCTGCAGCTGGTCGTAGCACGTGCCGCAGGAGACCACCACCGTCTTGATGTCCAGGTAATTCAGCGTGTTGGCCACACGGTGGAACAGCACCCGGTTGTCGGTGATCATCTTCTCGGCCTTGTCGTACTGGCCCGAGCCGCGCTGCGGGTAGCCGCAGCACAGATAACCCGGCGGCAGCACGGTCTGCACGCCCGCATGCCACAGCATGGCCTGGGTCGCCAGGCCGACCTGGCTGAACAGGCGCTCCGAACCACAACCCGGAAAGTAAAACACCGCCTCGGTCTCGCTGGTCGTGCCTTGCGGGTTGCGAATGATCGGAACGTAGTCCTTGTCCTCGATGTCCAGCAGCGCGCGCGCCGTCTTCTTGGGCAGGCCACCCGGCATCTTCTTGTTGATGAAGTGGATCACCTGCTCCTTGACCGGCGCTGGCCCCAGACTGGCCGGCGGCGCATTGGTCTGCGCCCGTGCGGCGGGCTTGAGCAGGTTGTTGGCCAGGCGCTGGGCCTTGAAACCCACGTCCACCATGGCCGAGCGCATGAACTTGATGGTCTCGGGGTTGGTGGCGTTGAGGAAGAACATGGCCGCCGCGTTGCCCGGCCTCCAGCTCTTCTGGCCCATCTTGCGCAGCAGGTTGCGCATGTTCATCGACACGTCGCCGAAGTCGATCTTCACCGGACAGGGCGTGTAGCACTTGTGGCACACCGTGCAGTGGTCGGCCACGTCTTCGAACTCTTCCCAGTGCTTGATGCTGATGCCGCGGCGCGTCTGCTCTTCATACAGGAAAGCCTCGATCAGCAGCGAGGTCGCCAGGATCTTGTTGCGCGGGCTGTAGAGCAGGTTGGCGCGCGGCACGTGGGTGGCGCAGACCGGCTTGCACTTGCCGCAGCGCAGGCAGTCCTTGACCGAATCGGCGATCGCGCCGATGTCGCTCTGCTGCATGATCAGCGACTCGTGGCCCATCAGGCCGAACGAGGGCGTATAGGCATTGGCCAGATCGGCCTGGCGCACGCTCGCATCGCGTTCCACCAGCGCCTGGTGTGCGCCGCCCCGCAGCAGCTTGCCCTTGTTGAAGCGACCCTCGGGATCGACCTTGGCCTTGTATTCGGCGAACGGGCTCAGCTCGTCGTCGGTCAGGAATTCGAGCTTGGTGATGCCGATGCCGTGCTCACCCGAAATCACGCCGTCCAGGCTGCGCGCCAGCACCATGATGCGGGCCACCGCCTCGTGTGCGGTCTGCAGCATTTCGTAGTCGTCGCTGTTGACCGGGATGTTGGTGTGCACGTTGCCGTCGCCGGCGTGCATGTGCAGCGCCACCCAGACGCGACCCTTGAGCACACGCTTGTGGATGGCATTGCACTCCGCCAGGATGGGGCCGAAAGCCGCGCCGCTGAAGATCTGCTGAAGCGGGGTGCGGATCTGCGTCTTCCAGCTCGCGCGCAGCGAGTGGTCCTGCAGCTGAGGGAACAATGTGTCGACGTCGCGCAGCCAGCCAGCCCACAGGTCGCGCACCTCGCGCACCATCGCCAGCGCCTGCTGCACGCGGTCTTCCAGCAGCTCGGCGTTGGGCAGGTCGTTGGCGTCGTCGGTCTTGCCCAGCGGCAGGCTGCCCCGGGCAAAGAAGGCCTCCAGCGCATCGCACAGCTTGAGCTTGTTGCGCAGCGAGAGCTCGATGTTGATGCGCTCGATGCCCAGGGTGTACTCGCCCATGCGCGGCAGCGGGATCACCACGTCTTCGTTGATCTTGAAGGCGTTGGTGTGCTTGCTGATGGCCGCGGTGCGCTTGCGGTCGAGCCAGAACTTCTTGCGCGCTTCATAGCTGATGGCGATGAAACCCTCGCCGCTGCGGCCGTTGGCCAGGCGGATCACCTCGCTGGTGGCGCGCGCCACGGCATCAGCGTCGTCACCCACGATGTCGCCGATCAGGACCATCTTGGGCAGGGTGCCGCGCTTGCTCTTGGTCGCGTAACCCACGGCCTTGAGGTAGCGGTCGTCCAGATGCTCCAGGCCGGCCAGCAGGGTGCCGCTGCGCTTCTGCTCGGCAAACATGAAGTCCTTGATCTCGACGATCGAGGGCACGCCATCCTTGGGGTTGCCGAAGAACTCCAGGCACACGGTGCGTGTGTGCTCGGGCATGCGGTGCACCACCCAGCGGCCGCTGGTGATCAGGCCGTCGCAGCCTTCCTTCTGGATGCCCGGCAGGCCGCTGAGGAACTTGTCGGTCACATCCTTGCCCAAGCCTTCCTTGCGGAAGGTCCGGCCCGGAATGGCCAGCTGTTCGGTGCGCAGCGGTGTCTTGCCGTCGGCGGCGAAGTACTTGAGTTCGAAGGTCGCGACCTCGGCGTCGTGGATCTTGCCCAGGTTGTGGTCCAGGCGAGTCACCTCGAGCCACTCGGCCTGCGGCGTCACCATGCGCCAGCTCACCAGATTGTCCAGTGCCGTGCCCCAGAGCACGGCCTTCTTGCCACCGGCGTTCATGGCGATGTTGCCGCCCACGCAGGAGGCCTCGGCCGAGGTCGGGTCCACCGCAAACACATAGCCGGCGCGTTCGGCCGCATCGGCCACGCGCTGGGTGACCACACCGGCCTCGGTCCACACCGTGGCCACGGGTTGCACATGACCCGGAATCGAGACATGCTCGACCTCGGTCATGGCTTCGAGCTTCTCGGTGTTGATGACCACGCTCTTCCAGGTCAGCGGGATGGCGCCCCCGGTGTAGCCGGTGCCGCCCCCGCGCGGGATGATGGTCAGGCCCAGCTCGACACAGCCCTTGACCAGGTGCGCCATCTCGGCCTCTGTGTCGGGCGTGAGCACGACGAAGGGGTACTCCACGCGCCAGTCGGTCGCGTCGGTAACGTGCGACACGCGCGAGAGGCCGTCAAACTTGATGTTGTCCTTGGCGGTCAGCTTGCGCAGCACCTTGTTCGTGCGCTGGCGCAGTTCGGCCATCTCTTCAAAAGAGAGGGCAAACGACTCGACTGCGGCCCTGGCTGCGGCCAGCAGCTGACCCACCGACTCGTCACGCCCCGGGTCGTCCTGCGGCGTGCGGCGCTTCTGCACCTCGCCCAGACGGTGGTGCAGGGCATCAACGAGCGCCGAGCGGCGCTTGGGGTTGTCGAGCAGGTCGTCCTGCAGGTAGGGGTTGCGCTGCACGACCCAGATGTCGCCCAGCACCTCGTACAGCATGCGGGCAGAGCGGCCGGTGCGCCGCTCGCCGCGCAGTTCGTCCAGCAGCGCCCAGGCCCGGGAGCCCAACAACCGCATCACGATTTCACGATCCGAGAACGACGTGTAGTTGTAGGGGATCTCGCGCAAACGGGGTGATTCGTCTGCAGCGGTTTCCAGAAGCGGAAGCGGCGTGGGGGCGTTCATGAGGGAAATGGGCCAGCAAACGGAGCTGAGCCAAGGATGGTACCGCAGCGCAACATGCGCGACACCGTCTCATGGAAAGCCCTTGTTGTCACCTTTCGGAAAGAAAGCTGCAATGCCTTGGTCACATTCGTTGCCTAGGCTGGCTTTTTTTGTGTCATCGAAACCGTTCCCAACCTACAGGAGACCCACCATGCCCATGCGCCAACATCTCTCCACACTCACCGCCGCGCTGCTTGTGTTCGGCTTCGGCAGCAACGCCCAGGCACAGACTGAAATCCAGTGGTGGCATTCGATGACCGGCGGCCTGAACGACTGGGTCACGGACCTGGCCAATGGTTTCAATGCCAGCCAGAAAGACTACAAGGTGATCCCCACCTACAAGGGGACCTACGACGAAACCATGCCGGCCGCCGTGGCCGCCTTCCGGGCCGGCAATGCGCCCCACATCCTGCAGGTCTATGAAGTGGGCACGGCCACGATGATGGCAGCCAAGAGCGCGATCGTGCCCGTGGGCAAGGTGCTGGCCGACGCGGGCTACAAGTTCAACCCCCAGGCCTACATCCCGGCCGTCGTCGGCTACTACACCGCGCCCAACGGCCAAATGCTCAGCTTTCCGCTGAACAGTTCCACGACGGTCTTCAACTACAACAAGGATGCCTTCCGCAAGGCCGGCCTCGACCCGGAGAAGCCGCCTCAGACCTGGCCCGAAGTGGTGCTGGCCGCAGCCAAGCTCAAAGCCGCCGGCGTCAGCTGCCCGTTCACCACCAGCTGGCAGGGCTGGACGCAGCTGGAAAGCTTCTCGACCTGGCACAACACCGAGTTCGCCACCAAGGGCAACGGATTCGGTGGCACCAGCGCACGCCTGAACTTCAACAGTCCGCTGCATGTGCGCCACATCGAGAACCTGGCCAACATGGCCAAACAGGGCCTGTTCGTCTACCGCGGCCGCGGCAATGCGGCGGATGCGCCGTTCTATTCGGGTGAATGCGCGATGGCCACCGCGTCTTCATCGACCTACGCCACCATCAAGAAGAACGCCAAGTTCGACTTCGGCATTGCCCCTCTGCCTTACTACCCGGACGTCGCGGGTGCCCCGCAGAACACCGTGATCGGCGGCGCTTCGCTGTGGGTGATGGCGGGCAAGAAGCCGGACGAGTACAAAGGCGTGGCCGCCTTCTTCAACTACCTGACGAACGCCGAGATCCAGGCCAAGAGCCACCAGCGCACCGGCTATCTGCCCATCACCATGGCCTCCTTCGAAGCCACCGAGAAGTCCGGTTTCTACAAGCAGAACCCCGGAACCGACGTGGCGGTGAACCAGATGATCCGCAAAACCACCGACAAGTCGCGCGGCATCCGACTGGGCAACTTCGTGCAGATCCGCGCGATCGAGGACGAGGAACTCGAGCAGGTGTGGGCGGGCAAGAAGACCGCCAAGGAAGCCCTGGACAGCGCCGTCAAGCGCGGCAACGAGCTGCTGGTGCGCTTCGAGGCCGCCAACAAATAAGCGCAAGCTCGGCGAGCCCGCGGACGGCATGGCAGTGCCGCCGCTGGCCGCCGTTGTGCGGCATCGCCTGCCTGATCCAGTCCACCTCGTCCGACAACCCGAATGGCCTCAGAAAAACGCGTCGTTTTCCGCTCCCGCTGGCTGCCGTGGGTACTGCTCGCGCCCCAGGTCTCGGTCATTCTCGTGTTCTTCTTCTGGCCGGCCGGCCAGGCCTTGCTGCAATCGTTCCAGCAATCCGATGCCTTCGGGACTTCGACGGAGTGGGTCGGCCTGCAGAACTTCGCCAACCTGCTCGAGGACGACACCTACCTGGCATCGTTCAAGACCACGGCCATCTTTTCGGTGCTGGTGGCCGGGCTGGGCATCGGCATCTCGCTTGTGCTGGCCGTGTTTGCCGACCGGGTTGTCAAGGCCACGCTGATCTACCGGACCCTGCTGATCTGGCCCTACGCGGTGGCTCCCGCCGTGGCCGGTGTGCTCTGGCTGTTCATGCTCGCACCCTCCATCGGTGTCGTGTCCCACGCGCTGCGCGCCCTCGGCATCGAGTGGAACAGCCTGCTCAACAGCAACCACGCCATGATCCTGATCGTGCTGGCGGCCGTCTGGAAGCAGATCTCCTACAACTTCCTGTTCTTCCTAGCAGGTCTGCAGAGCATTCCCAAATCGCTCATCGAGGCCGCCGCCATCGACGGTGCGCACCCCTGGCGGCGCTTCTGGACCATCCAGTTCCCGCTGCTCTCGCCCACCACCTTCTTCCTGTTCGTGATCAACGTGGTGTATGCCTTCTTCGACACTTTCGCCATCGTGGATGCGGCGACCCAGGGCGGTCCCGGCAAGGACACCGCGATCCTGGTCTACAAGGTGTACTACGACGGCTTCAAGGCCCTGGACCTGGGCGGCTCGGCCGCCCAGTCGGTCGTGCTGATGGCGATCGTGATCGCCCTGACGGTGATCCAGTTCCGCTTCGTCGAAAAGAAAGTGCAGTACTGACATGATCGAACGCCGCCCTGGCCTGACCTTTCTGTCGCACGCCGTTCTGATCCTCGGCATCTCGGTGGTCTGCTTTCCGCTCTACCTCACCTTCGTGGCATCGACCCAGACCGCTCAGGAGATCATCCACGCCCCCATGTCCCTGCTGCCAGGCAGTCACCTGATCGAAAACTACGTTGCGGCGCTGCAAGGGTCGGGCATGGGAGCGGCCTCCAACGCCCCGGTGGGCCGGATGATGATGGTGAGCCTGATCACCGCCCTGGTGATCGCCGTGGGCAAGATCGCGATCTCGCTGCTCTCGGCCTTCGCCATTGTCTACTTCCGGTTCCCGTTCCGCATGCTGTTCTTCTGGTGCATCTTCGTCACCTTGATGCTGCCGGTGGAGGTCCGCATCGGCCCGACTTACGCGGTCGTCGCCAACCTGGGCATGCTCAATTCCTACGCAGGCCTGACCGTGCCGCTGATTGCGTCGGCCACCGCCACCTTCCTGTTCCGCCAGTTCTTTCTGACCGTGCCCGACGAGCTGGTCGAGGCCGCGCGCATAGACGGCGCTGGCCCGATGCGCTTTTTCAAGGACGTGCTGATGCCGCTGTCGGCGACCTCGATCGCGGCCCTGTTCGTCATCCAGTTCATCTACGGCTGGAACCAGTATCTGTGGCCACTGCTGGTGACCACCGAGGAAAACATGTACCCGGTCGTCATCGGGATCAAACGCATGATCAGCGGTGGGGACGCGGCCACCGACTGGAATATCGTGATGGCCACCGCCGTGCTGGCCATGATTCCGCCGGCACTGGTCGTCATCCTCATGCAGAAATGGTTCGTCAAGGGCCTGGTCGACACCGAAAAATAAGCACCCTCATGGCTTCCCTCTCCTTCCGAAACGTCGTCAAGCAATACCACCAGGGAAAACAGTCGCTGCAGGTGATCCACGGTGTCAACGCCGAGATCACCGACGGTGAATTCATCGTCATCGTCGGCCCCTCGGGCTGCGGCAAGTCGACGCTGCTGCGCATGGTGGCCGGGCTCGAAGAAATCAGCGGTGGCGAGATCCGCATCGGCGAGCGCGTGGTCAACCAGCTCGAACCCGCCGACCGTGACATCGCCATGGTGTTCCAGAACTACGCGCTCTACCCGCACATGAGCGTGTTCGAGAACATGGCCTACGGGCTGAAGATCAAGAAGCTGCCGGCCGCCGAGATCCGCCAGCGCGTGGACAAAGCCGCGGCCATCCTCGAGCTGGGCCACCTGCTGGACCGCAAGCCGCGCCAGCTCTCGGGCGGACAGCGCCAGCGCGTCGCCATGGGCCGCGCCATCGTGCGCCAGCCCCAGGTGTTCCTGTTCGATGAACCGCTGTCCAACCTGGACGCCAAGCTGCGCGCCCAGACCCGGCTGGAGATCCAGAAGCTGCACCGCGAGCTGGGCATCACCTCGCTGTTCGTCACCCACGACCAGGTCGAGGCGATGACGCTGGCCCAGCGCATGATCGTGATGAACGCCGGCCGCATGGAGCAGTTCGGCACGCCCGAAGAGGTCTACTCCCGCCCCGCCACCACCTTCGTCGCCAGCTTCATGGGATCGCCCCCGATGAACCTGCTGAACAACGCGCCTGGGGGGCGGCTGGGCTGCACCATGGGCATCCGCCCCGAACACATCGATCTCGCGCAGGAAGGCTGGAGCCTGCAGGTGGAGACGGTGGAATTGCTCGGTGCCGAGCGACTGATCCACGCCCGCCTGGGCGACGAGGCGCTGATCATCCGCACCCACGAGGACCAGGGCGCCCCCGAAGTCGGCAGCACGGTGGTGGCGCGCCCGCGCGAGGACCGGCTGCACTGGTTCGACCAGCAGACTGGAGCACGCCTGTGAAGGACACCCCCACACCCTGGCCCTACCCGCGCTGGATCGCCCACCGCGGCGCCGGCAAGCTGGCCCCGGAAAACACCTTGGCCGCGTTCCGCCTGGGCGCGCAGCATGGCTACCGCATGGCCGAGTGCGACGCCAAGCTCAGCGCCGATGGCCAGGTCTTTCTGCTGCACGACGACACGCTGGACCGGACCACCGACGGCCAAGGGATCGCCGGCCACCAGCCCTGGGCGGAACTGAGCCTGCTCGATGCAGGCAGCTGGCACTCGCGCCAGTACGCGGGCGAGCGCCTGCCCACGCTGGAGGGCGTGGCGCGGTTCTGCCGCGCCAATGCCTTCCTGCTCAACATAGAAATCAAGCCCACACCGGGGCTGGAGGAAGAAACCGGGCGGGTCGTCGCGCGGGAAGCAGCCCGTCTATGGGCGGACGCCCCCATCCCGCCGCTGCTGACCTCGTTCCAGCCGCAGGCGCTGGCTGGCGCCGTCGAAAGCGCACCCGAGCTGCCCAGAGGACTGCTGCTGGAGACCCTGTGGGACGGCTGGCTGGAGATGGCGCAGCGGATGGGCTGCGTGGCCGTCGTCTGCGACCAGGTGCTCTGGACTTCCGAGGTGATGGCCACCGTGCACGGCCGCCAGATGCGCGCCCTGGCCTACACGGTGAACGAGCCGCAGGAAGCCGAACGGCTCTGGGGACTGGGCATCGACGGCCTGATCACCGACCGGGTCGACCTGTTCGCGCCCGACTGACCGGGTGGCGCCTGGTCAGCGCCTGCGCAGCCACCAGCCCAGCGAACCCTGGGCCAGCACCAGCGCGGTGTAGCTGAGCATCTTGCCGTCCCTGCCGAAGAGGACCAGCCCGGCCAGCAACACCGCCACCCCCAGCGCGCAGAGCGCCATCAGTTCGTGGCGGGCGCCCCACCGCCCCGCCCGCGCCTTCGGCCAGATCCGGGGCATGCCCCACAGCAACAAGGCCACCCCGATGGCCGGGGCGATGAAGTTGGCAAGGTGCCCGATCAGGGCCAGAAACGACATGGGTGGTGAAATCCGTCCGGGCAGAGGCGGCGAATTTTATAATCGCGGCCATGTCTGTCTGGGCGCTCGGCATCAACCACCACACGGCTCCGCTTGATTTGCGGGGCCGTTTCGCGTTCGCGCTCGACCAGATCCAGCCCACGCTGCACGGCTACCGCAGCAGTCTGGCGCGTCAGCCCGAGGCCACGCTGCTGTCCACCTGCAACCGCACCGAGCTGTACGCCGCGGGCGAACAGTCGGCCGTGGAGCCCACGCTGGAATGGCTCGCACAGACCGGTGGTGTCAGCACCCATGTGCTGAAAGACCACGCCTACATCCTGCGCGAAGGCGAGGCCGCGCGCCACGCCTTCCGCGTCGCCAGCGGCCTGGACAGCATGGTGCTGGGCGAGGCCCAGATCCTGGGACAGATGAAGGACGCGGTGCGTGCCGCCGACGAGGCCGGAGCCCTGGGCACCACGTTGCACCAGCTGTTCCAGCGCTCCTTCGCAGTGGCCAAGCAGGTGCGCACCTCCACCGAGATCGGTGCCCATTCGATCAGCATGACCGCCGCCGCCGTGCGCCTGGCCAGCCAGCTGTTCGAAGACCTGAAGGACATCAAGGTGCTGTTCGTCGGCGCCGGCGAGATGATCGAGCTGGCCGCCACGCACTTCGCGGCCAAGACACCCAAAAGCATGGCCATTGCCAACCGCACGCTCGAACGCGGCGAGACCTTGGCCAGCCGCTTCGGCGCCCAGGTCATGCGCCTGGCCGACATTCCCGAGCGCCTGCACGAGTTCGACGCCGTGGTCAGCTGCACCGCCAGCACCCTGCCCATCATCGGCCTGGGCGCGGTCGAACGCGCGCTGAAGAAGCGCAAGCACCGCCCCATGTTCATGGTCGACCTGGCCGTGCCGCGCGACATCGAGATCGAGGTCAAGGGCCTGTCCGACGTGTACCTCTACACCGTGGACGATCTGGCCAGCGTGGTGCAGACCGGCAAGGAAAACCGCCAGGCGGCCGTGGCCCAGGCCGAGGCCATCATCGACGCAGGCGTGCTCAGCTTCATGCACTGGCTCGACCAGCGCGACCCGGCCAAGGGCGGCGTGGTGCCGCTGATCCAGCAGATCAACGCCCAGGCCGACGCCTGGCGCGCCGCCGAACTGGCCCGTGCGAAGAAGCTGCTGGCCAAGGGCGAGCCGGTCGAGAACGTGCTCGAAGCCCTGTCCAAGGGACTGACGCAGAAGATGCTGCACGGCACCCTGGCCGAGCTGCACGCCGGCGACGCCGAGACCCGCGCCGCGACGGCGCAGACCGTCTCGCGCCTGTTCCTGCGCGAAAAGTCCTAGCGACGCCGCCCGGCGCCCTCGGGCGCCCTGCACGGTCCGCCGGCCCCGTGCGCCCCTTGCCGCCGTCGCTTCTTGTCCGTTCCCGCATGAAACCCTTCGTCCGCGACACCCTGCTGCGCCAGAAAGCCCGCCTGCACGAGCTGGACGCCCTGCTCTCCGCTCCCGATGTGGTGAGCGACCTCGAGCGCTTCCGCACCCTCAGCCGCGAACACGCCGACGCCTCCGTCATCGTCGAGGCCTTCGACCGCCACCAGCAGCGCGAGGCCGATCTGGCTGCGGCGCAGGAGATGCTGGCCGACCCCGACATGGCCGAGATGGCACAGGAAGAGATTGAGGCGGCCCAAGCCGACCTCGAACGCCTGGACCAGGAGTTGCAGCACCTGCTGCTGCCCAGGGACCCGGACGATGAACGCCCGGCCTTCGTGGAAATCCGTGCCGGCACCGGCGGCGACGAGTCGGCCCTGTTCGCGGGCGACCTGGCCCGCATGTACACCCGCTACGCCGACAGCCAGGGCTGGACCACCGAGATCGTGAGCGAGTCGCCCAGCGAACTCGGCGGCTACAAGGAGGTGGTGCTGCGCATCGCCGGACGCGGCCCAGGCGCCAGCGTCTACGGCCAGCTGCGCTTCGAGTCCGGCGGCCACCGCGTGCAGCGCGTGCCCGCGACCGAAACCCAGGGCCGTATCCACACCAGCGCCGCCACCGTGGCCGTGATGCCCGAGCCCGACGAGGCCGAGGCGGTCAAGCTCAATCCGGCCGACCTGCGCATCGACACCTTCCGCGCCAGCGGCGCCGGCGGCCAGCACATCAACAAGACCGACTCGGCCGTGCGCGTGGTGCACCTGCCCACCGGCATCGTGGCCGAATGCCAGGACGGCCGCAGCCAGCACAGCAACAAGGCCAAGGCGCTGCAGGTGCTGCAGGCGCGCATCCAGGAAAAGGAACGCAGCGAGCGAGCGGCCAAGGAAGCCGCCACCCGCAAGGGCCTGGTCGGCAGCGGCGACCGCAGCGACCGCATCCGCACCTACAACTTCCCGCAGGGTCGGCTGACCGACCACCGCATCAACCTCACGCTCTACAAGCTGCTGCAGGTGATGGAGGGCGACCTGGGCGACGTGATCCACGCGCTGCAGGTGGCGCGTGGTGCCGAGCTGCTGGCCGACCTGGAACAGCAGAACAGCCGATGAACACGCTGCAAGACGCCCTGCGGCAGGCCGCCACCGCCAGCCTGGACCGGCTGGATGCACAGATGCTGCTGCTGCACGCCCTGGGCCGTTCGCCGCACGACAGGGCCTGGCTGATCGCGCACGACAGCGACCCGCTGCCACCGGAAGCGGCGGCTCGCTGGCAGGCGCTGCAGCAGCGCCGCCGGGCGGGCGAGCCGGTGGCCTACCTGTTGGGCGAAAAGGAATTCGGTGGCCTCACGCTGCAGGTCGATGCCCGCGTGCTGGTGCCGCGCCCGGACACCGAGGTGCTGGTGGACTGGGCCCTGGACGCACTGCCAAAGCCCGGTGGTGCCGAACCTCCCCGCCTGCTGGACCTGGGCACCGGCAGCGGCGCCATCGCGCTGACGGTCGCCGCCCGCCGCCCGGACGCACAGATCAGCGCCACCGACGCCAGCGCCGACGCCCTGGCGGTCGCGCAGGCCAATGCCCAACGGCTGAACCTGCCGGTGCGCTTCGCCCAAGGCGCCTGGCTGGCGGCGGTGCCGGGCGAGCGCTTTGATGTGATCGCCAGCAACCCTCCCTATATCGCCGAAGGCGACCACCACCTGGTCGCCCTCAGCCACGAACCCCTCACCGCCCTGACCGCCGGCCCCGACGGACTGGACGACATCCGCCAGATCGTGGCGCAGGCCCCCGGCGCGCTGCGCCCCGGTGGCTGGCTGCTGCTCGAGCATGGCCACGACCAGGCCGCCGCCGTGCGGGAACTGCTGGGCACCCAGGGGTTCGAAGAAGTCTGCAGCCGGACCGATCTGGCGGGCATTGAACGCTGCAGCGGCGGCCGCTGGCCCGGCTTGCGATAATCCACCATCGGCCGGCAGCTTCCGGCGCCCTCAACGAACCGACACAGGACAAGCCCATGAGCGACGTGCAAACCCAGATCGACCAACTGGTCAAATCCAACGACATCGTGCTGTTCATGAAGGGCAGCGCCAGTTTCCCCATGTGCGGCTTCTCCGGCCGCGCGATCCAGATCCTCAAGGCCTGCGGCGTGGACACCAAGGCGCTCAAGACCGTCAACGTGCTGGAAGACGACGGCATCCGCCAGGGCATCAAGGAATACAGCAACTGGCCCACCATCCCCCAGCTCTACGTCAAGGGCGAATTCATCGGTGGCTCGGACATCATGATGGAGATGTACGAGTCGGGCGAACTGCAGAAAACCATCTCCGGCCAGGCCTGACCTGCCAAGCCCCTCGCAAAGCCACCTTCGGGTGGCTTTGTGCTTTGCGGGGTGCGATCCTTCACGGTGAGTGGCAACCACAGGGCTTTTCCGACGTTGAGCAGTGGCACGTCTTGTGCTTGAATGAAGCTGTCCTTCGAACCTCCAGGAGAACCGAATGAGCTCTAGCAGCCTGGTCGCTTCCCCCACCCTCGGACTGCCCATCGCCCGGATGCGCAGCGTGTTCAGTGCCGATGCGGTCGAACGCAAGCTCGAACAGCTTCAGGCGAGCGGCAACGAACGCGAACACGAGGGCCTGCGCAACACCTACCAGCGCATGCTCGAACGGGGTCCCCAGCGTTTTGCCGTCAAGCCTTCGGGCGTGCCCGACATGGCGCCGCTGTACGACCTGCTGCCCAACTTCACCGAGGTGCTCGACGACGTCAAACGCCATGTGGCCCTGAGCCAGGACAGCCACGACAGCCTGGAAGTCACCCCCATCCTCCTGCTCGGCCCGCCGGGCGTCGGCAAGACCCACTTCGCCAGGCAGATCGCCGACCTGCTGGGCACCGGCATGAGCCTGGTGCCCATGAGCAGCATGACCGCCGGCTGGCTGCTGTCGGGTTCGTCCTCGCAATGGAAGGGCGCCAAGCCCGGCAAGGTGTTCGAAGCGCTGGTGGATGGCCAATACGCCAACCCGGTGATCGTGGTCGACGAGATCGACAAGGCGGCGGCCGACGCGCAGTACGACCCGCTCGGTGCGCTCTACGGCCTGCTGGAGCACGACACGGCGCAGAACTTCATCGACGAGTTCGCGGAGGTGCCGATCGACGCCAGCCAGGTGATCTGGGTCACCACCGCCAACGACGAGCGCAGCATCCCCGACCCCATCCTCAACCGGATGAACGTGTTTGAGATCCAGCCGCCCTCACCCGATGCGGCTCGCCGCATCGCCGCCCACCTCTACGACAGCATCCGGGGCGAACACGACTGGGGCAAGCGCTTCGACCCGGAGCCGGCCGACGATGTGCTGGACTTGCTCGCCACCCTGGCGCCGCGGGAGATGCGTCGGGCGCTGGTCACGGCCTTTGGCAACGCCCGCCTGGCGGACCGGTTCAGCGTGGAAGCAGGGGACCTGCCCAAGGTGGGCAGCGGCAAGACAAGGATCGGTTTCCTGCAGTGAGCGCTCTGGCCCTCAGGCGGCCGGAGGCACCCAGTTTCGGGCCGCCGCGTACACCGCGTTGGGGTACTCGGCGCGGCCACGGCTGCCGTTGTAGCGCCCCAGCGCCATGAAGGTGTCGCCACGCTCGCGGTCCAGGTAGTGGCGCAGGATCACGCAGCCGAAGCGGATGTTGGTCTGCATGTGAAACAGCTTGCCCGGGTCGCCGTCGCCGATCAGGCGCGACCAGAACGGCATGATCTGCATGTAGCCCCGGGCGCCCACGCGGGAGATGGCAAATTTGCGGAACGCGCTCTCGACCTGGATCAGCCCCATCACCATGGTCGTGTCCAGCCCGGCGCGACGGGTCTCGTACCAGACGGTCTGCAGGAACTCGATGCGGGTCTGGAAATCCGGCTTGCGCTTCTTGAGGCGCTCGCTCATCGCGCCCATCCAGCGCAAATAGGCCAGCCGCTTCTCGGTGTCGGTGAACTCGGGCACCGGCGGCGCGCTGTTGGCGATGGCCGAACTGAGCGCCGTGCGCACCGAATCGGCCAGCGGCTCTTCCACCTGACCGCCCGCGTGCACCAGACCTGCGCCGAGCCATCCGGCCGAGCCCAGTGCTGCCGCACGCAGCAGGCACTGGCGGCGATCCAACGAGGACATGGCTGCGGTCATCGAGCAACCTTCCGTGCTGCGCACTGCAGGGCTGAACGCCTTCGGAGCGGCCGTTCGGCGTTCACGCGCCCAGTCGACCCTTGACGAAGGCCAGGGCTTCGGCGGCCGGCACCTTGGTCGCAGCGGCATCGCGGCGGTGCTGGTACTCGACCATGCCCTCCTTGAGACCCCGATCGCCGATGGTCACGCGGTGCGGCACGCCGATCAGCTCCCAGTCCGCGAACATCGCGCCCGGGCGCTCGCCGCGGTCGTCCAGGATCACGTCCACGCCCGCGGCCAGCAGGCCTGCGTAGAGCTCGTCCGCCGCGGCTTTCACAGCTTCGCTGCGGTCGGCACCGACCGGGCAGACGACCACCGTGAACGGTGCGATGGCGTCGGGCCAGACGATGCCGCGCTCATCGTGGTTCTGCTCGATGGCCGCCGCCGGCAGGCGCGTGATGCCGATGCCGTAGCACCCCATCTCGAAATGCTTGGGCTTGCCATCGGTGTCCAGGAAGGTCGCGTTCATGGCCTTGCTGTACTTGGTGCCCAGATAGAACACGTGGCCCACCTCAATGCCGCGCTCGATCGCCAGCGCCCCCTTGCCGTCGGGCGACGGATCGCCTTCAACGACGTTGCGCAGATCCGCCACCAGGTCGGGCTCGGGCAGATCGCGGCCCCAGTTCACGCCCGTGGTGTGGAAATCCGGCTCGTTGGAACCGCAGATCCAGTCGGCCATCACCGCCACCTCGCGGTCGGCCACGATCTTCAGCGGCTGCTTCAGACCGACCGGCCCCAGGTACCCGGGCTTGCAGCCGAAGTGCGCGTCGATCTCGGGGATGCTTGCGAAGCGGAAGCCCTTGTCCAGACCCGGCACCTTGCTCACCTTGACCTCGTTCATGTCGTGGTCGCCGCGCAGCAGCAGCAGCCAGACCTGGCTCCTGACGATTTCCCCGGCCTCATTGAGCTCGTCGGTCGCCAGCACCAGCGACTTGACCGTGGTGGCCAGCGGCACACCCAGGTACTCGGCCACATCGGCGCAGGTGCTCTTGCCCGGCGTGGGCATCTTCACCATCGGGTTGGCCGGTGCCGGGCGCGGACCCGCGGGCGCCAGCGCCTCGGCCTTCTCCATGTTGGCCGCGTAGTCGCTGGCCGGGCAGTACACGATGGCGTCTTCGCCTGTGGCCGCGATCACCTGGAATTCTTCGCTCAGATCCCCGCCGATGGCACCGCTGTCGGCCGCCACTGCGCGGTACTTCAGGCCGAATCGGTCGAAGATGCGGCGATAGGCCGCCGCCATGACCTGGTAGCTGGCCTTGGCGCCGGCCTCGTCACGATCAAAGGAATAGGCGTCCTTCATGATGAACTCGCGCCCGCGCATCAGGCCAAAACGCGGCCGGCGCTCGTCGCGGAACTTGGTCTGGATCTGGTACAGGTTCTTGGGCAGCTGCTTGTAGCTGCGCAGCTCTTGGCGCGCCACGTCGGTCACCACCTCTTCGCTGGTCGGCTGAATGATGTAGTCGCGCTCATGCCGGTCCTTGATGCGCAGCAGCTCCGGCCCCATCTTCTCGAACCGGCCGGTCTCCTGCCAGAGCTCGGCCGGCTGCACGACCGGCATGGTCATTTCGACCGCGCCGGCGCGGTTCATCTCCTCGCGCACGATGGCTTCCACCTTCTGGATCACGCGCAACCCCATGGGCATGTAGTTGTAGATGCCGGCGCCGAGCTTGCGGATCATGCCGGCACGGGTCATGAGCTGGTGGCTCACCACCTCGGCATCGGCGGGGGCTTCTTTCAGGGTGGTGATGAGGAACTGGGAAGCTTTCATGGGCGAACCACCACAAAGGTGGAAAAGGCATGGGGACAGGTCGGAATGGGGCTGGAGAGCAGCGGCTCCGTCGGTCGGTGTTTACCCGGCGTTGGGCCGATGCCGCATCGCGTTTGGTACGCAATTTGTCATGCGCGATGCATAATCCAGACAGTTCAAAAATTTGGGGTTGATTATGCTTGACAGAGAAGGCTTCAGGCCCAATGTCGGCATCATTCTGCTCAACCAGCGAAACCAGGTGTTCTGGGGCAAGCGCATCCGCTCCCACTCTTGGCAGTTTCCACAAGGCGGCATCGACCGGGGTGAAACCCCCGAACAGGCCATGTACCGGGAGCTGCATGAAGAGGTTGGGCTCAAGCCCGAACATGTCTGCATCGTCGCCCGCACGCGGGACTGGTTGCGCTACGAAGTGCCAGACCGGTTCATCCGCAGAGATGCCCGCG
Source organism: Hydrogenophaga sp. H7 (assembly GCF_002025745.1). Taxonomy (NCBI): domain Bacteria; kingdom Pseudomonadati; phylum Pseudomonadota; class Betaproteobacteria; order Burkholderiales; family Comamonadaceae; genus Hydrogenophaga; species Hydrogenophaga sp. H7. The sequence continues at coordinate 351,527 of NZ_MCIC01000017.1, read as the reverse complement.
GTCACTACAAAGGTCAGAAACAGATCTGGTACCTGTTGCGCCTCGTCGCGCAGGACTGGAACCTGAACCTGCGTGCCACCGACCATCCCGAGTTCGATGCCTGGCGCTGGCACGACTACTGGGTGCCACTCGATGTGGTGGTCGAGTTCAAGCGTGGTGTGTACGAAATGGCGCTGACCGAACTGGCGCGTTACCTGCCCAAAAACGACCACCGCAACCGCTACCTGCGCTCGGGTGGTCGACCGCAACGATCCGGCGCGGAACAGATCCCGCACGCGCTGCCCCGCCTGTGCCCCGGCGGAATGGAACTGCCGCCGGGCGCCAGTTTCGACCCCGACCCCCAGGCCCAGCCTCGTCCCGGCCTGGACTGAACCGACCCCCTGGGCCGAATCCCCTGCTCAGGTGCGCGTGAGCACCAAGTTGTCCCGGTGGATCATCTCGGGCTCGGCGGCGTAGCCCAGCAGGCGTTCAAAATCTGCCGACGATCTGCGGCAGATCAGGCGCGCCTCCGGGCTGGCGTAGTTCGCAAGACCCCGCGCGATCTCCAGCCCGTCCGCCCCCCGCACCGCGATCACGTCGCCGCGCGAGAACTCCCCCTCGACGCCGGTCATGCCGATGGGCAGCAGGCTCTTGCCTTCTCCCATGATCTTTTCGACCGCCCCGGCATCGACCACCACCGCACCCCGCATCTGCAAGTGGTCGGCCATCCACTGCTTGCGCGCCTGCTGCTTCGCGGTCTGGGCCACCAGACAGGTGCCGATGGCCTCACCATCACAAAGGCGCTGCAGCACGCGCGGCTCACGCCCCCACGCGATCACGGTGGACGCACCCGACCCGGCGGCACGTTTGGCCGCCAGGATCTTGGTGATCATGCCGCCTTTGCCAATGCCAGAACCCGCGCCACCGGCCATCGCCTCCAGCTGTGGGTCGCCAGCACGCGCCACATGCACAAAGGTTGCTGAGGGATCACGGCGCGGATCGGCGGTGTACAGCCCTTTCTGGTCCGTCAGGATGATCAATACATCTGCCTCGACCAGATTGGCCACCAGGGCGCCCAACGTGTCGTTGTCACCGAACTTGATCTCGTCGTTGACGACGGTGTCGTTTTCGTTGATCACCGGAACCACGCCGAGCTGCAGCAAGGTCAGCAGCGTGGAACGTGCGTTGAGATAACGCTCGCGGTCGGCCAGATCGGCGTGCGTCAGCAACACCTGCGCACTGCCGACGCCACACTCACGCAGCTTGGTCTCGTACATCTGGACCAGCCCCATTTGCCCGACGGCCGCCGCAGCCTGCAGCTCATTGATTTCTTTCGGACGATTCGCCCAGCCCAAGCGCTTCATGCCCTCGGCCACCGCACCGCTGCTGACCATGATCAGCTCACGCCCATCTTGAACAAGGGCTGCCAGTTGCTGACTCCAGTGGCCGATGGCAGCCTCGTCCAGTCCCCGCCCTTCATTGGTGACCAGACTGGAACCCACTTTGACCACGATGCGCCGCGCGGATCTCACCACCGGTGGAACACCGCTCAGGTCGTTGATCGGAGCGGTCGCGAGGCTTCCCACATCTGCCATGTTCTTAGCGAAGTTTCGTCAATCGGTTTGTTGATCACTGCCTGCGAAGCGCGGGTCCACCACAGCGGGTGCCTGCGCGTCTTCATGAACCTTGGCAATGTGAGCATAGATCTTCTGCACCAGCAGTTCGCAGCCTTCGCGGGTGAGCGCTGAAATCTCGAACACCGGCCCCTTGTGCTTGAGTCTCTTGACGATGTCTTTCACCCGTGATTCCCGCTCTTCGGCCGGGACCATATCCAGCTTGTTGAGAACCAGCCATCTAGGCTTGGCGTACAACGCCGGATCGAACTTCTTGAGCTCGGCCGCAATGGCCTTGGCCTGCTGCACGGGATCCACGGTGTCGTCGAACGGCGCCACGTCCACAAGATGCAGCAACAGCCGGGTGCGCTGCAGGTGACGAAGGAACTGATGCCCCAGACCAGCTCCTTCCGAGGCTCCCTCGATCAGGCCAGGCACATCGGCCACCACAAAGCTCTTCTCCGGCCCCACGCGCACCACACCCAAGTTGGGGTGCAGCGTGGTGAAAGGGTAGTCCGCGATCTTCGGGCGCGCGTTGGAAATGGCCGCAATCAGTGTCGACTTGCCCGCGTTGGGCATGCCCAGCAGACCGACATCCGCCAGAACCTTGAGCTCCAGCTTGAGCGTGCGGCGCTCCCCAGGCCACCCGGGCGTCTTCTGCCGGGGCGCCCGGTTGGTGGAACTCTTGTAATGCATGTTGCCAAAGCCGCCATCGCCTCCCTTGGCAATGGTGATCTGCTCACCCGGCTGGAGCAACTCGAACAGCACTTCACCTGTCTCGGCGTCGGAAATGATGGTTCCCACTGGCATCTTGAGGACGATGTCATCCCCCTTGACGCCAAACATGTCGGACCCCTTGCCGTGCTCGCCTCGCTGCGCCTCAAAACGGCGCGTGTAACGGAAATCCACCAGCGTGTTCAGACTGGCATCTGCAAGAGCGTAGACATGGCCGCCACGGCCGCCGTCCCCACCGTCCGGACCACCGAACTCCTTGTACTTCTCATGCCGGAACGACGCGCAGCCGTTGCCGCCATCGCCTGCAGCGACATCGATCGTGGCTTCGTCCACAAACTTCATGATCAGCGCTTCCGAAAAATCAAACAAAAAAGGCCCGCGAACGGCGGGCCTTTCCACGGGATGCTGCCATCCAGCCAGTGGCCCGAGAGGGCCACCGCATCACACCGGCGTGATGCTCACGGTATGGCGGTTCAGTGCACCCTTGGTAGCGAAGGTCACATGCCCGTCCACAGTCGCGAACAGAGTATGGTCCTTGCCCACACCGACGTTAGTACCGGGATGGAACTTGGTACCGCGCTGGCGCACGATGATGGAACCAGCCGACACCAACTCACCACCGAATGCCTTCACGCCGAGCATCTTTGGCTTGGAATCGCGCCCGTTTCGCGTAGAGCCGCCGCCTTTTTTCTGTGCCATTTCAAACTACTCCTCAGGCAGCGATCGCAGCGATCTGCAGCTCGGTGAAATTTTGACGATGACCCTGGCGCTTCTGGTAGTGCTTACGACGACGCATCTTGAAAATGCGCACTTTGTCGTGCCGACCATGAGCCACCACGGTGGCCTTGACTGTCGCGCCAGAGACCAGGGGAGTGCCAACCTTGAGTTCGCTGCCATTGCCGACAGCAAGAACCTGGTCGATCACGATTTCCTGGCCCACTTCCGCAGCAATCTGTTCTACTTTAATTTTTTCGCCGGCAGCAACGCGATATTGCTTGCCACCGGTTTTTATGACCGCGTACATAGGAACCTCATAAAGTTGTTGCCAGCAGGGATTTGCCTGGCACTCGGCAGACGAACCTCCGCCGAACCGCAAATTATAGCACCCTCGCACCTTCTGACAGGAAGAAGTACGGCCCCCTCAAACGAGCACCCTGAAGATCGCAACACGGACACGGCATGCCGATCAGGCACACCTTGCTCGGTTCCTATAATCCGCGCACTTCATTCAGCCGAACCGCGGTAGCCGATCTTGACACCAGCCAGCCCTTCCAACGACTCGCCTCTCGACCTGATCCGGCTGGACATGCGGGCCGTTGATCTGGTGATCAATGAACGCCTCACCTCCGAGGTCCCCCTGGTCAAGGAAGTATCCCAGTACATCATCTCTGCGGGCGGCAAGCGGCTGCGCCCCGCCCTGCTTCTGCTCGTCAGCGGGGCATTGGGGAGCGACCATCCACACCGTCACACGCTTGCCGCTGTGGTTGAGTTCATCCACACTGCAACCCTTTTGCATGACGATGTGGTTGACGAGTCCACGCTGCGAAGAGGTCGCGCCACTGCCAATGAACGGTTCGGAAATGCGCCCAGCGTACTTGTGGGAGACTTCTTGTACTCCCGCGCATTCCAGATGATGGTAGACGTGAACAACATGCGGGTCATGCAAGTGCTGTCCGATGCAACCAACGTCATTGCCGAAGGGGAAGTACAGCAACTGGTCAACATGCACGACCCCTCCCTCGACGAGGCAGCCTACCTGCGCGTCATCCGGTCAAAGACCGCGAAGCTGTTTGAAGCAAGCGCCCGACTGGCTCCGATCCTTGCAGGAGCACCTACCGAGGTGGAAAGCGCATGCGCCGTTTACGGCCAGGCACTGGGGACCGCGTTCCAGGTGATCGACGATGTCCTGGATTACGAAGGAGACGCCCAAGAGCTGGGCAAGAACCTGGGCGATGACCTGCGCGAAGGAAAAGTGACGCTGCCCATCATTTGTGCACTCAAAAAGGCGTCGCCCGAACAGCAACAACTCCTGCAAGCCGCCATCATTGAAGGCGACGTGGAGCATATGGACGCCATCCAGAACATCATTCGCGAAACAGGCGCCCTTGAGGCAGCCCGATTGAGCGCCATGAAAGAGGCCCGTCGAGCCATGGAGGCCGCCCGAACGCTTCCTGACAATCCGTACCGCTCGGCTTTGCTACAATTGGCGGCTGACTTGTTGGAGCGACGCTCCTAAAGACAAAAAACAGCGCAGATCGGTTCGCACCAGATCGCGCGCTTCGGCGGGGTGTAGCTTAGCCTGGTAGAGCGCTACGTTCGGGACGTAGAGGCCGGAGGTTCGAATCCTCTCACCCCGACCATCGTTTTTTTGTCTGCCCGCCCCGGTTTCCACCGGCTTCGTGGGCATCAATCGACACCTCCATACAACGTACGGCCTGTGCGCAGGTACGATTTCGACACAGTTTGGGTGAATTGTGTCTTCCAAGTCATTGATTTACGATAGATTACGCGGTTATGGCATCTGTCGAAACAGCCCCTCAAGATACACCGTCCATGGCTCTGCCCGGCTTGGGTAGGGCGCTGGTGAGCGCAGGAAAGCTGGGACAAAAGGCCGCCGAAGATCTGTACAAGAAGGCTCAAAGCGGGCGCACCAGTTTCATCGCAGAACTGACCGGTTCCGGGGCCGTTTCTGCTTCCGATCTCGCTCATACGATGTCCACGGCGTTCGCAGCGCCCCTGCTGGATCTTGATGCGATCGACCTACAGAGACTACCCAAAGGCCTGCTCGACCCCAAGATCTGCAGCGACTACCGCATTGTTGTCCTGAGCAAACGCAACAACAGGTTGATGGTCGCTACGGCCGATCCGGCCGATCAACAAGCGGCAGAGAAGATCAAGTTTGCGACCCAACTGGGTGTGGACTGGGTCATCGCCGAGTACGACAAGCTCAGCAAACTCATTGAAGCGCAATCCACCACAGCCAATGAGGCGATGGACCAGATTGTCGGTGGAGAGTTCGAGTTCGACGAATTTGCAGCCGAAGCTGTCACGACGGAAGCCGACAAGACCACATCCTCGGAAGTTGATGACGCGCCAGTGGTCAAGTTCTTGCACAAGATGCTGCTGGACGCATTCAATATGCGGGCGTCTGACCTCCACTTCGAGCCGTACGAGCACAACTACCGGGTGCGTTTTCGCATCGACGGTGAGTTGCGCGAAATCGCCTCACCGCCCGTTGCGATCAAGGACAAGCTCGCTTCCCGTATCAAGGTGATCTCCAGAATGGACATCTCCGAGAAGCGAGTTCCGCAGGATGGCCGCATGAAGCTCAAGGTGGGGCCTGAGCGGGTGATCGACTTCCGTGTCAGCACGTTGCCGACGCTGTTCGGTGAAAAGATCGTGATACGTATTCTCGACCCCAGCAGTGCCAAGGTAGGCATTGATGCCCTTGGGTACGAGCCGGAGGAGAAGGAGCGTCTGCTCAGCGCGATTTCACGCCCATACGGCATGGTGCTCGTCACTGGTCCGACGGGCTCGGGCAAGACAGTTTCGCTTTACACCTGCCTGAATTTGTTGAACAAGCCTGGCATCAATATTTCCACGGCGGAAGACCCGTCGGAAATCAACCTACCAGGAGTCAACCAGGTCAACGTCAATGAAAAGGCGGGGCTGACGTTTGCCGCCGCGCTCAAGGCGTTCCTGCGACAAGATCCGGACGTCATCATGGTCGGCGAAATCCGCGATCTCGAAACGGCGGACATCTCGATCAAGGCTGCCCAGACAGGCCACATGGTCCTGTCGACACTACACACCAACGACGCCCCCACCACCCTCACGCGGATGATGAACATGGGCATTCCCACGTTCAACATTGCTTCCAGCGTGATTCTCATCACCGCCCAGCGACTTGCAAGACGCTTGTGCCCCAATTGCAAGGCGCCGCTGGACGTTCCCCGCAAAGCCTTGCTGGACGCCGGGTACAAGGCGGAAGAACTGGACGGGAGTTGGACTCCGTACAAGCCGGTGGGCTGCTCGTCCTGCAACAACGGCTACAAAGGCCGTGTCGGCATCTATCAGGTGATGCCCATTTCGGAGGAAATCCAGCGAATCATCCTCAAGGGTGGCAGCGCTCTGGACATTGCCCAACAGGCGTCGCGTGAAGGGGTCAGAACCTTGCGTGAGTCCGGGCTCCTCAAGGTCAAGCAGGGTGTGACATCGCTGGACGAAGTGCTCAGCGTCACAAACGAGTAATCGCCATCCGGACCGGGAAACGAGGAACACATGGCTACCGCAGCATCAAAAGGCACCCAGGATTTCGTGTTCGAGTGGGAGGGAAAGGATCGCAACGGAAAGGCGGTTCGGGGCGAGACACGGGCGATTGGAGAAAACCAAGTGCTGGCTGCCATGCGACGCCAAGGCATCGTGGTCACCAAGGTCAAGAAGCGCCGGATGCGTTCGGGCAAGCGAATCAAGCCCAAGGACATCGCCATCTTCACGCGCCAGTTGGCAACCATGATGAAAGCAGGCGTCCCCCTCCTGCAGGCTTTCGACATCGTCGGACGTGGCAACCCCAATCCGAGCCTCTCCAAACTGCTCAACGACATCCGGTCCGACGTCGAAACCGGTACATCCCTCAGCGCAGCCTTCCGCAAGTATCCGCTGTACTTTGACAGCCTGTACTGCAATCTCGTCGAAGCGGGGGAAGCGGCCGGCATCTTGGAAGAGTTGCTGGACCGCCTGGCGACCTACATGGAGAAAACGGAGGCACTGAAGTCGAAGATCAAGTCGGCCCTCATGTACCCGGTCGCGGTGATCATCGTGGCGTTCGTGGTGGTGGCGGTGATCATGATCTTCGTGATTCCGTCCTTCAAACAGGTGTTCACCTCGTTCGGTGCCGATCTGCCTGGCCCCACACTGTTCGTGATTGCGATGAGCGAGTTCTTCACCGAATACTGGTGGTTGATCTTCGGCGGAATCTTCGGCGTCTCGTACTTCTTCATGCAGGCTTGGAAGCGCAATGAAAAAGTGCAAATGTTCATGGACCGACTACTGTTGAAAATACCCATCTTTGGGGCATTGGTGGAGAAGTCGGTAATCGCACGATGGACCCGCACACTGGCCACCATGTTTGCGGCTGGCGTACCGTTGGTCGAGGCACTGGACTCTGTCGGTGGCGCATCGGGCAACTCGGTTTTCTCCAAAGCCACCGAGCGCATCCAGCAGGAGGTATCGACCGGCACCAGCCTGACCAATGCCATGACCAATGCCAACATCTTCCCTTCCATGGTGCTGCAGATGTGTGCCATCGGTGAAGAATCCGGCTCCATCGACCACATGCTGGGCAAGGCCGCGGACTTCTACGAGGCCGAAGTGGACGACATGGTCGCTGGGCTGTCCAGCCTGATGGAACCCATCATCATCGTGGTGCTCGGTACGGTGATCGGTGGCATTGTGGTGTCGATGTACCTGCCAATCTTCAAGCTGGGCCAGGTCGTTTGATCAGCATGGTCAACCTGCTGGACGCTGCACTTCTGGGCGTTCTGGGGCTGCTGGTCGGCAGCTTCCTCAATGTGGTCATCCACCGACTGCCCAAGATGATGGAGTTGCGGTGGGCCGCCGAATGTGCAGAACTGCAAGGCACAGCAACAGACACTGATGCTGCGGCCCCCTACAACCTCATGGTGCCTCGCTCTGCCTGCCCGCATTGCGGACACCAGATCCGGTGGTTTGAAAATGTTCCGGTGGTCAGCTATCTTGCCCTTGGAGGTAAATGCGCCGGCTGCAATGCGCCCATCAGTCTCCGCTACCCGACAGTGGAGCTCGTTGCGAGCGCTCTGTTCGCCTGGTGCGGCTGGACATGGGGGCTGGGTTGGGAGGCGTTGGTCTGGAGCGGGTTCGCCGCAAGCCTCGTGACACTGACCTGCATCGACTGGGACACCACACTGCTGCCCGACGACATTACCTTGCCGCTGCTTTGGGCTGGCTTGTGCGCTTCAGCGCTTGGCTTCACCGGCGTGTCGCTGGCCGAAGCGCTGTGGGGAGCTGTCGGGGGCTATCTGTCACTTTGGCTGGTGTATTGGGGATTCAAGCTGGCGACGGGCAAGGAAGGCATGGGCTACGGCGATTTCAAGCTCTTCGCCGCGCTGGGAGCATGGTTCGGCTGGCAGGCACTCGTGCCGATCATCCTCATGGCATCGGTCATCGGTGCCATCGTTGGCATTGGCATCAAGATGTTTTCCCAACTGCGCGAAGGAGGCTATGTTCCGTTTGGCCCCTTCCTGGCCCTGGCCGGACTCACTTCGCTGTTCTTCGGGCCCCGCGCCATTCTGGCCGCGATTGGCCTCTGAACTGCCCGCCAGCCATGCGTCGCGTGGGCCTGACAGGAGGCATCGGCAGCGGAAAGAGCACCGTGGCCAAGATCCTGCAAACGTGCGGAGCCACCGTTCTGGACGCTGACCACATTGCGCGCATGTGCACCCAAGCCGGCGGTGCAGCCATAGCGGACATACGGCACCATTTCGGCGAGACGTTCGTCTCCGCCGACGGCGCTATGGACCGCGACAGGATGAGGACACACGTGTTCGCAAACCCGCAAGCCAAACAGCTGCTGGAGTCGATCATCCATCCACGGGTCCATGAGGAGCTGGAGCGGCTGTTGCAAACAAGCCCTGCTGATTGCGTGGTGTTTGATGTGCCCCTGCTCGTCGAATCGGACCGCTGGCGCCCTCAACTGGATACAGTGCTCGTGGTGGACTGTGAGTACGAAACCCAGATCGCCCGGGTCATGGCTCGCAACGGTTGGCCTCGCCAGCAGGTCGAGAGCGTCATCGCCCAGCAAAGCCAGCGCGCCAAACGACTGGCCAGCGCTGACGGCGTGCTCTGGAACGATGGAATCGATCTACCGGCGCTGCAAGCCTTGGTCCTGGGAATGGCTCGCCGGTTGGGACTATGATGAACAAGCCCATGACTGAACCTCTGCGCCCTTTGACGCTGTGATCCTGTACGAATACCCCTTCAACGAGCGCGTCCGGACTTACCTCCGACTGGAGCATCTGTTCACACGGCTGTCCGAGCTTGTGACGCGCTCTGACGCGCTGGATCACCACTTCGCCATTCAGACCATCTTCGAGATCATGGATGTGGCCGCCCGTGCGGACATGAAGTCAGATGTCCTCAAAGACATTGACCGGCACCGCATCCAGCTCAACGGCTACCGCGGCAACCCTGCCATCTCCGAACGGGTGCTTGACGAAGTCATTGGCCAGCTGGACGCCAGTTTTTCGGAACTCAGCGGTGCAACCGGCAAAACCGGCCAGTCCCTGACCGACAACGACTGGCTGATGGCCATTCGGAGCCGCATCGGCATTCCGGGCGGTACCTGCGAGTTTGACTTGCCCGGTTACTTCCACTGGCAGCACCAGTCAGCGTCGCTGCGCCAAGCAGACCTTCAGCGCTGGGTACAGCCCCTGGCACCGCTGGCTGAAGCCATCATGTTGCTGCTGAAGATGATGCGGGACTCCGGGTCCCCTCACAAAGTGGTGGCTCCCGGCGGCCAGTTCCAGCAAAACCTTCCCCAAGGCCGTACCTACCAGTTGCTGCGCCTTGCCATAGATCCGCGCCTTGGGCTGATCCCAGAGATCAGTGGCAACCGCCTGATGCTGTCGGTCCGATTGCTGCGCTTGGGAGTGGATGAACGCCTGCATCCCGCCGGGGAGGATGCGTCATTCGAGCTCACGCTCTGCTCCTGAACGCCTTCATGAGCCAGGTACCCAAACAGGTGACATGCCCGACCTGCGGAAGTGCAAGCTTGTACGCCGCCACCAACCCCTACCGACCTTTCTGCAGCGAACGCTGCAAGCAGATGGATCTGGGCGCCTGGGCGAGCGAACAGTTCAAAGTGCCCGAGCAGGCGTCCGGCCGCGAGCCAGGCTTCGAAGAACACTGAGTCGGTTCAGCAGGCAGACGGGGCAGCCCCCGCTTCTTCTTCGGCCAGCCAGGCGAGCACCGGAACCGTCCCCGGCAGCACAGGCTCGCAGCTCACTGGCAACCGCTCCCAGCGATGGCTCTGACCCTCATGCATGTGCAGGTCCCCGGACCACTCGTAGACCTTGCAGAAGTTCAGGCGGACCAGCGCGTGGGGATAGTCGACCAGTGATCGCCGCCAGGCCATGGCCGGGCCAATGGTGACGCCGATCTCCTCCTGCAGCTCCCGTCGCAAGGCCTGCTCCACGCTTTCACCAACCTCCAGCTTGCCGCCCGGGAACTCCCAATACCCAGCGTAGACCTTGCCAGGTGGTCGGGATGTCAGGAGATAGCGGCCCTCTGCATCGACGAGGATGCCGACCGCAACCTCCGTGACCGGGCGCTGCGCGCCCTCGGTGGTGCCGCCGCCATCGACCACCAGCACCGCGGTCTGCCTCATGGCTGCGAACGATGAGAGCCCGCGTAGTCGCGGGCAAACTGGTAGGCCACGCGTCCGCTGCGCGAACCGCGTTCGAGCGCCCAGACCAGGGCCTGCGGTCGCGCCGCTTCGATCTCGGCTGCAGGCACATCAAACGACGCCAGCCACTGGGCCACGATACTCAAGTACTCGTCCTGGCTGAACGGGTAGAAGCTGACCCATAGCCCGAAGCGCTCAGACAGAGAGATCTTTTCCTCCACCACCTCGCCGGGATGCACCTCGCCATCGGCGGTATGGGTGTACGTGAGGTTCTCCTTCATGTACTCCGGCAGGAGGTGCCGTCGGTTACTGGTCGCGCAGATCAGGACGTTCTGCCCTGCCGCCGACACCGAACCATCGAGGATGGATTTGAGGGCCTTGTACCCCGCCTCGCCGTCCTCGAAACTCAGGTCATCGCAGAAGACCAGGAAGCGCTCGGGTCTGTCGGCCACCACATCCACGATGTCCGGGAGGTCCACCAGATCGGCCTTGTCCACCTCGATCAGCCTCAAACCCTTCGGCGCATACTCGTTCAGGCAAGCCTTGATCAGAGACGATTTGCCGGTACCACGCGCGCCCGTCAACAACACGTTGTTGGCGGGCAAACCTTGCACGAACTGCTCGGTGTTGCGCTGGATCTTTTCCTTCTGCCCGTCGATTTCCTGCAGGTCGGACAGACGCATCTGGGCCACCTGGCGCACCGGCTCGAGGACGCCATGACCGCTGCTGCGTTTGCGGTAGCGAAATGCGATGGAGGCGTTCCAGTCGGGAGCACCCAACGGCTGGGGCAGCACCGACTCGATGCGGGAGATCAGCTGTTCGGCTCTTTGCAGGAGCCGTTCGAATTGCTCGTTCATGCCCAGCGACCTTGGGTCAGGACCGGTAGTCGGCGTTGATGGTCACGTAGTCGTGGCTGAAGTCGCAGGTCCAGACCGTCTCGGTGGCGCTTCCGCGCCCCAGCCCGATGCGCACCAGGATCTCGGCTGCCTTCATGACGCGCTGCCCGTCTTCTTCGCGGTAGTCGGGGTTGCGACCACCCGCCTTGACGACATGCACATCCCCCAGATGCAATTCAATCTTGGACGCATCTAGGTCGGCGATGCCGGCGTAACCGACGGCGGCAAGAATCCGGCCCAGGTTGGGGTCGCTGGCAAAAAAAGCTGTCTTGACCAGCGGCGAGTGGGCCACGGCGTAGGCCGCCTTCAGGCATTCGTCGCTGCTGGCCCCGCCTTCCACCCGCACCGTGATGAACTTGGTGGCGCCTTCGCCGTCGCGCACGATAGCGTGGGCCAGGAACTGGGCCACTTCTGTCATGGCCGCCAGCAGGGCCCGGCCGTCGGCGCTGGCCAGGTCGGTCACGACCGGATTGCCAGCCTTGCCCGTGGCCACCACAACAAAGGAGTCGTTGGTCGATGTGTCACCGTCCACTGTGACGCGGTTGAAGGAACCGTCGGCCAGCCGTTTGGCCAGGGCCGGCATCAAGGCGGGCGCCACCGCCGCATCGGTGGCCACATAACCCAGCATGGTCGCCATGTTCGGGCGGATCATGCCCGCCCCTTTGGCGATGCCACTCACGGTCACGGTCTGGCCCCCCACCGTCGCCTGGCGGCTGATCGCCTTGGGAAGCGTGTCGGTGGTCATGATCCCCTCGGCCGCCTTGAGCCATTGCGCACCTGTGGCACCGGCGGCACTGCCGGCATCTGACAGAGCGGCAGGCAGTCCGACGAGCAGCCGCTCCAGTGGCAGGGGCTCCATGATCACGCCGGTCGAAAAAGGCAGCACCTGCTCGTGCTGCACACCCAGGGCCAGCGCCAGTGCATTCGTGGTCTGACGGGCGTTCTGCAAACCCGGCTCACCCGTACCGGCATTGGCGTTGCCCGTGTTGATCACCATGGCCCGGATACCCAGGCCCGCAGCGAGATGGTCCCGGCACACCTGCACGGGCGCAGCCGCGTAGCGGTTCTGCGTGAACACAGCCCCGACGACACTGCCCTCATCCAGCAGAAAAACGGTCAGGTCCTTGCGGTTCGCTTTGCGAATGCCAGCTTCGGCCACGCCGATGCGAACACCCGCGACGGGCAGCAGGTCCTGGGCTTGGGGGGCAATGTAGTTCACAGCCATGGCATCAGATTCCGGTCAAAAGGGCATCAAGTCAGTGCGCCGTGGCAGTGCTTGTACTTCTTGCCGCTGCCGCAGGGGCAGGGGTCGTTGCGCCCCACACGCGGCACCTCGGCCACCGCAGTCGCGGGGTCGACAATGCTCTCGGCTTCGCCGGTTTCGGTCGGCGCGGTGTAGGTCACGTTGGCAATCTGTTCGGCGCTGGCCTCCATCTGCTCGGTGGCTTCAGAGATCTGCTCGGCCGACTGCACGCGCACGTTCATCAGGATGCGGGTCACGTCGTTCTTCACACTGTCGAGCAACTGGCCAAACAGCTGGAAGGCCTCCCTCTTGTACTCCTGCTTGGGCTGCTTCTGGGCGTAGCCCCGTAGGTGGATGCCCTGCCGCAAGTAGTCGAGTGCGGACAGGTGGTCCCGCCACTGGCTGTCGATGGTCTGCAGGAGCACCATGCGCTCGAACTGGGTGAAATTTTCATCGCCGACCAGTGCCACCTTGTCTTCGAACACTTGCTTGGCAGCCTTCTGAACACGCTCGACGATGTCGTCGACCTCGACCGACTCAGACTCTGACACCCAGCTGGCAACCGGCAGATCCACCGACCACTCTTCGCGCAGCACACGCTCGAGGCCGGGCAGATCCCATTGCTCCTCCACGCTGCCTTCGGGCACGAACTGGTGCACCAGATCCGTCATGCAACCCTCGCGCAATGCGTCGATCTGGGCCCGCAGGCTCTGTGCGTCCAGGATGTCGTTGCGCTGCTGGTAGATCACCTTGCGCTGGTCGTTCGACACATCGTCGTATTCCAGCAACTGCTTGCGGATATCGAAGTTGCGGGCCTCGACCTTGCGCTGGGCACTTTCGATGCTGCGTGTGACGATGCCGGCCTCAATGGCCTCGCCCTCTGGCATCTTCAGCCGGTCCATGATCGCCCGTACCTTCTCGCCTGCAAAGATCCGCATCAGCGAGTCGTCCAGGCTCAGGTAGAAACGGGATGAACCCGGGTCGCCCTGACGGCCCGAGCGGCCCCGCAGCTGGTTGTCGATGCGGCGGCTTTCATGGCGTTCGGTCGCGATGATGCGCAGGCCGCCGAGTGACTTCACCTTCTCGTGGTCCGACTGCCACTGATCACGAAGCGCCTGCACGCGCTGCGCCTTGCTGGCGTCGTCCAGCGACTCGTCGGCCTCAACCGCAGCGACCATCTTTTCCAGGTTGCCACCGAGCACGATGTCGGTGCCGCGGCCAGCCATGTTGGTGGCAATGGTGATGGCGCCAGGGCGCCCCGCCTGGACGATGATGTCCGCTTCTCGGGCGTGCTGCTTGGCGTTGAGCACCTCGTGCGGCAGCTTTTCGGCAGTCAGCAGACCGGAGATGATTTCCGAGTTCTCGATCGAGGACGTGCCCACCAGCACCGGCTGGCCACGCTCGTGGCACTCGCGGATGTCCTGAATCGCCGCAACGTACTTTTCCTTGGTGGTCTTGTACACGCGGTCGAGCTGATCGACGCGCTGGCTGGGGCGGTTCGGCGGGATCACCACGGTCTCCAGACCGTAAATTTCCTGGAATTCGTAGGCCTCCGTGTCGGCGGTACCGGTCATGCCCGACAGCTTGCCGTACAGACGGAAGTAGTTCTGAAAGGTGATCGAAGCCAGCGTCTGGTTCTCGGGCTGGATCGCGACGCCTTCCTTGGCCTCCACCGCCTGGTGCAGGCCGTCGCTCCAGCGGCGACCGGACATCAGCCGGCCGGTGAACTCGTCCACGATGACGATCTCGCCGTTCTGCACCACATAGTGCTGGTCACGGTGGTAGAGGTGATGAGCCTTGAGCGACGTCACCAGGTGGTGCATCAAAGCGATGTTCGCAGGGTCGTACAGCGAAGCGCCCTCTGGCAACAGACCCGCCTGGCTGAGCAGGCGCTCGGCATTTTCGTGCCCCTGTTCGGTCATGTGGATGGAGTGTGCTTTCTCGTCCACCGTGAAGTCGCCCGGCTTGATCACGCCTTCGCCGGTGCGGGGATCGGCCTCGCCTTCCTGGCGGGTCAGGTGCGGCACCAATTGCTTGATGGCGGTATAGACCGGCGTCTGATCCTCGGCCTGGCCACTGATGATCAGCGGCGTACGGGCTTCGTCGATCAGGATCGAGTCCACCTCGTCGACGATCGCAAAATTCAGTCCCCGCTGCACGCGGTCCTTGGCCTCGTGCACCATGTTGTCGCGCAAGTAGTCAAAGCCGTACTCATTGTTGGTGCCGTAGGTGATGTCGGCGCCGTACGCGGCTTGCTTTTCCTCACGCGGTGCCTGGGGCAGGTTGATGCCGACCGACAGCCCGAGAAAGTT
Organism: Hydrogenophaga sp. H7; assembly: GCF_002025745.1. Taxonomy (NCBI): domain Bacteria; kingdom Pseudomonadati; phylum Pseudomonadota; class Betaproteobacteria; order Burkholderiales; family Comamonadaceae; genus Hydrogenophaga; species Hydrogenophaga sp. H7. The sequence continues at coordinate 336,309 of NZ_MCIC01000017.1, read as the reverse complement.
GTAAAGCCGCCCCATCCACTGGGCATCGCGGCTCGCCAGGTAATCGTTCACGGTCACGACGTGAACGCCTTTGCCCGACAGCGCATTGAGGTAGACCGGCAGCGTGGCGGTCAGTGTCTTGCCTTCACCGGTTCGCATCTCGGCGATTTTCCCGGAGTGCAGCGCAATACCACCAACCAGTTGCACATCGAAGTGACGCATCTTCATCACGCGCTTGCTTGCCTCGCGCACCACAGCGAATGCCTCGGGAAGGATCGCATCGAGGGTGGCGCCGTCGGCCAGGCGGCGCTTGAACACCTCCGTCTGCGCTGTCAACTCGTCGTCGCTGAGCTTCTCGAATTGAGGCTCCAGACCGTTGATGCGTTCCACCGTTTTGCGGTAGGTCTTGAGCAGACGGTCGTTGCGGCTACCGAACAGTTTGGTGAGGAAATTTGTGGCCATAAGTGCGGACCGGCAGCAGGCATGGAAATGCCAGGCAGGCGAAATGATCGAACAACTCCTGCCAGCCGTATCGGCTTGCACGGGCACGCGGAAGGTGCCGGCAAACGCTGCTGTTTCAAGAGCAAAGCCGCAATTTTACCCGGCGGTTTCGGAGGCTGATCAGGGCCTTCGCGGGTTGCCTGGAACCAGTTGAGCCGCCGCGAGTGTCTCTCCTGCAGCCAGGAACCGGGATGGGTCCTGTGGTACGCCCGACACCCACACCTCGAAGTGCAGATGCGGACCCGTCGATCGCCCCGTGGAGCCCACCGCGGCGATGACCTGACCACGCTTGACGATATCCCCCTTCTTGACGAGCACCCGAGACGCATGGGCGTAGCGGGTGATCAGGTCATTGCCATGATCCACTTCTACCATGTTGCCGTAGGCAGGGTGCATGTCCTGAACCACCACCACGCCTCCTGCGGCAGCCAAGATGGGTGTTCCGGTGTCTGCGGGGAAATCCAGTCCCGTGTGCAGGGCTGAGCGCCCGGTGATGGGGTCAATTCGGAACCCAAATGGCGAGCCAATGCGGCCACCCGCTACCGGCTCTTCGGTAGGGACAAGCGTGCGCTGTATCTTCTGGTCGAACAGTCGCGACTCGATCACCGTCAGCCAATCCACGCCCGCGCCACTGACTCTGTCTAGTTGGTTCATCGCAGACATCAGCTCAGGCAGCGTGATATCCCGCCCGGACACCAGGGCTCCGCCGGATCCCGGTTGTACCTTGAGTTCTTCGGGCTTCAGCCCAGCGAGTCCGGCCACACGCTCCCCCAGCGACTCGATCTGGAGCATGCGTGCCTGCATTTCGCCGAGCTTGCGCGCCATGGCGTCCAGGTTCTCTCGCATGTACAGCTCTTTGGAGTCGACATCTCCCTGAGTCACCAGACGGGCAACCGAGTTGAAGCCGGGCCACTCCTGACGCACCCCATGCAGGAACACCCAGTGGTATGCGGCCACAGAGCCCAGCATGACCAGTATCGACAAGAGAATGCCAGAAAAGGCCAGCTTGAGGCCGCTCAAATGGAGCGCTTGGCTTTTGGCCAGCCAGGCATCCGTGATAATGATGTGCACTGTCAGACCACCTCTTTCAACGGCAGCGAAGTGTTGCCAAACCTGCCAAGCATGAGCACCGCCTACCGGTACAACAGACGCGTGTTCAGCCTCGAACAGGCTGTTGGCGAAGAACCCACATTGGCACTTCTGCAGGAGCGCATTCGCGCGTCCCGGAACTGCTTGGTAGCGGTTACGGCATTGATACCAGCACCGCTGCGTTCACAGGTTCAACCTGGCCCGCTGGCGGACGGTGAGTGGTGTTTGCTGGTCAGCAGCGCCGCCGCATCAACCAAACTTCGCCAACTCCTGCCATCCATGCGGCAGCGTCTGGCCCAAAACGGAATGGAGATTACCTCCATTCGTTTGAAAATCCAAACACCAAGACACTGAAGTCCCCGGATGGTGCCGCTTGTCTGACTCGAACAGACGACCTATCGCTTACAAGGCGAGTGCTCTACCAACTGAGCTAAAGCGGCTTCTGGATGAAAATTCTACTTGACGCGCTTGAGTTGAGGCCGACCACCACTGCGACCCGCTCCATCTGGTGGAAGCTCCGTTCCGCCGTCTTCGGATCCAACAGGCATCGGAACCGACCGGAGTAAAGACACGCGATCAGCCGCCGCCTGCTCACCAGGATCCGGCGTCATCTGCAAAGGATCCTCGGTGGCCGCTTGCAGCTCATCCGGCGGAGGAAAAGCCATGCCCTGACCGTTCTCTCGCGCGTAAATCGCGATCACATGGGTCGTCGGCACCACCACGTCTCGTGGAACGCCACCAAACCGCGCCTTGAACTCGATGAACTCATTGCCCAAGCGCAAACCATTGGTCGCGTCAAAGCTCACGTTGAGCACGATCTCGCGGTTGCGAACGTACTCCATCGGAACATTCACTGACCCATCCACACGCACGGCGATATGGGGCGAATACCCGTTGTCAGTGCACCACTCGTGCAAGGCACGTATGAGGTAGGGACGGGTCGAGGTTGATTCCATGTCGTCACGAATCATCGCTGAAGGCTCGCCTCAAGCGAGGCAGAACCTCATCACTTGCGCATGACCTTCTCGGATGGCGTCAGTGCCTCAATGTAGGCAGGACGAGAAAAAATCCGCTCGGCGTATTTCAGCAGAGGCGCAGCGTTCTTGCTCAACTCGATGCCGTAGAAATCCAGACGCCAGAGCAACGGGGCGATCGCCACATCCAGCATCGAGAAGTTGTCCCCCAGCATGAACTTGTTCTTGAGGAACACCGGCGCAAGCTGCGTCAGACGATCGCGAATGTGGGCACGTGCTTTTTCGAGCGCCTTCTCGTTGCCCTTGCTGCTCCGAGACTCGAGCACGGACACGTGGGTGAACAGCTCCTTTTCGAAGTTCAGCAGAAACAGCCGAACACGGGCGCGATCCACCGGATCGCCGGGCATCAGCTGGGGATGCGGGAATCGTTCATCAATGTATTCATTGATGATGTTCGATTCATACAGAATCAGGTCGCGCTCCACCAGGATCGGCACCTGTCCATAGGGATTCATGACACTGATGTCTTCTGGCTTGTTGTAGAGGTCCACATCGCGGATCTCGAAATCCATGCCCTTCTCGAAAAGCACGAAGCGGCAGCGGTGAGAATAGGGGCAGGTGGTGCCCGAGTACAAAACCATCATGTGGGAGTCTCCTAAGACAAAACAGTGGTTTGCTAGCCCGCGAACCCGCGGAACCGCAAACCACTGCAAATTTCATGGGTGACCCCGATACAGCTTCGGGGCCCCTGCATGCTCGATTTACTTGACGTCTTTCCAGAACGAAGCGTTCAGTCGCCAAGCCACGATGGTAAATGCCGCCAGGAAAAGAAGCACCCAGACGCCAATGCGCACCCGGCTGTTCTGTGCCGGTTCAGCCATCCACTGCAGGTAGGCCACCAGGTCACCGACGTTTTGATCGTACTGCTCTTGTGACATGGTGCCGGCCTTGCCGGGCTCCCAACTCTTGAACAGCTCGACTTGCTGACCGTGGCTCTCGTGTTTTTCGAAGACAGGCTTGCGTTCGCCCTGCAGCTCCCACAGCGGGTGTGGCATGCCGATGTTCGGGAACACCAGGTTGTTCCAGCCCGTGGGCTTGGTTTCGTCGCGGTAATAGCTGCGCAGCAGGGTGTAGATGTAGTCGGCACCAGTGCCGGCGCCGCTGGAGCGCGAGCGCGCCACCAAGGTCAGGTCGGGTGGATTGGCGCCGAACCAAGCCTTCGCCTGCTTGGGATCGATGGCCGCCTTCATCGTGTCACCGATCTTGTCGGTCGTGAAGGTCAGATTTTCGGCAATCTGCTTGTCGGTCAGGCCGATATCGCGCAGACGGTTGTAACGCATGAACGAGGCCGAATGGCAGCTCAGGCAGTAGTTGACGAACAGCTTGGCACCGTTTTGCAGCGCCGCCATGTCGTTCGTACGGGCTGGCGCCTTGTCCAGCGGAAAGCCAGAGCCAGCGGCCATGGCGACCCCGCTCAGACCGAAGGCCAGCATCAGGCCCAGAAACATCTTTTTCATGTTGGTGATTCTCCGGATCGCACTCAGTGGGGCTTGAAAGTGACGCGGCTGGGCACTTGCTTGAACTCGCCCAGGCGACTCCACCACGGCATCAGAAGGAAGAAGCCGAAGTAGAACAGCGTGCCAACCTGAGAAACACGCTCACCCACGGGGGACGGAGGCTGCACACCCAGGTATCCCAGAATGAGGAAGTTGATCACGAAGACGGTGTAGAGCCACTTGTTCCAGCTCGGGCGGTAACGTATCGACTTGACCGGGCTGTTGTCCAGCCACGGCAGGAAGAACAGGATGATCACAGCGCCACCCATGGTCACGACGCCCCAGAACTTGGCATCGATGGCCAGCATCAGCACCACGGTGACCGCAGCGGCACCCAGCACCACCAACTTGAACATCGCCGCAAGCTTGGACTTGAGCACGGCGAACAGGGCGGCAGCCAGCACGCAGGCGATCAGCGCATACATCATCTCGCTGGTGATAGCGCGCAGCATCGAGTAGAAGGGCGTGAAATACCAGACCGGCGCAATGTGCAGCGGCGTGACCAGCGGGTCCGCGGGGATGAAGTTGTTGAACTCCAGAAAGTAGCCGCCAAACTCCGGCGCGAAGAACACAATGGCCGAGAACACCATCAGGAACATCGACACACCGAAGATGTCGTGCACCGTGTAGTACGGATGGAACGGAACACCATCGGCCGGAGCGGACACCGACCAGCGATTGCCCTTGGGGCCCGCCTTGATTTCCACACCGTCGGGATTGTTGGAACCCACATCGTGGAGCGCCATCAAGTGGGCGACCACAAGGCCCAGCAGCACCAGCGGCACGGCGATCACATGGAAGCTGAAGAAGCGGTTGAGCGTGGCGTCACCGACCACATAGTCTCCACGGATCAGCAGCGCCAGATCGGGGCCCACAAACGGAATGGCAGAGAACAGGTTCACGATCACCTGCGCACCCCAGTAAGACATCTGACCCCACGGCAGCAGGTAGCCCATGAAAGCCTCAGCCATCAGCACCAGGAAGATGCCGCAGCCGAACAGCCACACCAGCTCGCGCGGCTTGCGGTAGGACCCGTAGATCAGGCCTCGGAACATGTGCAGGTACACGACCACAAAGAAGGCGGAAGCCCCCGTGGAGTGCATGTAACGGATCAGCCAGCCCCATGGCACGTCGCGCATGATGTATTCGACCGAGGCGAACGCCACCGGCACACCAGCCGCATTGAGGTTGGCGTCGGGCTTGTAGTGCATCACCAGGAAGATGCCCGTGACGATCTGGATCACCAGCACAAGCATTGCCAGCGAGCCGAAGATATACCACCAGTTGAAGTTCTTCGGCGCGTAGTACTCGGCCATGTCGCGCTTGTAGATGTAGAAGGCGGACGGGAGCCGGTTCTCGAACCAGTTCGTGACCTTCTGGACAACGGGCGCGTCGGGGGAAATTTCTTTGAATTCAGCCATGGATGCCTCTGTGGGGTCGTGTTGCCTGCTGAGCGCAGGTCAGGCCTTTTTCTCTTCGCCGATCAACAGCGTGGTGTCGGACGTGTAGTAGTGCGGAGGCACTTCAAGGTTGTCCGGTGCCGGCTTGTTCTTGAACACGCGCCCCGCAAGGTCGAACGTCGAGCCGTGGCAGGCACAGAGGAAACCACCCACCCAGTCATCGGGCAGCGAGGGCTGAGGGCCAGGCGTGAACTTGTCGCCAGGCGAACATCCCAGGTGCGTGCAGATACCCACACCGACGAAGACCTCCGGCTTGATTGAACGGTGGCGGTTCTTGGCGTATTCAGGCGTCGGGTAGGCCTTGCGTTCAGAAGTCGGGTCGGCCAGCTGAGGCTCGACCTTCTCGAGAGCCGCCAGTTGCTCGGGACTGCGACGCATGATCCACACAGGCTTGCCGCGCCATTCGACCACGCGCTTCTCACCTGGCTGCAAGGTGGAGATGTCCACTTCGACCGCAGCACCCGCAGCCTTTGCGCGCTCGGACGGCTGAAAACTGCTGACAAAGGGGACGGCGACGGCGGCTGCTCCCACGCCACCCATGGCGGCGGAGGTGATCAGCCAGGTACGGCGGCTGTTGTCCACAGACGCAGCGACGGTTGCTTCACTCATGGGGATCTTTCAAGGAAGTTCAAGACGTGGCCCACTAGGGTCAACCCTGCATTGTACCGGAGCGTTACAAGCCGATTTTTCACTGGTCCAGACACGACAAGTCAACCACCTTGCGAGCATCGGGCCTCACTGCCGCCGTCAGCAAAAGGTAATACAAATGTGTTCTGTGCGAGAATTATTTTTCTTGGTCCAAGGGGCCATCGTTTTGTGGAACGACCATTGAAGGAGTTCATCGAATGGCCATGTTGCAAGAGTTCAAAGAATTCGCCCTCAAAGGCAACGTCATGGATCTGGCTGTAGGCGTGATCATTGGTGGCGCCTTCGGAAAGATCGTGGACTCGATCGTGGGCGACCTGATCATGCCCATCGTCAGCAAGGTTTTCGGGGGCCTTGACTTCTCCAACTACTACATTGCCCTGGCGGGCCAGGCCGCAGGCCTTCCGCTGGCAGAGGCAAAAAAAGCGGGGGCGGTGCTCGCCTACGGCAACTTCATCACCATCGCGCTGAACTTCGTGATTCTGGCGTTCATCATTTTCATGATGGTCAAGCAGATGAACCGCATGCGCAAAGAGGCGCCTCCGGCGGCACCGGCCCCGACGCCGGAAGAAGTGGTTCTGCTGAGGGAAATCAGGGACAGCCTGCGCAAGTGAGCCAGCAGCCCAACCCGGGGCGGCCGACGACCCGAACCCAAGACATCCGCAGCCGTTAGGACGGGCTCAAACGGCTCATCTCGATGGCCGCATCCACCGCCTCCAGCAGGCTTGCGGCACTCGCCCGTCCGGTACCGGCCAAATCGAAGGCGGTGCCATGGTCGGGGCTGGTACGAACCATGGGCAAGCCCAGGGTGGTGTTGACACCATGCTCCAGGCCCAGAAGCTTGACCGGAATCAGCCCTTGGTCGTGGTACATCGCCACCACCACATCGAACTCACCTTGGCGAGCCCTCATGAACACGGTGTCGGGCGCGTGCGGGCCGCTGACCTTCAATCCATCGGCACGGGCACGATCCACAGCCGGCTGCAGGATCTCGATTTCTTCCCGACCGAACAGGCCGCCCTCGCCGGCATGAGGATTCAATCCCGCAACGGCGATGCGAACATCTGGCATACCGCAGCGGCGATAGTGCGCTGCCGTGATGCGGATGGTGTCCATCACGCGTTCGGTGGTGACAGCCTCAAGCGCCTGCCGCAACGACATATGGATGCTCACCAGCACGGTGGCCAGCCCAGGCGCACTGAGCATCATGCGCACCGGCATCTCGCTCACAGGCACACCCGCGTGTTCGGCCGCCAGGGCTTGAAGGAACTCTGTGTGCCCCGGGTGCGGCAACCCTGCGACGGCCAGAGACTCCTTGTGCACAGGTGCGGTGACCAATGCCCTCGCCTGACCCGTCAACACCCACCGTGCGGCAGCAGCAATGCTGTCAGCTGCGGCACGGCCGGCTTCGGCGCTGATTCGACCCCATTGCACCAAGGCGCCCGGCGCACAGGTCTGTATCAGTGCAAGCCCCTGGCGAGAAGCATGAGCCCATTCCCCGGGGCCACCGAGCACCACCACGTCCAGCGGCGCCCCCCCACACTGCGGCCGGACCACATCCGCTGCGCGCCGCAGGGTGGCCTCGTCACCGGCCACCACCACCTGCCCCCGGAGATCGGGGCGTTCCAGAAGGGCACGAACCACGATCTCGGGCCCGATCCCAGCGGGGTCTCCCATGGTGATCACAAGCGGGCGGTGACGCCCGGGACTCTCGAAAACAGGAGTGGTCACAGTGTTACGCGGGGTTGGGAATGTCGATGAACTGATGCTCAATGCCGAGCAGCTCCGCCACGTGACCAGCCACCGCTGGCGCGCCGTAGCGCTCCGACGCGTGGTGACCACAGGCGATATAGGCCACACCAGCCTCCCGCGCGTAGTGCGTCTGGGGCTCGGATATCTCCCCCGTGATAAACACGTCGGCGCCAGCAGCGATGGCCGCCTCGAAATAGCCTTGGGCACCGCCCGTGCAGATCGCCACGCGCTCCACACGGCGCCCCGGATCGCCGACCAGCAGCGCGGCGCGTCCCAAGGCACTCTCGATGTCCTTGAGCAGTTCGGCAGCCGGCGCTGGCGCGCGCAACCCCAGGAAACCCAGCGACTGGTCGCCAAAGCGCCCTTCCCCTGCATCCAGCACGCGCACACCGATTCGGCGTGCCAGCTGCGCGTTGTTGCCCAGCTCGGCATGTGCATCCAGCGGCAGGTGATACGCCAGCAGGTTGATGTCGTGCGACAGCAGGCGCGCCAGACGCTGCTTCATCCAGCCCGTCACCCGCCCGTCCTGACCACGCCAGAACAGTCCATGGTGCACGAACAGGGCATCTGCACTGGCGTCGATGGCTGCATCGATGAACGCCAGGCTGGCGGTCACCCCGCTGACCAGCTTGCGCACCCGCACCCGGCCCTCCACCTGAAGACCGTTGGGTCCGTAGTCCTTGAAAAGCGCAGGTTGCAGGAGGCGGTCGCAGGCTGCGAGCAGTTCGTCGCGCGAGACGCCTTGACCGGGAGATGTATCGGGTGGCATGGAGGCAGTGATATCAGAACCGGCCGCCAGGGACATCCTGGCGACCGTGTCCTATTCTGTCATCGCCCACCCGGGGACGCTGCCGCGACAGGCGCTGCTCAGCCGCGCTTGCGCTCGGCCCGCTCGGACTCCACCATCTTGCGGTTGAAGAACCGGTAGAACCAGATCGCCATGCCGATCATGAAAGCGATGCCTGCGATACTGAAAAGACCATAGTCGGTGGAAAAAAGATCTGCAATGGCTTTCATCGTGTGCTCCAGTCCTCTGTGACAACAGACGGCCATTGCATCCCCAAGCCACGCCATACGCATTGATCTGCATCAATCGGCTTGAACCGGCGAGCCACGTGGTCATATACGTGACAATGTCAGCAGGGATGCCGCGAAACGCTCCCGAGCGCCCGTTCCTTTTGCACCCGTTCACCATGAAACGCATCTGGCTCCTCTTTGCCCAAACCGTCACTGTTGCGGTGGCTGTCCTTTTTGTCGTGGGCACGCTCAAACCCCACTGGCTGGACCGACGCAATGTGCTGCCTGCGGTGGTGCCGGTGATTGAATCGCCCGGAACTCTCTCTGGCGAACCGTCGCCCAACAGCTTCAGGGAAGCGGCCAAGCGGGCCTCCCCTGCGGTCGTGAGCATCAACACCAGCAAGGCCCCCGATCAGGCGCAGATGGCCGACCCCTGGTTCCGATTCTTCTTTGGAGAGCAGGGACAGGGACAACCTCAGGCCGGACTGGGCTCCGGAGTGATCGTGAGCGAAGCGGGTTACATCCTCACCAACAACCACGTGATCGAAGAAGCAGACCAGATTGAGGTGGTGCTCAACGATGGCCGGCGAAGCACCGCCCAGGTCATCGGCACCGACCCGGAAACCGATCTGGCCATCCTGAAGATCAATCTCGGTGGCCTGCCCGTGATCACCCTGGGCAATTCCGAGGCGCTGTTCATCGGCGACCAGGTGCTGGCCATCGGCAACCCCTTCGGGGTCGGTCAGACCGTGACGAGCGGCATCGTCAGTGCCCTGGGACGCACCCAGCTGGGCATCAACACGTTCGAGAACTTCATCCAGACCGATGCAGCCATCAACCCGGGCAATTCGGGCGGTGCGCTGGTGGATATCCACGGACACCTGATGGGCATCAATACCGCGATCTATTCGCGTTCGGGCGGGTCGATGGGCATCGGTTTTGCCATCCCCACCTCCACCGCGCGCAGCGTGATGGACGCCATCGTGCGCGATGGCAAGGTCACCCGGGGCTGGATCGGTGTGGAGCCGCAGGATTTGACCCCTGAGTTGGCCGAGAGCTTCTCGATCCCCTCGGGCACGGGTGTCATCATCACTGGCGTGCTGCAGAACGGGCCGGCCGCCCAGGCTGGCATCCGTCCTGGCGATGTGGTGACCCAGGTGGGAGACAAACCGGTCAGCAACGTGTCCCAGTTGCTGTCTGCCGTGGCGGCTCTCGCGCCGGGCGAACCCTCCAGCCTGGAGATCGTGAGGAAGGACGGAAAACAGCGCATCCAGATCACGCCGGGCAAGCGCAACCTGCCCAGGCCCCAGCCCAACCGCTGATCAGGACGCCGCGCTGTCCTTCACGGATTCCTCGGGGGCCTTGGTATTGCGCACAAACCACTGCGAGCCCCAGATGCCCAGCTCGTACAGCAGGCACATGGGCACCGCCAGTGCGAGCTGTGAAATCACGTCCGGCGGGGTCACGACGGCGGCGATCACGAACGCCACCACGATGAAGTAACCCCGGAACTCCTTCAGCTGCTTGACGCTGACCATGTTCATCTTCACCAGCAGCACCACCACGATCGGCACCTGGAACGCCAGGCCAAAAGCAAGATAGAGCGACAGGATGGCTTCCACATACGAGGCAATGTCGGGGGTCGCTGCCACGCTTTGGGGGGTGAACTGCTGGATGAAGCCAAACATCTTGTCCAGCACGAAGAACTGGACAAAAGCGATGCCCACGTACGCAAGCAAGCTGCCCAGGATGATCAGCGGAACCGCAAAACGCTTTTCATGGCTGTAAAGCCCCGGCGCCACAAACGCCCAGATCTGGTACATCCACCAGGGCAGCGAGAGCAGCAATGCTCCCATGGCCAACACCTTGAGCGGCACAAAGAACGGCGAAAACACCCCCACGGCGATCAGCTTGGCATCGGGAGGCATGTGCGCCCGGATGGGCACCGCAATCAGATCAATCAGTCCGCTGGGCCCGGGCCAGATGGCCAGCAGCGCCATGCAGACCCCCAGACCAGCAATGCCATAGAGCAGCCGGTCGCGCAGCTCCATGAGGTGCTGGACAAACGGCTGCTCTGAACCGGCGAGCTCGTCGGTGGATTTGTCAGGATCGGACATCAGCGAGAAGCGGAAGAGGGGCGCGGGCGGAATCGGGCCACGCGGGCCGCACCGGACTGGGCACGCGTGCGCACGCCCGTGCGGGCCTTGTACCACTGGGGCATCGCTTTCTGCTTGATGCGCCAGTTCTTCCGGGGGTGTTTGTAAGACGGGAAACCATCGGTCCCGAGCCGAGAAAGCGCCTCCGAGGTGTCGGAGGAAAACGCCGATCCATCCAGACCCGAGGTGGCTTCGGACCACGACTTCTCGAAATCGCTGGCACCGGAGGCGACCGACGACTCCACGTCGCGCGCCGCCGTCTCCACCGACTCTTTCATTTTCTTGAGCTCTTCAAGCTCCATGGAGCGGCTGACCTCAGCCTTCACGTCGGCCACGTAGCGCTGGGCCTTGCCCAACAGGGTCCCGACCGTCCGAGCCACGCGCGGAAGCTTCTCGGGGCCGATGACAACGAGCGCCACAGCGCCAATCAGCGCAAGCTTGGAGATACCGAGATCAATCATGGACCGGTGTGCGGCAGGACGTCATAAGTGGTTGGCGCCGCAGTGAGCATGCGCCAGCTTGAGTCAGCTTTTTTGCTTGGCTTCAACGTCGATGGTGGTCTTTTCGCTCCGAGCGTCCTGGCCCACCTGAGCGGCCGGTGTTGCATCGGCGGCCTGGCCACCGTCCTTCATACCGTCCTTGAAACCTTTGACGGCGCCACCGAGGTCGGAGCCGATGTTCTTCAGTTTTTTGGTGCCGAACACCATCACCACGATCAGCAGCACGATCAGCCAATGCCAAATCGAGAATGAGCCCATGAGTATCTCCAAAACGTTGTGTGAAAGCGCGACCGGCGCCAATACTGGGATTCTACGACCGCGGATTTGGTTCAGCCGCGCGCCCAGGGACGAGGACCGCCCATCACGTGCCAGTGCAGGTGCTGAACCTCCTGGCCACCTTCGATGCCGGTGTTGCACACCATACGAAAGCCACCTTCGGGATACGGATTGCAGCCCTGTTCCAGTGCCAGCTTCGGCGCCAGCACCATCAAACGCCCCATCCAGCCCTCGTCGGCGGGCGCCAACTGCGCCATGGAGGCAATGTGCCGCTTGGGAATCAGCAGGAAATGCACCGGCGCCCAGGGATGGATGTCGTGAAACGCGTACAGCTCCTCATCCTCATACACCTTCCGGGACGGGATCTGGCCAGCAACGATCTTGCAGAAAATGCAATCGGGGTCTTGATGACTCATGGAGTTTCGGGCAGCGTCAGGAAGGCATGGCCTGGCTGGCATTCATGCGCACCATGCCCCGGACAATGCGGTAGAGGAACCAGATGGAAATGATGGCCCAGGCGATCATGCCCGGCAGCAACAACAGCAGCCACAGAGGCCAGGTGACGACATACAGGATGCCGGCCCAGATCACGGAGCGGATGCGCCAGGAGAAATGACTGGCCTGCCAGGTACCTTCGGCGTCGCCCTTTTTCACCAGATCAATGATCAGTGCCACCAGCAGGATGCCGACGCCCACCTGCGCGCCCGGCAACACCGCCGCTACCGCCACGATCAGGTGCAGCAGATAGCTGATCCAGCCGACCGTCTTGAGGGATTCTGCCTTTTCGCTGTCCACCGCCTTGACGTCGATGATGTCGCTCATGTCGGCTCCTTTCAGGATTTGGGTTCCGCCTCGCGCGCCACCGCCTTGCGCAGGGCTTTTTCTTCCAGACCACTCAACCCCTCGCGGCGCGCCAGCTCGGCCACCACGTCGGCCGGTGTCTTGCCGTAGTGGGCCAGCGCGATCATGCTGTGGAACCAGAGATCGGCCACCTCGTTGACCAGCTTCTGCACGTCGCCACCATGGTCACAGTCCTTGGCGGCCATCACCGCCTCGGTGGCTTCTTCACCGATCTTCTTGAGGAAGGCGTCCGGCCCCTTGTGCAGCAGTCGCGCAACATAGCTCTTCTCGGGATCGCCGCCGTTGGCTGGCTTGCGGCTTTCGATGACCGCGGCCAGGCGCGCGAGCGAATCGGTGTCGGACATGGCACTCACTTGTAAATCGATTCCGGGTCCTTGAGCACCGGATCGACCGGCACCCACTGTCCATTCTGGTGGCTCTGGAAGAAGCAGCTGTGACGCCCGGTATGGCAAGCGATACCGGGCTCGTGGCCCAACTGGGTCACCTTGAGCAGCACCACGTCGTTGTCGCAGTCCAGCCGGATGTCGTGCACCGTCTGCACGTGACCGGACTCCTCGCCCTTGAACCAGAGCTTGTTGCGCGAACGGCTGAAATACACCGCACGCCCCAGCTCGGCCGTCTTCCGCAGCGCTTCCCGGTTCATCCAGGCGAACATCAGCACGTCGCCGGTGGCCGCTTCCTGCGCGATCACGGGAACCAAGCCCTGCGCATCCCACTTGATGGCGTCGAGCCAGTCCATCACAACCTCACCGGAATGCCGCGTTCGGCCATCCGCTGCTTGGCCTGGGCCACGGTGTACTCGCCGTAGTGGAAGATACTGGCAGCCAGCACCGCATCCACCCCACCCTGCTGCACACCGTCGGCCAGGTGGTCGAGATTGCCCACGCCGCCGGACGCGATGACGGGCACGCTGACCGCGTCGGCGACAGCGCGCGTGAGCTCCAGGTCGAAGCCGCTTTTGGTACCGTCGCGGTCCATGCTGGTCAGCAGGATCTCGCCAGCACCGTAGTCGGCCATCTGGCGTGCCCAGGTCACCGCATCCAGCCCGGTGTTCTTGCGGCCGCCGTGGCTGTAGACGTCCCAGCCCTCGCCGCGCGCAGCAGCGTCGTCCCCGTGGCGGCGCTTGGCGTCGATGGCGACCACGATGCACTGCGAGCCGTATTTGTCGGACGCGTCGCGGATTACCTGCGGATTGGCGATGGCCGCCGAATTGAAGCTGGTTTTGTCAGCACCGGCATTTAGCAGTCGGCGCACGTCTTCGACCGTGCGCACGCCGCCACCAACCGTGAGCGGGATGAATACCTGCGAAGCCACCGCCTCGATGATGTGCAGGATCAGGTCGCGCCCGTCGCTGGTGGCGGTGATGTCCAGGAACGTCAACTCGTCGGCACCCTGCTCGTTGTAGCGGGCTGCGATCTCCACCGGGTCACCAGCGTCGCGCAGTTCCACGAAATTGACGCCCTTGACCACGCGACCACCGGTCACGTCCAGGCAGGGGATGATGCGTTTGGCGAGCATCTCGGCCTTATCCGTTCAACTCGTCGGCCAGCGCCTGCGCCGCCTCGAAGTCCAGGTCACCGCTGTAAATCGAACGACCGCAGATCACGCCCTCGACGCCCTCATCTTCCACAGCACACAGCTTGCGGATGTCTTCCAGGTTCGACAGGCCGCCCGAGGCGATCACCGGAATCGACAGCGACTGCGCCAGCTTGACCGTCGCCTCAATGTTGATGCCGCTGAGCATGCCGTCGCGGCCGATGTCGGTGTAGATGATGGATTCGACCCCGTAGTCCTCGAACTTCTTGCCCAGGTCCACCACCTCGTGGCCGGTGAGCTTGCTCCAGCCGTCGGTGGCGACCTTGCCGTCCTTGGCGTCGAGGCCAACGATGATGTGACCGCCGAACGCGGTGCAGGCGTCCTGCAGAAAACCGGGGTTCTTGACCGCGGCGGTGCCGATGATCACGTAGCGCAGACCGGCGTCCAGGTAGCGTTCGATGGTGTCCAGGTCGCGGATGCCACCCCCCAGCTGCACGTCCACCTCGGCGCCGACCTCCTTGAGCACCGCGCGGATCGCCTGTTCGTTCTTGGGCTTGCCCGCGAAGGCGCCGTTGAGATCGACCAGGTGGATGCGCCGCGCACCCTTGTCGACCCAGCTGCGGGCCATGGCTGCCGGGTCCTCTCCGAACACCGTGGTCTGGTCCATGTCCCCCTGCTTGAGGCGAACACACTGGCCGTCTTTCATGTCAATGGCGGGAATCAGCAGCATGATGGTCGAAAAAGTGAGGGCACTCAGGGTTTCCAGGACAGGAAGTTCCGGTACAGCGCCAGGCCCTGATCGGCGCTTTTTTCCGGGTGAAACTGGGTTGCAAAAATGTTATCGCGCGCGATCGCCGACGCAAAGCGGCCGCCAAAGTCGGTCTCGCCCACCACATGCGCCGGATCGGCAGGACGCGCGAAGTAGCTGTGCACAAAGTAGAAATAGGCGCCATCGGCGATGCCGGACCACATCGGGTGCTCTGGCCGGCCAGCCAGGCGGTGGAACACCTGGTTCCAGCCCATCTGGGGCACCTTGAACCGGCTGCCGTCTTCCTGCAGCCGGTTCTGCAACTGGAACCGGACGACCTCGCCGGGCATGAGGCCCAGCCCGTCGGTCGGTCCCTCCTCGCTGCGCTCCAGAAGCATCTGCATGCCCACGCAGACACCAAACAGCGGCTTGTGAGCCGCAGCGTGCAACACGGCCTCTTTCAGACCCGAAGAGGCGAGTTCGTTCATGCAATCGGCCATGTGACCCTGCCCGGGCAGCACCACACGGTCGGCATCGAACACGGCCTGCGCATCGGAGGTGACGATCACTTCCACCCCCGAACCGATGGCGGCGTGCATCACCGCCTGCGAGACGGAACGCAGGTTGCCGCTGCCGTAGTCCACCACGGCGACTGTCTTGGATTTCATCAGGACCCTGAAGAGGAAAGACTCAGAGCGAACCTTTGGTCGAGGGGATCACATCGCCCAGGCGTTCGTCACGCTCCAGCGCCATGCGCAGCGCACGGGCGAAGGCCTTGAACACGGTTTCGGCCTGGTGATGGGCATTTTCGCCGTGCAGGTTGTCGATGTGCAGCGTCACACCGGCATGGTTGACAAAGCCCTGGAAGAACTCGAAGGCCAGTTGGGTGTCGAACGCGCCGACCATGCCGGCCTTGAAGGGCACACGCATGTGCAGGCCGGGACGGCCGGAGAAGTCGATCACGACGCGCGAGAGCGCCTCGTCCAGCGGCACGTAGGCGTGGCCGTAGCGGCGGATGCCTTTCTTG
The DNA here is from genome assembly GCF_002025745.1 of Hydrogenophaga sp. H7. NCBI lineage: Bacteria > Pseudomonadati > Pseudomonadota > Betaproteobacteria > Burkholderiales > Comamonadaceae > Hydrogenophaga > Hydrogenophaga sp. H7. The sequence continues at coordinate 320,232 of NZ_MCIC01000017.1, read as the reverse complement.
TCGCCCACGGCCTTGGCAAAGGCCTGGCCCAGAGTGATGCCCACGTCTTCCACCGTGTGGTGGCCATCGATGTGCAGGTCGCCCTTGGCCTCGATCTCCAGGTCGATCAGCCCGTGGCGGGCGATCTGGTCGAGCATGTGGTCGAAAAAGCCGATGCCGGTGGACAGTTGGGCCTTGCCCGAGCCGTCTAGGTTGATACGCACGCGGATCTGCGTCTCGGACGTGTTGCGCTGGACGTCGGCCACGCGGGGGCTGGCGGCAAAAGAAGGGGTGGTCATAGGCTGGCTTGCAGGGCAGCGATCATCTGCGTGTTCTCGTCGGGGGTGCCGACCGTCAGGCGCAGGCAGTTGCCGAGCAATGAGTGCATTTTAGAAACATTCTTGACCAGCACGCCGCGCGCCTTCAGGCCTTCGAAGGCCTTCTGCGCATCCGGCACCCGCACCAGCACCATGTTGGCCTGGCTCGGGAAGGGCTGCACGCCCGGCATGGCCGCCAGCGCGGCGATCAGGCGCTCGCGCTCGGCGCGGATGGTAGCCGCCTGTTGCGCGAACACGTCGGCATGTTCCAGCGCGAACAGCGCGCATTCGGCGTTGAGCACGCTCACGTTGTAGGGTGGGCGCAGCTTGTCGATCTCATGCACCAGCGCCTGCGGGCCGAGCATGTAACCGAGCCGCACGCCCGCCAGGCCGAACTTGGACAGGGTGCGCATGAGCAGCACATTGGCGTTGGCCGCCGGGTGGGCGCGTATCTCGTCCAGCCAACTGCGGCTTGAAAACGGCTGGTAGGCCTCGTCCATCACCACCAGGCCGCCGAAACTGCCGGCCTCGGCGATCAGGCGCCGGATCACGCCCGCATCCCACAGGTTGGCGGTGGGGTTGTTCGGGTAGGCGATGTAGGTGATGGTGGGCTGGTGCTGGCGCAGCGCGGCCAGCATGGCGTCTTCTTCGAGCTCGAAATCGGCCGTGAGCTGGACGCCGTGGAAGGCCAGACCCTGCAGCTGGGCGCTCATGGCGTACATCACGAAGCCCGGCAGCGGCGCGAGGATGGAGGCACCGGGCACGTCGCAGCCCATGGCCAGCAGCGAGATCAGCTCGTCCGAGCCGTTGCCCAGCATCAGGGCGCAGCCCTCGGGCAGATTCACGTAGCGCGCCAGCGCCTGCTTCAAGTCCTCGATGCGCGCGCCAGGGTAGCGGTTGACGGCCACGGCCCCCAGGCGCTCGCCCAGGGCGGCCTGCAGTTCGGGCGGCAGCGCAAACGGGTTTTCCATCGCATCCAGCTTGACCATGCCGGTCGAGTCCTGGATGGCATAGGCGTGCATGGACTGGATGTCCTGCCGGATGTTCTGCAACGGGTTCGGGGTGGTCATCGCGTTCACTTCGTGCCCCGCATCGGTGGCACGGTGGACAGGCGCAGCTCGGCGGCGCGGGCGTGGGCTTGCAGGCCTTCGCCGTAGGCCAGCTCGGCGGCGATGGCACCCAGCGGCTGGGCTCCGGCCTGGCTGACCTCGATCAGGCTGCTGCGCTTCTGGAAGTCGTACACGCCCAGCGGCGACGAGAAGCGGGCCGTGCCGCTGGTGGGCAGCACGTGGTTGGGGCCGGCGCAGTAGTCACCCAGGCTCTCACTGGTGTAGGCGCCAAGGAAGATGGCCCCCGCGTGCTTGAGCAGCGGCTCCCAGCGGTGCGGGTCGCTGCTGCTCACTTCAAGGTGCTCGGGTGCGATGCGGTTGCTGATGGCGCAGGCCTCCTCCATGTCGCGTGTGAGGATCAGCGCGCCGCGGTCGTTCAGGCTCTTGGCGATGATGGCCGCGCGCGGCATGGTGGGCAACAGGCGGTCGATCTCGCGCTGCACCGCGTCGAGGTAGGCGGCGTCGGGGCACAGCAGGATGCTCTGGGCCAGTTCGTCGTGCTCGGCCTGGCTGAACAGGTCCATCGCCACCCACTCGGCCGGCGTGCTGCCGTCGGCGAGCACCAGGATTTCGCTTGGGCCGGCGATCATGTCGATGCCCACGGTGCCGAACACGCGGCGTTTGGCGCTGGCCACGTAGGCGTTGCCGGGGCCGGTGATCTTGTCGACCTTGGGCACGGTGGCGGTGCCGTAGGCCAGCGCGGCCACCGCCTGGGCGCCGCCAATGGTGAAGGCGCGCGTGACGCCGGCCACATAGGCGGCGGCCAGCACCAGCTCGTTGCGCTCGCCACGCGCGGCGGTGGCCGCGCCCGTGCCGCCGGTGGCGACACTGCCGCGAACCGGGGTTGGCACCACCATGATGATTTCGCCCACGCCGGCCACGTGCGCCGGCACCGCGTTCATGATCAGGCTCGACGGGTAGGCCGCCTTGCCGCCGGGCACATAGATGCCCACCCGGTCCAGCGGCGTGACCTTCTGGCCCAGCAGCGTGCCGTCCTCGTCGCGGTAGGTCCAGCTCTCGCCGGAGGCCTTTTTCTGCGCCTCGTGGTAGCTGCGCACGCGACGCGCCGCGCTCTGCAGCGCCTCGCGCTGGGCGGCTGGCAAGCCGTCGAACGCGGCCTTGAAGTCGGCCTGCGTCAGCTCCAGCTCGGCCATCGAGGCGGCCTGCAGGCCGTCGAAGCGCGCCGTGTATTCCAGCACCGCGGCATCACCGCGCTGCTTCACGTCCCCCAGGATGTCCGCCACGCGCTGCTCGATCGCATGGTCCGTGTCCGCCGACCAGTGCAGCCGGGCTGCAAACTGCGCCTCGAAATCGGACGCGGTGGTGTTCAGGCGGGCGGGCTGGGCGGACAGACTCATGATGGAACGGACTGTTTGGAAATGGCTTGTGAGAAAGCGTCAAGGATGGGGCGGATGGCGGCCTGCTTGAGCTTGAGCGCGGCCTGGTTGACCACCAGGCGCGAACTGATGTCCATGATCTGCTCGACCTCGACCAGGTTGTTGGCCTTGAGCGTCTTGCCGGTGGACACCAGGTCGACGATCGCGTCGGCCATGCCGGTCAGCGGCGCCAGTTCCATGCTGCCGTAGAGCTTGATCAGGTCCACGTGCACACCCTTGCTGGCGAAGAACTCGCGCGCGATGGTGGTGTACTTGGTCGCGACCTTCAGGCGCGAGCCCTGGCGCACGGCCGAGGCGTAGTCGAAATCGGCCGGAACCGCCACGCTCATGCGGCACTTGGCGATCTGCAGGTCCAGCGGCTGGTACAGGCCCTGGCCGCCGTGCTCGATCAGGGTGTCCTTGCCCGTCACGCCGAGGTCGGCGCCACCGTATTCCACATAGGTCGGCACGTCGGACGCGCGCACCAGCACCACCCGCACGTCCGGCTGGTTCGTCGGCAGGATCAGCTTGCGGGAGGTTTCCGGGTCTTCCAGCACCTCGATGCCCGCGGCCGCGAGCAGCGGCAGGGTTTCGTCGAAGATGCGGCCTTTGGACAGCGCCAGGGTGATCATTTGATTCTTTCGATATCGGCACCGATGCCACGCAGCTTGGCTTCCATCTGGTCGTAGCCCCGGTCCAGGTGGTAGATGCGGTCGACGATGGTTTCGCCCTCGGCCACCAGGCCGGCGATCACCAGGCTGGCCGAAGCCCGCAGGTCGGTGGCCATGACGGTGGCGCCCTGCAGGCGGTCGATGCCCTCGATCACGGCCACCTTGCCGTCGGTCTGGATCTTGGCGCCCAGACGGACCAGTTCGTTGACGTGCATGAAGCGGTTTTCGAAGATGGTCTCAGTGACCTTGCTGGTGCCGGTGGCGATGCAGTTGAGCGCCATGAATTGCGCCTGCATGTCGGTCGGAAAGCCGGGGTACTCGGTGGTGCGGAAGCTCTGTGCCTTCAGACGTCCCGAGGCGCGCACACGGATGAAGCCCTCACCGACCTCAATTTCAGCGCCCGCGTCGCGCAGCTTGTCGATGACCGCGTCGAGATGGTTGGCACGGCCGTAGCGCAGCACCACATCGCCCCCGGTGGCGGCCACCGCGCACAGGAAGGTGCCGGCCTCGATGCGGTCGGCCACCACCTGGTGGGTGCAGCCGTGCAACCGGTCCACGCCCTGGATGTGGATGCGGCTGGTGCCATGGCCTTCGATCTTCGCGCCCATGGCGATCAGCATTTCGGCCAGATCGGGAATCTCGGGTTCCTGCGCCGCGTTCTCCAGCACCGTTTCGCCCTCGGCCAGCGCGGCGGCCATCAGGAAGTTCTCGGTGCCGGTGACGGTCACCATGTCGGTGGCGATGCGTGCGCCCTTGAGGCGGCTGCGACCCTGAGGCAGCTGGGCCACCATGTATCCGTGTTCGACCACGATCTCGGCGCCCATGGCCTGCAGGCCCTTGATGTGCTGATCCACCGGGCGCGAGCCGATGGCGCAGCCACCCGGCAGCGACACCTTGGCGCGGCCGAACCGAGCCAGCAGTGGGCCCAGCACCAGCACCGAGGCGCGCATGGTTTTCACCAGCTCATAAGGCGCTTCCGGGTTGAGGCTGTCGGGCGCCACGAAACTCATGCCACCGCGCTCGCCGTGCGTTTCGGTCTGCACACCCATGTTGTCGAGCAGCAGGCGCATGGTGGCCACGTCGCGCAGACGCGGCACATTGTTCAGGTACACCGGATCAGCGGTGAGCAAGGAGGCACAGATCTCGGGCAGCGCCGCGTTCTTGGCGCCCGAAATGGTGACCTCGCCGTTGAGGGGACGTCCACCGGTGATTCGCAGTTTGTCCATGGTGTCGGGGCGCTCAGTTCTGGGCCGCCCATTCGGCGGGGGTGAAGGTCTTCAAGGACAGGGCGTGCACCTCGTCCGTCTTGATGCGTTCGCCCAATGTGGCATAGACGCGCTGGTGGCGCGCGATCGGCCGCTTGCCCTCGAACTCGGGCGAGACGATCACGGCGGCCCAGTGGCGGCCATCACCGGTGACTTCGATGTGCTCGCAGGACAGGCCGGCGGCGATGAGTTGTTGCAGCTGTTCAGCAGTCATGGAAGGAATCGCTCAGTGACGGATTTTGTAGCCGGTGCGCAGCAGGTGCAGGGCCAGGGCACTGACGGCCACCAGCGCGCCGCCCACCAGACCCAGACTCATCCAGGGCGACACATCGCTCACCCCGAAGAAGCCGTAGCGAAAGCCGTCGATCATGTAGAAGAACGGATTGAGATGGCTCACCGTCTGCCAGAAGTCGGGCAAGGAATGGATGGAATAGAACACGCCCGAGAGAAAGGTCATGGGCATGATGATGAAGTTCTGGAACGCCGCCATCTGGTCGAACTTCTCGGCCCAGAGCCCCGCGATCAAGCCCAGCGCGCCCAGCAAGGCTGCACCCATGAAACCGAACACCAGAATCCACAGCGGCGCCACCAGACTGGGCTGGGCATACCACCAGGTCACCGCCATCACGCCCGCGCCCACCGCGAGGCCACGCACCACCGAGGAGCCGACGTAGGCAAAGAACCAGGCGCGGTGAGACAGCGGCGTGAGCAGCAGGAACACAAGATTGCCCATGATCTTGCTCTGGATCAGCGAAGAGCTGCTGTTGGCAAACGCGTTCTGCAGCACGCTCATCATCACCAGGCCGGGCAGCAGGAAGGCGGTGTAGTTCACCTGGCCGTAGACCTTGGCGCTGCCTTCGAGCACGTGCCCGAAGATCATCATGTACAGGATGGCCGTGATGACCGGCGCCGCCACGGTCTGGAAGCCGACCTTCCAGAAGCGCAGCACCTCCTTGTAGAACAGGGTCTGCCAGCCGTTCATGGGGTGGCCTCCTGTACCTGACCGGAGGCTCGCTCCATCACCTCGATGAACACATCCTCAAGGTCGGCCTTGCGGATTTCCACGTCCTCGGCGACCACGCCGGCCTCCCGAGCGCGCGCCAGCCACTGCTCGACCTCGATCGCGTTGTGCGCCGGCAGCTGCACCACCCGACCCGTGACGCGCGCCTGCGCCGCCAGCTCCGGCGGCAGCGCCTGGTCGGTCTTGAACCGCAGCACGTTGGACGAGGCCTGGCGCAGCAGATCGGACGTCTTCTCCAGCGCCACCACCCGGCCCAGCTGCAGCATGGCGATGCGGCCGCACAGGGCCTCCGCCTCTTCCAGATAGTGGGTCGTCAGCAGCACCGTGCTGCCCTGCTTGTTGAGCTGGCTTATGAACTGCCAGAGGGTCTGGCGCAGTTCCACGTCCACACCCGCCGTGGGCTCGTCGAGCACGATCACTGGCGGTTTGTGCACCAGGGCCTGCGCCACAAGCACCCGGCGCTTCATGCCACCCGAGAGCTGGCGCATGTTGGCGCCCGCCTTGTCGGTCAGCCCCAGCCCTTGCAGCAGTTCGTCGATCCAGTCGTCGTTGTGGTGGATGCCGAAGTAGCCGGACTGGAAGCGGAGCGCCTCACGAACGTTGAAGAACGGGTCGAACACCAGCTCCTGGGGCACCACACCGAGCGCACGCCGCGCGGCCGCGTAGTCGGACTGGACATCGTGCCCCTGCACCAGCACACGACCACCGCTGGCCCGCACCAGTCCGGCCAGCACGCTGATCAGTGTGGTCTTGCCGGCGCCATTGGGACCCAGCAGGCCAAAAAACTCGCCGGGCTGGATGTCAAAGGACACGCCTTTGAGCGCCTGCAGCTCGCCACGGGCCGAAGCGTAGGTCTTGGAAACGTTCTGAAAGGAAACTGCGGGCATTGCGGAAGCGGGCCAGGTCACCGGACGCTGGCAGGACATCTGCTGACCGCGGGTGAGCCGTCGATTTTATGTCGCGGCGCGCAATGCCGCTGGCGAGCGGCTCAGGCGGGCAGCAGCTCGGCCACGCCGTAGAGTGTGACCAGCGCCTGCAGGCGCTGCGGCATGCGGGCCACCTGCAAGGTCTTGCCCTGGGTCAGCAGCGCGTTGCGCAGCTCCAGCAACACCGCCACCGCCGAGGTGTCGAACACCTTTAGCGGGTCGGCGTTCAGCACCACGGTCGGGCCTGCCTGGCGGACCAGCGCGTCCCGGAGCCTTTCCAGCGTCTGGGCGGCACCGGACAGGGTCAGTTGTTCCGGCATGGGGATGGCGGCGGTTTCAGACACGCTCATCTGCCCTCAGCTGGTCTTACCGGCTGCGCTCTTGTTGCGCTGGACCAGGTTGGCAATCAGCCCGTCGATGCCCTTGGTGTTGATCTCCTGGGCAAACTGGGACTTGTAGGTCTCCACCAGCCAGACGCCCAGCACGTTCAGGTCGTAGATCTTCCAGCCGCTGTCCACCTTTTCGAGGCGGTAATCGAGCTGGATCGGCTCGCCCTTGCCACGCACTTCGCTGCGCACCACAACCTCGGTGTCTTCCGGCTTCGAGCGCATTGGCTTGAAGCTCAGGGTCTGGTCGCGGACTTCGCCGAGGGCACCGGCATAGGTCCGGACCAGCAGGGTCTTGAACTCGTCCTGGAGCTGTTTCTGCTGCTCGGGCGTCGCCTGGCGCCAGGCGCGGCCGACGGCCATGGACGTCATGCGGGAGAAGTTGACGTTCGGCATGATCTTGGCGTCCACCAGTGCAACGATGCGGCTGATGTCCCCCTTCTGGATCGCCGGATCGGCTTTCACGGAGGCGAGCACATCGCTGGAAATGCGCTTGACGAGCGCATCCGGTGCTTCCACCTCTGCCATGGCCAGCGGGCTTGCGAAAACAGCGGCGGCGGTGATGAGGCTGAATATCCAATGACGGCGTTGCATGTGCGATGTCCTTTCAGAAGCGGTGTGTGACCCGGCGCAGTGCCGGATCTTCGGTCCGCATGGGACAGGGACTGTACGGCACCGGTTCCGGGTGAATGTGTCGGAACTGTAATTCAGAGGTATCGGTTTGTGGGTCAGTCGGACCCGTCCTTGAGCCCGATGCCCTTGTCTTTCAGGTCCTCGATCTGGCTTTCCCGGCGCTGCAGATAGAGGTCGCGGGTGAAGCTGTACTTGTCGAGCGCAGCGCCCTCCAGCAAGGTCGTTGCGCGCAACAGGTTGGCCCTGGTTTCCACCGCTCGCAACACATACAGGGAGTTGCGGGTCGGGATATCGGAGATGCCTTGCACCAGGTCGCCACTGGACTCGATGCTGAAGCCCGCCGCGTCGCGCACGGTGGAGGGGCCGAAGATCGGCAGCACGAGGTACGGCCCCGAGGGGACGCCCCATCGGCCCAGCGTCTGACCGAAGTCCAGGCGGGTGCGCTCGATCCCCATTTCAGAGGCCACATCGAAGAGGCCGGCAACGCCAAAGAAGGTGTTGACGTTGAAGCGGAGGAAGTTCTCGGCGGCCTCACGGGGCCGCAGCTGCAGCGAGGCGTTGATGAACGACCAAACGTCGCGCAGATTCTCAAAGAAGTTGTTGACACCTGTGCGGACCGGGTCGGGCGTGACGTCGCGGTACACGGTGGCAACAGGTTTGAGCACCGCCCCATCCACCGCATCATTGAACGCTGTCACCTGCCGGTTCAGGGGTTCCAGCGGGTCGCGTGGGCTTGCGTTCGGACCGCTGGCACAACCCGTCAGCACGCCGACGAGCAGCAGCGATGCCAGCCAGCGCAAGAGACGGCGGCCATCGAATCTCATGTCAATCTCCTGGGCACGCACCATGGCGCACTCACTGCGGTTTTTGTTCACCGCCATCGGCGGCCTTGTTGAACAGGAACTGGCCGATCAGGTTTTCCAGCACCACCGCAGACTGGGTTTGCGTGATCACGTCACCCGCTTGCAGATTCTTCTCGTCTCCGCCGGGTTCGATGCCGATGTACTGGTCACCCAGCAGCCCCGAAGTCAGGATCTTGGCCGACGAATCCTTGGGAAAAGCCACCCCCTTGTTGACTTCCATGGTCACCACCCCGAGGTAGGTCTGGGGATCCAGTGTCACGCTGGTCACCCGCCCGACATGGACGCCCGCCGAGCGCACCGGCGCGCGCGCCTTCAGCCCGCCGATGTTGTCGAAGCGCGCCTGCAGCGTGTAGGTGTCGCCACCGTTGGTGAAGCTGGCCAGGTTGGCCGCCTTGAGTGCGAGGAACAGCAGCGACAGAGCGCCGAGCACGACAAACAGACCAACAAAAATTTCAATGCTTTTCTTGTTCATAGGTTCTCCCGAATCAGGGGGTCGAGAACATCAGGGCGGTCAGGATGAAGTCCATCGCCAGCACACCCAGCGAGGCGGTGACCACCGTTCTTGTGGTTGCATAGGCCACACCCTCCGGGGTGGCTTCGGTTTCATAGCCCTGGTAGAGCGCCACGGCGGTGCAGATGACACCGAACACTGCACTCTTGACGACACCGTTGCCAACGTCCCGCCAGACATCTACGCCGTTCTGTTGGATCGACCAGAAGTTGCCCGAGTCGATGCCGATCAGCAGCACGGCGACCACATAGGCGCCGAGAATACCGACGGTGGAAAACAGGGCGGCAAGCAAGGGCATCGACAGGATGCCGCCCAGGAAGCGCGGTGCCAGCACCCGGGCCTTGGGGTCGATGGCCATCAGCTCCATCGCCGCGATCTGTTCGCCGGCCTTCATCAGTCCGATCTCGGCCGTCAGCGAGGTGCCGGCGCGCCCTGCAAACAGCAGCGCCGTCACAACCGGTCCCAGCTCCCGCACCAGCGCCAGATTGACGATCAGGCCTAGCGACTCGGCGGCACCATAGGTGGTCAGCGCGTAGTACATCTGCAGTGCCAGCACGAAGCCGACGGACAGGCCTGAGGCAACGATGATCACCAGAGAACGGTTGCCGATCGCATGGATCTGCCCGACCACCAGACCGAAACGTCGCAGCGCCGCCGGCATTGCACGCAACAGGTCCAGAAAAAACAACGCGCCGTGACCCCAACGCGCCAGCAAGGCCAGCACCAGCTGGCCAATCTTCTGTAACAGGTTCATGCGGCAGCCCTCGGACCATAGTCTTCGGCGACAGACCGGGCCGGGTAGTGGAACTTGACCGGACCGTCCGGTTCGCCACGCACGAACTGGCGCACCTCGGGATCGGTGCTGGCCATGAGTTCGGCGGGCGTGCCCTGCGCCACCACACGACCGCCCGCTGCGAGCAGCACCACATGGTCGCTGATCGCCATGCACTGCGGGATGTCGTGGGAAATCAGCAGCGAGGTGGCACCAGTCACATCGGTCAGGGTGCGGATGAGCTTCGCGGCCACGCCCATGGACACCAAATCGAGGCCAGCAAAGGGTTCGTCGTACATGATCAGCTCCGGATCGAGCGCGATCGCCCGGGCGAGCGCCACGCGACGGGCCATGCCACCGGAGACTTCGCTGATCTTGAGATGGGCCGCGCCCCGCAAGCCCACCGCATCGAGCTTCATCAGCACGATGTGGCGGATCAGCGGCTCGGGCAGGTCGCTCATCTCGCGCAGGGGAAACGCGACGTTGTCGAACACGTTCAGGTCGGTGAACAGGGCACCGAACTGGAACAGCATGCCCAGGCGGCGGCGCAGCCGGAACAGCTGCGCCTTGTCGGCGGTGTTCACCACCTCACCGTCGAACACCACGCGGCCGCTGTTCGGCGCATGCACGCCGCCGATCAGGCGCAGCAGAGTGGTTTTTCCGCAGCCGGAACCGCCCAGCACGGCCGTGATCTTGCCGCGGGCGAACTGGAGGGAGATGTCGTTGAGGATGGTCCTTCGGCTGTCGTAGCCGAAGGTGACATGGTCGATGTCGATAAAAGGGGTATCGCTCATGAGGCCAGATGTGTGACCGGGCATTGTCGCATGGGCGTCGAAAACGCCCGGCCCGCCTCCGGCAATCCCCCAGGACTCATCGCGGCAGGTCGGACTGCCCCATCAGGAACTCGTCCACCGCCCGCGCCGCCTGGCGTCCTTCGCGGATGGCCCACACCACCAGGGACTGGCCGCGGCGCATGTCACCGGCCGCAAACACCTTGGGCACGTTGGTGACGTAACCACCGGTAAAGTCCGTCGAGGCCTTGGCGTTGCCACGGGCATCCTTGTCGACACCGAAGGCGTCCAGCACGGTGGACACCGGGTTCACGAAGCCCATGGCCAGCAGCACCAGGTCGGCCTTGTATTCCTTTTCGGTGCCGGCCACCTCGACCATCTTCCCGTCCTTGAACTCCACGTTCACGGTCTTGAGGCCGGTGAGCTTGCCGTTCTTGCCGATGAACTCCTTGGTGGAGATGGCGAATTCGCGCGCGAGGATGCCTTTCTCGGCGCTCTCGTCGTGGCTGGAACTGGTGCGCAGCTTCAGCGGCCAGTACGGCCACACCAGCGGCTTGTTCTCCTGCTCGGGCGGCTGCGGCATCACCTCGAACTGGGTCACGCTCACGGCGCCGTGGCGGGTGCTGGTGCCCACGCAGTCGGAGCCGGTGTCGCCGCCACCGATCACGATGACGTGCTTGCCGTCGGCGCGCAGCTGGTTCTTCAGCTTGTCGCCGGCGTTGACTTTGTTCTGCTGCGGCAGGAACTCCATCGCGAAGTGCACGCCGTCCAGGTCACGCCCCGGAACTGGCAGGTCACGGCTCTGCTCGGAACCGCCGGTCAGCAACACGGCGTCGAACTGGGCCTTGAGGTCTTCGGCGCTGATCATGGTCTTGGCGTCGTTGGTGACCTTGCTGCCCTCGGGCATGGTGCCGATCAGGGTACTGGTCTTGAACACCACGCCTTCGGCTTCCATCTGCGCGACACGGCGGTCGATGTGCGACTTCTCCATCTTGAAGTCGGGGATGCCGTAGCGCAGCAGACCACCGATGCGGCTGTTCTTCTCGAACACCGTCACGTCGTGACCGGCGCGCGCCAGCTGCTGGGCCGCGGCCAGGCCGGCCGGGCCGGAGCCGACCACGGCCACCTTCTTGCCGGTCTTGTGCCGGGCGGGCTGCGGCTGGACCCAGCCGTTCTCCCAGGCCTTGTCGATGATCGCGTGCTCGATGGACTTGATGCCCACCGCGTCGCCATTCACGTTGATGGTGCAGGCCGCCTCGCAGGGTGCGGGGCAGATGCGGCCGGTGAACTCGGGAAAGTTGTTGGTGCTGTGCAGCACGGTGATGGCGTTCTGCCAGTCGCCCTGGTACACGAGGTCGTTGAAGTCCGGAATGATGTTGTTGACCGGGCAACCGTTGTTGCAGAACGGCGTGCCGCAGTCCATGCAGCGCGCGCCCTGGATCTTGGCCTGGCTGTCGTCCAGCGCAACCACGAATTCCTTGTAGTGCTTCAGGCGTTCGGCAACGGGCTTGTAGCCCTCTTCCAGACGCTCATATTCCATGAAGCCGGTGACTTTTCCCATGATGTTGGTCCTGCGTGGGGTGGTTGCTTCTTACTTGGCGGGGGCCGTCTGCTTTTTGGCGCTGCCCTGGGCCTTGCCGGTGGCGGCCACGGCCGCCTTCTTGGCGTTGATCTCGGCCAGGGCGCGCTTGTATTCGGTCGGGAAGACCTTCACGAACTTGGCGCGGGCTTCGGCCCAGTTGTCCAGCAGCTCGCGGGCACGCTTGCTGCCGGTCCAGCGGTTGTGATCCTGCAGCAGCTTCTTGAGCTGGGCTTCGTCGGTCTGGTCGCGGTGCCAGATCGCCTTGTCCGTAGTGGCTTCCTGTTCGGTGGCGGACAGCACCTTCTCCAGCGCGACCTGGGCGGTGTTGCAGCGCTGGGCGAACAGGCCGTCCTCGTCGTAGACGTAGGCGATGCCGCCGCTCATGCCGGCCGCGAAGTTGCGGCCTGTCTTGCCCAGCACCACCACGGTCCCGCCGGTCATGTACTCGCAACCGTGGTCGCCCGTGCCTTCGACGACCGCCGTGGCGCCCGAGAGGCGCACGGCGAAGCGCTCGCCTGCCACGCCGCTGAAGAAGGCTTCACCGGAGGTGGCGCCGTACATCACCGTGTTGCCGACGATGATGTTGCGGGTGGACTCGCCTCGGAAGTCGATGCTCGGACGCACCACCACACGGCCGCCCGACAGGCCCTTGCCGGTGTAGTCGTTGGCGTCGCCGATCAGGTACAGCGTGATGCCGTTGGTCAGGAACGCGCCGAAGGACTGACCGCCCGTGCCTTCGAGCTGGATGCGGATGGTGTCGTCCGGCAGTCCCTCGGGGTGCACCTTGGTGACCGCACCCGAAAGCATGGCGCCCACGGAGCGGTTCACGTTGCGCGCCACCTCGATGAACTGGACCTTCTCGCCCTTCTCGATGGCGGCCTTGCTCTTGGCGATCAGCACGTTGTCGAGCGATTTTTCAAGACCATGGTCCTGCTTCTCGACATGCAGGCGCGGCACATCGGCCGGCACCGCCGGCGTGGCCAGCAGACGGCTGAAGTCCAGGCCGCGGGCCTTCCAGTGCTCGATGCCCTTCTTCATGTCCAGCAGGTCGGCGCGACCGATCAGCTCGTCGAACTTGCGGATGCCCAGCTGCGCCATGATCTGGCGCGCTTCTTCGGCGATGAAGAAGAAGTAGTTGACGACGTGCTCGGGCTTGCCCGAGAACTTCTTGCGCAGCTCCGGGTCCTGCGTGGCCACGCCCACCGGGCAGGTGTTCAGGTGGCACTTGCGCATCATGATGCAGCCCTCGACCACCAGCGGCGCGGTGGCGAAACCGAACTCGTCGGCGCCCAGCAGCGCGCCGATGACCACGTCGCGGCCGGTCTTCATCTGCCCGTCGGCCTGCACGCGAATGCGGCTGCGCAGGCGGTTGAGCACCAGGGTCTGCTGGGTTTCGGCCAGGCCGATTTCCCAGGGCGAACCGGCATGCTTGATCGACGACCAGGGCGAAGCGCCCGTGCCACCGTCGTGACCTGCGATCACCACGTGGTCGGCCTTGCACTTGGCCACGCCCGCGGCGATGGTGCCCACGCCCACTTCGGACACCAGCTTGACGCTGATGTCGCTGTGCGGCGCCACGTTCTTGAGGTCGTGGATCAGCTGGGCCAGGTCTTCAATCGAGTAGATGTCGTGGTGCGGCGGCGGGCTGATGAGGCCCACGCCCGGCACGCTGTGGCGCAGCTTGCCGATGTATTCCGACACCTTGCCGCCGGGCAGCTGGCCACCCTCGCCCGGCTTGGCGCCCTGGGCCATCTTGATCTGGATCTGGTCGGCGCTGGCCAGGTACTCGGCCGTGACACCGAAGCGGCCCGAGGCGACCTGCTTGATCTTGGAACGCAGCGAGTCGCCGGCTTCGAGCGGGTAGTCCACCTCGAAGATGTTGCCCAGCAGGTCGGACATGGTCTGACCCTGCTTGATCGGGATGCCCTTGAGCTCGTTGCGGTAGCGCAGCGCGTCCTCGCCGCCTTCGCCGGTGTTGCTCTTGCCACCGATGCGGTTCATCGCCACGGCCAGCGTGGCGTGTGCTTCGGTGGAAATGGAACCCAGCGACATGGCGCCGGTGGCAAAGCGCTTGACGATCTCCTTGGCCGGCTCCACCTCGTCGATGGAGATGGCCTTGGACGGGTCGATCTTGAACTCGAACAGGCCGCGCAGCGTCATGTGGCGCCGGCTCTGGTCGTTGATGATCTGGGCGTATTCCTTGTACGTGTTCCAGTTGTTGGCGCGCGTGCTGTGCTGCAGCTTGGCAATCGCGTCGGGCGTCCACATGTGCTCTTCGCCACGGGCGCGCCAGGCGTACTCACCGCCGGTTTCCAGCATGCTGGCCAGCACCGGGTCGTCACCATACGCCGCCTTATGCATGCGGATGGCTTCTTCGGCGATCTCGAACACGCCAATGCCTTCCACGCGGCTGGCGGTGCCGGTGAAGTACTTGGACACGGTCTCGCTGTTCAGGCCGATGGCCTCGAACAGCTGGGCGCCGCAGTAGGACATGTAGGTCGACACGCCCATCTTGGACATGATCTTGGACAGCCCCTTGCCGATCGCCTTGATGTAGTTGTAGATCGCCTTCTCGGCGCTCAGCTCGCCCGGCAGGTCTGCGGCGATCGCCTGCAGGGTTTCCATGGCCAGGTAGGGGTGCACGGCTTCGGCGCCATAGCCCGCCAGCACGGCGAAGTGGTGCACCTCGCGCGCGGTGCCGGTTTCGACCACCAGACCGGCGGTCGTGCGCAGGCCTTCGCGCACCAGGTGCTGGTGCACGGCCGACAGCGCCAGCAGCGCCGGCACGGCCACCTGGGTGCGGCTCACGCCACGGTCGCTGATGATCAGGATGTTCTTGCCACCCTTGATCGCGTCCACGGCTTCGGCACACAGCGAGGCCAGCTTGGCTTCCACGCCTTCCTTGCCCCAGCTGACCGGGTAGGTGATGTCCAGCGTGGCGCTCTTGAACTTGCCCTGCGTCACCGACTCGATGTTGCGCAGCTTGGCCATGTCGGCAGCGTCCAGCACCGGCTGGCTCACCTCCAGCCGCATCGGCGGGTTGACCTGGTTGATGTCCAGCAGGTTGGGCTTGGGACCGACGAAGGACACCAGCGACATCACGATCGCTTCGCGGATCGGGTCGATGGGCGGGTTCGTCACCTGGGCGAACAGCTGCTTGAAGTAGTTGTACAGCGGCTTGTTCTTGCCAGAGAGCACGGCCAGCGGGCTGTCGTTGCCCATGGAGCCGATGCCCTCTTCGCCGTTGGCGGCCATGGGGCTGAGCAGGAACTTGATGTCTTCCTGCGTGAAGCCAAACGCCTGCTGCTGGTCCAGCAGCTCGGGCGACACGCGCTCAGCGCCCGTGGACTGGGGCTCGGTTTTGGTGATCGGCAGTTCGACGGCGTCTTCGCCGGCCACCGGATGCTCCACATCGTCCAGGCGGATGCGCAGGTTCTCGATCCACTGCTTGTAGGGCTTGCTGTTGGCGAGGTTGGCCTTCAGCTCCTCGTCGTCGATCATGCGGCCCTGCTCCAGGTCGATCAGGAACATCTTGCCGGGCTGCAGGCGCCACTTGCGCACGATCTTGTTTTCCGGGATCGGCAGCACGCCCGACTCGGACCCCATGATCACCAGATCGTCGTCGGTGATGCAGTAACGCGAGGGGCGCAGGCCGTTGCGGTCCAGCGTGGCGCCGATCTGGCGGCCGTCTGTGAACACGATGGAGGCCGGGCCATCCCAGGGCTCCAGCATGGCGGCGTGGTACTCGTAGAACGCGCGGCGGCGCGGGTCCATCATGGTGTGCTGTTCCCAGGGCTCGGGAATCATCATCATCACGGCCTGGCTGATGGGGTAGCCGGCCATGGTCAGCAGTTCGAGGCAGTTGTCGAACGTGGCGGTGTCGGACTGGCTGGCGAAGCTGATCGGGTAGAGCTTCTGCAGGTCGGCGCCGAGCACGGGCGAGGACATCACGCCTTCGCGCGCCTTCATCCAGTTGTAGTTGCCCTTGACGGTGTTGATCTCGCCGTTGTGCGCCACGTAGCGGTAGGGGTGCGACAGCGGCCACTCGGGGAAGGTGTTGGTGGAGAAGCGCTGGTGCACCAGGCCCAGGGCGGAGACGCAGCGAGGGTCCTGCAGGTCCAGGAAATAGGTGCCCACCTGGTCGGCCAGCAGCAGGCCCTTGTAGACCACGGTGCGGCTGCTCATGCTGGGCACGTAATACTCTTTGCTGTGCTTGAGCTTGAGCGCCTGGATGTGGGCGCTGGCGGTCTTGCGGATGACGTACAGCTTGCGCTCCAGCGCGTCCTGCACGATCACGTCGTTGCCGCGACCGATGAAGACCTGCCGCATGATCGGCTCTTTCTCGCGCACCGTCGGGGACATGGGCATGTCCTTGTTGACGGGCACATCGCGCCAACCCAGCAGCACCTGGCCTTCGGCCTTGATGGCGCGCTCCATTTCCTGCTCGCAGGCCAGGCGGGACGCGTGCTCCTTGGGCAGGAAGATCATGCCCACGCCGTACTCGCCGGCCGGCGGCAGCGTCACGCCCTGCTTGGCCATTTCTTCGCGGTACAGCGCGTCCGGCAACTGGATCAGGATGCCAGCGCCGTCACCCATCAGGGCATCGGCCCCCACGGCGCCGCGGTGGTCGATGTTTTCCAGGATCTTGAGCGCCTGGGTCACGATGTCGTGACGCTTCTCGCCCTTGATGTGCGCCACGAAACCGACGCCGCAGGCATCGTGCTCGTTGGCCGGGTCGTACAGACCCTGTTGCTGGAACTGCTGTTGTTCGGCTGCCGTGGTCATGGCGCTTCCTTTTCTGGACAAGGGCTTGGCAAAAATGCGCGGGACGCGAAGCTTAATGCACTGCAACATCGGTGCCAAGGAAAATAATTAGGGTCAGATTCTTATAAATTACAATCAAAGCACTCAAACAATAAATAAGGGTCAGATTAATTTCAGCAAAACAACGCTGATTCCAAAGGATTTTTTCTGAACGCCATCAGGGCGGTGTCTTTTTTGGTCGTCCGGCACGTGCAGGAATCAGCCGACGATCGGTGTCCTTGCTGAGCGAGGCGAGGTAGTCCGGGTCGCCCAGCGCCCAGCCATGCCACAGCGAATTGGCGATGGCGCCCATCTGTTGCGCATTCAGTCCGGCACGCACCAAATCGGCGTATGCGGCTTCGCGCGCAAACGGCGTGTTGCCCAGCGCCCAGTACATCGAATGGGGCGTGATGTGACGGTCCTGCGCCTGGCCCGCGTGGTGGCGGTGACTGGACCAGGGATAGGACTGCGCATCGGCGCACAACCCCTCCCGCACCGGGTCCAGATCGATGAAGACCATGCAGGACAGCAGATGACGCTCCGCCTGGATCAGCGTGGATCGGTAGCGCCCCTCCCAGAGCGTGCCGCTGCGGCCGTGACGCCGGTTGAAGCAGCGCACATAGTCCCGGCCCACGCCCTGCATCAGGCGGGGCACGCCGTCGGCGGTCGAGGGCGTGCACAGCAGCTGGAAGTGGTCCGGCATCAGCACATAGGCGTGCACCGCCACCTTCAGCTGTTCGGCCCGAGCCCAGAGCAGGTCCAGCAGGGTGTCGCGGTCGGTGTCGTCCAGCACGATGGCCTGCCGGTTGTTGCCACGGTGCATCACGTGATGGACCTGACCGGGCAGGGTCAGGCGGGCCAGTCGAGCCAAGGCAGTCTCCGTTGAAATCTGTCCCCGATTATGTCCCCGAGGTGTTCAACCGCCTCACAGGAACTGGCTGGGCTCTCCCACAATCAGGCGCGCCAGTTCGTCCAGCCGGGCCGGGTTCACCTGGCCCACCGGCAGTTCGGTCGTCACAACCTCCATGCCGCCGACGCAGGCCAGCCGGAACCTCAGCAGCGCGGCGTCGTGGTCGGCTGTGACCATCACGCTCGCCCGCGCCGCCATGTCGAACTCGAAGACGATGGCCAGAAGGGCATTGGACTCTGGGTGCCGCTGCTCAACGCGCTCGTGCACCACATGGCCCGCGGCCAGGCGCTTCTGCACCCGCTCCAGGTCCGGCGGGAAGTTCACACTCACCCGGCCCCGGCGCACCTCGCCCTCACGGGGGCCCAGCTTCCAGCCCAGAGCCAGGTAGTCGAACACCTCGCGATCGCGCAGGCGCTTCTTCCGGGCATCGAAACGGAAGTCGTGTTGCCGCATATCGGGCCAGAGATGCTTGTGATCGAGCCCAAGCCGCTGCGCCGGCGGCTGGATGACGCTCAACTGGCGGGCGAGTTCGGACAGGTAGTTCCAGACCACCTGACAGGCCGCTTCCGTCGCCGCCGTGCGGGCTTCCAGCCCGTGCTGCTGCTCGCCCTGCTCGGCCTGCCGGGCCTGCGCCTGTCGTTTGAGCTGCTGGAGATAGCTCATGGGATGCGTTCCGTCCTGTTGGTCCTGCCCTGGGCTGCTAGTCGCGAGCGCCCTCGTCGGCGGCAGTGTATCGCCCCTCAATTGGCCGGGGTTCCAGGCCGTGCAGTCCACTCCCGCTGCAGCCGCACCGCCAACAGCAGGCCCAGCAGAGAGCACGCCCCCGTCAGCACCCAGGTCCAGTGCCAGCCACCGACACGCGTCACCCACCAGGCCACTGCAGGCGGGCCGATGAACTGACCCAAAGCGGAGAACTGCTGCATCCAGCCGACGGTGGTGGAGACCGTATCCCGGCCCGGGGCCAGCACCACGGCCACGCCAAAGAGCGTGCCCGGGATCAGCCCACCGACCGCCGAAAACAGCAGCACGGCCAGGTACTGCAGCACCGGGTAACCAACAGCACCAAACGCAACCACCGCTCCCGCCGCCATCGCCCCGTACCCCAGCGCCACCAGCACCCCGGGCCGCGCCCCCCTGGCCAGCCACCGCCCGGCGGCCACATTGCCCACCATGTTCACCGCGGCGGCCAGTGCGCTCAGCACCGCCACGTTGGCAGCCCCCAGGCCCGCCTGCACATAGATCGTGGGCAGGAAGCCCACCACCGCCAGCCACTGGCCCGAATACAAAAGAAAGCCCAGCGCCACCAGCCAGGGCCCTGGCGCGCGCAAGGTTCGCTTCAATCGCGGCCAGAGGGACGAAGAAGTGGCCGGTCCGGCATCGCCGGCGACTGTTGCCGGCACCCGCAGCGCCAACCAGGCCGCCGCCGCCAGACTGCACAGCGCCAGCAGCCACCAGGTGGCGCGCCAGCCCGACCAGGCCATCAGCGGCACACCCAGCAACAGCGCCAGCGAGGTGCCCATCGGCATGTAGGTGCCCCACCAGCCCAGCGCACGGGATAGGCGCACCGGGTCGCGCAGGTGCAGCCTCAGCAGCCCTGGCGCCGGCAACACCGTCAGAAGGAACCCGGCGCCCTCCACCACCCGGAACACCAGCAACCGGTTCACGTCGGGCGCCAGTGCGCCCCCTGCACTGCCTGCGGCCAGCACACACAGCCCCACAAGCATCACCCGGCGCGGGCCCAGCCGATCGGCCAGCAGACCGACGAGCAACCCTAGCGAGAGGCCTGCCAGTTGCACCAGCGACAGCAGAAAACCGGCCTGCACCAGGTTCAGCGCCAGCTCGGCCTGGAGGTGCGGGATTGCCACGGGCAGCTTGCCTACATGCAGCGCGGAGCACACGCCCACACCGACCACCACCGGGGCCAGACCCTGGCCATCGGTGGAGCGCGGGGGGGCTGACGGAGGGTTCATGGACACTCAGGGAAACAGCACACGGCCGCTGAGGCGCTGGTGTTCGCGGATGGCAAAGCGGTCCGTCATGCCGGCGATGTAGTCGGCCACTGCCCGCGCGGGTTGGCGGTCCTTGAGCGGCGAATGCGGCCATTCGTCCAGGCGCTCGAGGTACATCGAAAACAGCTCTGTGACCACCTGTGCCGCCCGCTCTGTGGTGTCCATCACCTGGGGATGGCGGTAGAGGTTGCGCAACAGGAAGTGCTTGAGCTTCTGCGATTCGGCTTTCATCTCGTCGGAGAAACCCACCAGCGGAAGCGCCTGCACGCGCACCTGATCAATGGTCTCCACCCCCGAGGCCGCGATGCGTGCCTGTGTCGTGTCGATCACGTCGTAGACCTGGTCGCTGAGCATCAGGCGGATCGACTCGAACAGCAACCGGCGCCCCCCCAGGTCGGGGTGTGCGTCCAGGGCCTGGCGGCGATAGCGGTCGAACAGGGGCACCTCGGAGATCTGTTCCAGCGTCAGCAGCCCGGAACGCACGCCATCGTCGATGTCGTGGGCGTTGTAGGCGATCTCGTCGGCCAGGTTGCACAGCTGCGCCTCCAGCGACGGGCAGCCGCCCGACACAAACCGCTGGGCCACGCCACCCGGTTCGGCTTTCAGCAGGCGTTCCGCATGCATTCTTGAACAGTGCTTGAGGATGCCCTCCCGGGTCTCGAAGGTCAGGTTCAGGCCATCAAATGCCGGGTAGCGCTCTTCCAGCGCATCGACCACCCGCAGGCTCTGCAGGTTGTGCTCGAAGCCCCAGTCCACCTCGTCGGTCAATGGCGCATTCGGGCGCGCGGCTTTCATCGACGCGTTGAGCGCATCCTGGCCGGCATGGCCGAAGGGCGTGTGGCCCAGATCGTGGGCCAGGGCAACCGCCTCGACCAGGTCTTCGTTCAGACCCAGCGTGCGGGCGATGCTGCGCCCCAACTGCGCCACCTCCAGGGAATGCGTCAGACGGGTGCGGAACAGATCGCCCTCGTGGTTCAGGAAGACCTGCGTCTTGTAGACGAGGCGCCGGAACGCGGTGGAGTGAATGATCCGGTCGCGGTCGCGCTGGAACACTGAGCGTGTGGGCGCCTCTGGCTCGGCAAACCGGCGGCCTCGGCTGCTCGCCGGATCGGCCGCGTAGGACGCCAGCAGCATCCGTCCAGGCATTGGCGGAATGACCATCCGGGGCGTCAGCACGAAGACCAGGACCTCACGCGACGCAGCTTTCGGCAATCACCTCGCCCACCACCGCATCGGGCGCCCCCTGCAGCAGGGCCTTCCCGCCTCCGTCCACCAGCACGAACCGGATCTCGCCCGCCTCTGACTTTTTGTCCAGTCGCATCAAAGAGAGGTAGCGCGCCACGTTGTCACCTTCGTCCAGCACAGGCGCGCGAACCGGCAATCCGGCCGCCTCAACCACCGCCTTGATGCGCTCGACAAACGCGTTGTCGACCAGCCCCATGCGCGCGGACAGCCGGGTGGCCATCACCATGCCACAGCCCACCGCCTCACCATGCAACCAGGCGCCGTACCCCATGCCCGCCTCGATCGCATGGCCGAAGGTGTGGCCGAAGTTCAGGATCGCCCTCAAGCCCGACTCGCGTTCGTCCTGGCCCACCACCTCCGCCTTGATCTGGCAACTGCGCTTGACGGCATGCGCCATGGCCCGGGGATCCCGCGCGCGCAGCGCCCCCATGTTGCGTTCGATCCAGTCCAGAAACGCCATGTCGGCGATCGGCCCGTACTTGATCACCTCGGCCAACCCCGCGCTGAGCTCGCGCTCCGGCAAGGTATCGAGTGTCGCCAGATCGCACAACACCCGCTGAGGCTGGTAGAACGCACCAATCATGTTCTTGCCCAGCGGGTGGTTGATCGCCGTCTTGCCCCCCACCGAAGAATCCACCTGAGCCAACAGCGTGGTGGGCACCTGTACAAAGGGCACGCCTCTCATGAACGCAGCGGCGGCAAAGCCGGTCATGTCACCCACCACCCCCCCCCCGAGAGCAAACAACACCGTTTTGCGGTCACACGCCGCACCCAGCAGGGCATCGAAGATCCGGTTCAGCGTCTCCCAAGTCTTGAAAGCCTCGCCGTCCGGCAACACCACATGCAACACGGTGCGGTAGTGCGGTGCCAGCGAACTCCGGAGGCGCTCCAGGTAGATGGGCGCCACGGTGTCGTTCGTCACGATCATGGCAACGGATGCCGACGGCAATCCCGAGAAGGCGTCGGCCCGATCAAGCAAGCCTGCCGCGATGTCGATGCAATAGCTGCGTTCGCCCAGGTCGATGATCACCTGTTCGCCGCCAACGGGGGAAAGATCTCTGCGCATGGCCCAAGTGTAGGGCCAGGAATTGCCCGCCCGAAAGACAGGCGAAGTCAAACCGGGCCGGGCCCACCTCGTGCGACAGCTCCAGGCGCCAACTCCAGTTGCATGACGATCATGTTCACCAGCGTGGCCACCGAAGGCCGGCCCGTGTCGATGACGTAATGCGCAGCCTCCCGGTACAGGGGGTCGCGCGCTGAATACAGGTCCTTGAGCCGCTGAAGGGGATCGGCTACCTGCAGCAACGGCCGGTTGCGGTCATGGCGCAAACGCCGAAAAACCTCTTCTGGCGAAGACCGAAGGTAAACCACCTGGCAACGGTCATGAAGCCGCTGCCGGTTGGCTGGGCGCAACACTGCCCCCCCACCCGTGGAGAGCACACGGCCCTGCCCTTGGGACAACTCATCAATCACCGACTCTTCGATGTCCCTGAACCGGTCTTCACCCTCGCGCTCGAAGAACTCTCGAATCGAACATCCCAAGCGATGCTCAATCACATGATCGGAGTCCGAAAAAGACAGAGAAAGCCGGCGCGCCAGTTGCCGGCCGATGGTCGACTTGCCGGAGCCTGGCAAACCGATCAGTGCGATGGAGGACAAATGATCAACTCATTAAGGACATTGGCGCTTGCCGTCACCAAGGACAGCAAGCGCCGCTCGATATTCAGGCAGACCCGCTGCCCAGACGATCACTCGGCTGGAGTGGTTTCCTCTTCAGGCTTCTCTGCCTCTACAGTGAACTCGACTGTCGCGGTCCTAGAGTGGTAATCCAGAACAGTAATCACAAATGGATCGCCACATTGCCCAGTCGGTCGGACCGTGAATTTCGGGTCTTTCCCTGTGGCCTCGGTCTTGTCAACGATCAAGCCTCCAGGGTTTGCATTGACGATGCGAAAAGGCGCCTGCCCACCAATGATCGTGAACACGGTCGGATCCGCATTTGCAGCACCAGCGCAACTACCTGTCGCAGACACCACTGTCAACTTAGCCTCGTCAGGACTGACCGAGAATTCAGTCGAATCCCCTGCAATGTCACCCCCACCTCCGCAAGACGCCAACGCCAACGCCACCACCAGACTTCCCGCAACTTGCGCCGTTTTTTTCAGCATGCGTAACTCCTAATTCCAGTAATTTCAACGACGCGCCATGGCGCCTTCAGTGATCGAACGCGGCGTAATGAAGATCAGCAATTCCTGCTTACGCGACGACTTGTTCTTGTTCTTGAACAGATTGCCGACAATCGGCAGATCCCCAAACAGAGGCACCTTGGCGACGTCTTCCGTTTCCTCTTCCGTAAAAATGCCGCCAATCACCACGGTGCCGCCGTTTTCCACCAGAACCTGCGTCTGCACATGCTTGGTATTGATGGCAATGCCGGCCGCCGTCGTTTCGCCACGGCTGTCTTTGTTGATATCCACATCAAGAATGATGTTGCCTTCCGGGGTGATCTGGGGAGTCACCTCTAGCTTGAGATTGGCCTTGCGGAAAGCCACCGCAGTAGCACCGCTGGATGTGGCGGTCTGGTAGGGGAATTCAGTTCCCTGCTCAATCAGCGCCTTCACCTGATCGGCAGTCACAACACGCGGGCTGGAGACGATCTTTCCTCTGCCATCCGCCTCAAGTGCCGAGATTTCGAGGTTGAGGAAGCGATTGGCAGCCGAACTGAACAGCGACACCGCGAAAGCAGCAGGCAGGAAGCCACCTGCACCCGTCGATGGCAGATTGACAAAGCTTGTATTGACGGTATCCAGGGTATTTTCTGACTCCACAGTAGTGCTGGAAACCGCGTTATAGCTGCCACCAATGGCCACTCTGTTGGGCCCGCTGACAGGGTACCCCGCCTCACCTCCACGGACACCACGCAAGTCGCTGCCCCCCAGCCGCACGCCCAGCGACCGGCCAAAACGGTCGTCGGCTTCCACAATGCGCGCCTCGATCAACACTTGGCGAACAGGGATATCCAGTTTGGCGATCAGTTGCTGAACTTGCTCAAGCTTGGAAGGAATATCCGTCACGAATAACTGATTCGTTCGAGGCTCAGCGATGACACTTCCTCGCGGGGAAAGGATGCGGGCACTGGCTCCACCAGCAGCACCAGCACCGGTGATTTGCCCGGCAATGTCACTGGCTTTGGCGTAATTCATCTGGAAACCCTGCGTGCGCAAAGTTTCCAAACTCTCGACAGATGCTTTGGACTCAAGCTCCTGCTTCTCACGCGCGGCAATTTCATCCTTCGGTGCAATCCAGAGCACGTTCCCGCTCTTGCGCATTCCCAGACCCTTGGCTTGGAGAATGATGTCCAAAGCCTGATCCCAAGGCACATCTTTGAGACGCAAGGTCACGGCACCAGAAACGGAGTCGGACGTCACCACGTTGAAGTTGGTGAAATCGGCGATCACCTGCAACAGAGAACGAACCTCGATGTTTTGGAAGTTCAGAGACAACTTTTCCCCGTTGTAACCCGGCCCCTGAGTCAGCTTGGACGGATCCAGTTTCTGTTCCCGAATTTCCAGCACAAACTGGTTGTCACTCTGATAAGCGGAGTGCTCCCACAGCCCCGTGGGGGTCACCAGCATGCGCACCCTGTCGCCCACCTGGCTCGTCACAACCGACTGAACCGGGGTGCCAAAATCGGTCACATCCAGTTTCCTCCGCAATCCTTCCGGAAGTGTGGTCTTTAGGAAATCGACCACCAGATCTTTGCCCTGTTGCCGGATATCCACGCCGGTTTGATTGTTTGCAAGCTCAACCACCACCCGACCGGAGTTGCCCACTCCACGACGAAAGTCGATGTCCTTGAGCGCCGCGGGATCCACGTTCCCTGACGGGGAAAATGCCGCCGCAGGAGCCGCCTGCGCCACTGAAGTAGGCGAAGCGGACGATGAACCATCCAGAACCAGCAACAATGTCTTGCCATCCAGCTTGGCTTGGTATGTCGATGGCTGTTTGAGATTGATGACTACCCTGGTCCGGTCTCCCGCTTGCACAACATTGGCAGAGCGGATGTTACCTTGGCCGATATCCAGTGCACTGCGTCCGATCCCATTGACGACACCTGGGAAATCCAGCGCGATCCGCGCCGGGGACTGAATCGTGAACCCCGAGGGAACCGCGCTCAGCGGTTCAGCGGTTTCAATGCGAATCACTTCAGCGCCCGACTGAACACTGCCTGTCAGCGACTGAATGGAGTTTTGCGCAAAAGCAAAAGTGCAGGCTAGCAAAGAGCCAGCAAACAATGACAAACCACGCAGAACGATCTGACGCCCACCAAGCAACTCTACCTGATGCATTTTTTTCATTTGGTCGATTCCTCTTGTAACTGCAATGCCGCAGGTCGCTCAATCCACTCGCCGGCCGCGTCCTGCACGATTTCGCGCAAAACGATCTGGTTCTCTTCAATCTTCAGGATGCGTCCGTAGTTTTGACCCAGATAACTCCCCGGAGTTACCTGATACAACAGAGCACCGACCTTCAAAAGCCCCACAAGTTGACCGCTTCGATTCAAGCTGCCGACCATCTTCATGGTATCAAGAGGAAACGCCTCAAGCGGCTGCTTCCTCCGGTTGAGTTCCGGCTCAATAAGAGCAGATTGCCCAGAAGGCAATGCCTGCCCGCTTTTCAGGATACTGGCGAGTTTTTCATTGCTGAAAGGCTCAACAAAGCGCTCACCACCATAAGCGTACGGCTCAAATTTGGTCGGCTCGGGAATCGGCTTGACATCCGGCTTTATGGAATTTCGTTCACGCTGCATCCATGCACTCAACTCCTCCTGATCAGAGTCAGCACAGCCCGCAACCCCCAATGTCAACGCCAAAATCAAGCACCCTCCGGCGAAGTATCTGATATTCATTTGGCCGCCCCAGTCGCCTTCTTACCCGCAGGCTTCTTCCCCGGGGTCGCTTTTTGTTGCATAGCGACTTCCTCCGGATCAAGGTACCTGAAAGTCTTGGCTACACAGTCCAGAGTCAAAAAGCCATCCCTGTCTTTCACGGGAACGATCGCCAAGTTGTTCAGTGTCACGATGCGGGACAAATTGGCAATATCCGCGGCAAAGAGTCCGATGTCGTGATAACCACCAGTGACCCTGACAGTGATCGGTAACTCTGCGTAGTACTCCTTGACAGAAACCTGGCCGGGGCGGAACAGCTCAAACTGAAGACTTCGTCCCAATCCCGCCTGGTTGATGTCGGACAGCAGCGCATCCATTTCGGCCTTGCTCGGAAGCTGTTTCTCCAGCTGCGCGACATATTGCTGCACCTGCTCAAGCTGCTTCTTCAATGCATCCAGATTGACGGCCTGTACCAGCTTCTTTCGATAGTCATCACGAAGCGTCTGTTCGCGGGCCTGTTCGGTCAGAAGCTCTTCATCAACCGTCTTGAGCCAAGTAAACCAGAGCGCGATAATGACCGCCACACAAACCACAATGAAGAGCAGGTTCCTCGGCAGCGCTGGCCATTGAGACGGATCGTTGGGATCCAAGCCAGAGAACTGAGCACGCAGCTTTTCCTGGGCCGATTTGAGGTCAAGCGAGATTTTGGAGGGTTTTGCCATTTTGGAGAACCCTTCAGACTTTGCTCGAGGCAGCAGAACGCGCGGCCGGTTTAGACGGTTTCACCACAGTCGATTCAGCCGCCTTGGAGGTACTGGACGGGCGATTCAGCATGGCGCGGATGGTGAAGTTGGACACCCTGCGCTGCTCTTTGCTGGATACAGAGGCATTGGCTGCAACGATTTCAACAAGCTCCGGCTTGATCAACCATTTGGTCTTGGTTGAAAGACTGCGCAGGAAATCGGATACCCGCTCCTGTGATTGCGCCGTCCCCGTCAGCAATACACTCTGACTCTCTTGCTTCATGCTTCGCAAATAAATGCCATCAGGCAACTCACCGACCAACTCTTCCAGCAGATGGACCGGCATGTTACGGTCCGCTTGAAGATCTTCAACTGCTGTCTGACGGGCGCGAAGCGAGGCGATCTGGGCTTGCAAAGTCGCAATATCCTTGATTTCCGCGTCAAGGCGTGCGGTTTCCTGCTTCAAAAATGAGTTACGAGCCTGCTGATCGGCAATGCGTCCCTGGTACCAAGTGTACACAGCCCCACAAATGATGCCCCCAAGCAGAGCAGACAAGCCCAATTGGGTGAAAAACTGCTCTTTCCGCCGCTTCCGTGTTGCTTCACGGTGCGGTAGCAAGTTGATGAGAATCATTGATGAAACCTCCGCAAGGCCAGACCGGTGGAGGTGAGATAGGAGGGAGCCTCCCTGGCGATCTTTCTTGCTTGGACCGAGGACGCCATTTCCATGCCATCAAACGGATTGATCACCATGCACGCAAAGGAGGTTTGATGGGTCACTGCTTCGGTCAATCCGGGCAGTGCGGCGCTTCCACCAGCCAGCAAGATGTGATCAACCTTGTTGTGCGGCGTGCTGGTAAAGAAAAACTGGAGCGCCCTGCCAACCTCTTGGGCCATGCTCTCGATAAATGGCTCCAAAACGGCAGATCGGTAGTCGTCCGGCAAATCCCCCGAGCGCTTTTTCGCCTCCGCCTCGTCAGCAGAGAACCCGTACTGCCGAACGATCAGCTGCGTCAGCTGTGCACCACCAAAGGCCTGGTCACGCTCGTACAGAACGTCATCATTGCGCATCACCTGCATGCTCGTGGTCATCGCACCCACTTCAAACAACGCCACCAGCGAGTCGACACCTTGATTGGGCAGAGTCTCGATCACGCGCCCCGCGGCCATTCGAGAGGCAAAGGGTTCCACGTCCATGATCACCGGCTTCAGCCCCGCGGCTTCAGCGAGACCTTGGCGGTCGGACACCTTTTCCTTGCGAGATGCAGCAATCAGCACCTCGGCATCCCCGACGGAATTGGCACTGGGACCAATCACACAGAAGTCCAGGCTCACTTCGTCAAGTGAAAACGGAATGTACTGGTTGGCTTCGGACTCAACCTGCGCCTCCAGCTCCTTGTCCGACAGGCCTCCAGGAAGAACAATCTTCTTGGTGATAACGGCCGATGCCGGCAAAGCCATGGCGACGTTTTTTGTCTTGCTACCGCTCTTGCGAACCACCCGACGAACCGCCTCCGCCACTTCGTCAAACTTCTCGATGTTGCCATCGGTGATCCAGCCCCGCTCCAGCGGCTCGATGGCACACCGCTCCAGAACCAGATCTCCCGAGCGGTTGCGGCCCAGTTCAACCAGCTTGACGCTCGACGAGCTCACATCAATGCCCAGCAGCGGCGCCGGATCCCGGCTGAAAAACGACCCCAATGAGATCAAGGTGGCCCCCAGAAATGGTGGCGCCAGAGGGCGCCGGACTTAAGAAATCACTTCAATGCTAGCAGCAAGCCCTTTGTGCAGCAAAGAATTTACATGTTTGGCACAAACAGAAACGTTGTCAAAAGCATACGCAAAAAGACAGGGGCTGACCGGGTAACACCCCCCCAGGACCGCGGCAAGCCCTGACCGCCGACAATATGGGGCCAGTGTTCCGGGTCGTCACTCAGGGGCCTGAGTTTTGATGTCCCAACCCAGCTTTCAACCCCACGCATGGCCCAAGAAACCGACGCATCACGACCAGAACATCCGACTGGTGCGCCCCTCGTGCTTCGATGGATTGGCAAGGGGCTGGCCACCCTCGCCGGGCTTGCGGTCGCTTCAACGCTGGCTTTGCTGATGGGCGTCGGATTGGCGCTGGCGGTGGCCTATCCCAATCTCCCCGACGTGGCCGACCTGGCCGACTACCGCCCGAAGTTGCCACTGCGCGTACTCACCGCAGATGGCCAACTGATCGGGGAATTCGGAGAGGAGCGGCGCAATCTGCTGTCCATCAAGGACATTCCTGATGTGATGAAGAACGCGGTGCTGGCCATCGAAGACTCCCGGTTCTTCGAGCACAGCGGGGTTGACTACCGAGGCATGCTAAGGGCTGCTCTTGCCAATCTGGGACAGGCCAAAAGCCAAGGCGCTTCCACCATCACGATGCAGGTGGCCCGCAACGTCTACCTGTCAGCAGAAAAGAGCTACACCCGCAAGATCTACGAGGTGTTGCTGACGTTCAAGCTTGAGCATCTGCTGACCAAGGAGCAGATCCTCGAGATCTACATGAACCAGATCTTCCTGGGCCAGCGCGCTTACGGGTTTTCCACCGCCGCGCAAACCTATTTTGGCAAGCAGCTCAAGGATGTCACCATTGCCGAAGCGGCAATGCTGGCTGGCCTGCCCAAGGCGCCATCAGCCTACAACCCGATCAGCAATCCGAAGCGGGCCCGCACCCGGCAGCTATACATCATTGACCGGATGCTGGAAAACGGCTTCATCACGGCCGACGAGGCGCAGCAGGCCAAGGCTGAGGAGCTCAAGCTTCGCCCGATGCACGTCCAGCTGAAGGTCCATGCCGAATACGTGGCCGAGATGGTCCGCCAGGCCATGGTGCAGCAATACGGGGAAGAGGCCTATACCCGAGGTCTGGTGGTCACCACCAGCCTGAAGGCCAACGAACAGGAGGCGGCCTATCGGGCATTGCGCCAGGGCATCCTGGACTACGAGCGTCGCCAGGCGTACCGGGGCCCAGAACAGTTCATCAACCTTCCCGAAGACAAAGCCGCGCAGGCGGATGCAATCGACGATGCTCTCAACGAGCGCCCTGACAACGATGACCTGCTGTCAGCCGTGGTGCTGTCCGCCAGTCCGCGCAAGGTGGTGGCCATCCGGCAGGACGGTGACCCCTTTGAAATCACGGGAGAGGGTTTGCGCCCCGCCGCGTCGGGCCTGAGCGAGCGCGCCGCGCCGAATATCCGTATCCGACCCGGGGCGGTCATTCGAGTGGTCAAGGGGTCGAACAACTCCTGGCGGATTTCCCAGTTGCCCGAAGTCGAGTCTGCGTTTGTGGCGCTGGACCCTCGCAACGGAGCGATTCGGGCCTTGGTGGGTGGCTTCGATTTCCAGAAAAACAAGTTCAACCACGTGACACAGGCCTGGCGCCAACCGGGCTCCAGCTTCAAGCCATTCGTGTATTCGGCGGCCCTGGAGAAGGGGGTGACGCCAGCGACCGTCGTGAACGACGCACCGCTGTTCTATTCCGCAGCCGAGACCGGCGGCAAGCCCTGGGAACCCAAGAACTACGACGGTCAGTTTGAAGGACCGATGTCGGTCCGGCGTGCGCTGGCACGCTCCAAGAACATGGTGTCCATCCGTGTGCTGCAGCTCGTGGGCACACAAAGCGCCCAGGAATGGGTGACCCGCTTTGGCTTCGAGGCTGACAAGCACCCACCGTATCTCACCATGGCCCTGGGCGCCGGAGCAGTCACCCCTTTGCAGATGGCGGCAGGATACGCCGTGTTCGCCAATGGCGGCTATCGGGTGGCGCCTTCGCTGATCACCAAGGTGGTCGAGCACAAGGGGCGGGTGCTGTACGAAAGCCAGTCCGAGGCACCGGCCGAATCCCAGCGCGCCATCGAGCCGCGCAACGCCTTTGTCATGAGTAATCTGCTGCAGGAGATCACCCGCTCTGGCACGGCAGCGCGTGCTCAGGCGGTGCTCAAGCGCCCCGACCTGTATGGAAAGACCGGCACCACCAACGATTCGATGGATGCCTGGTTCGTCGGCTACCAGCCCACCGTGGTGGCGGCCGCCTGGGTCGGCTACGACACGCCTCGCAACCTTGGCAGCCGCGAAACCGGCGGTGGCCTCAGCCTGCCGATCTGGATTTCCTATATGACAGAGGCACTCAAGGGTGTGCCGGTGGCTGAGATCGAGGCTCCGCCCGGGGTGATTCACGTTGGCAACGAGTGGTACTACGAAGAATACGGACCAGGCCGTGGCGTGCGCGGATTGGGATTGAACGATCCCTGGCCAGGATCGCCGTCGGCCGGAGACCCCGCTTCCGGCGATCAGGACACCGGAGATGCCGGCAAGCCGCCCGCAGAAGGGGAGGACCGGCGCAGCATCCTGGACCTGTTCAGGAACTGAAGCTCAGCGGTTGCCCCGCCTGTTCGCTGGCGCAGCGCGACAGGTGGTCGAAGAACTCGCCATGTCCTTTGGTGTCCATCCACTGGGCCCCATCCCACCGGTAGTGGAAGCCGCCCGCGCGCGCCGCCATCCAGACTTCATGCAGCGGCTTCTGCAGGTTGATGATGATCTGGCTGCGGTTGGAAAACGTGAGTGTGACCATGCCGCCCACCCGCTGGTTGTCCAGATCGGCATCGCTCTCATCGTTGATGCGGTCACAGCCGCGCTCCACAGCCTTGAGGAGCGCTTCGGCCAGGTCCATGTACTCGGAATCGGTCATTACAATGCCACCACTATGTCGAACAAAACCATTGTAGGTGGCCGTATGTTCCGTTGCAGTGCCTGGTCTGCGGTGGCCTTGCTGGTCGCGTCGACAGCAATCACGGGCTGCGGCCAAAAGGGCCCGCTCTACATGCCTGCCCCGAAAGCCTCGGCACCAGCCACGGCAAAACCAGCCCCCACAAATCCTGCCAACAATGCGGCCCCGGCCCAACCAGCCGAAGCCACTACCCCTCCCGCACGCTGACTCTTCCCAGGGTACT
Organism: Hydrogenophaga sp. H7; assembly: GCF_002025745.1. Lineage (NCBI taxonomy): Bacteria > Pseudomonadati > Pseudomonadota > Betaproteobacteria > Burkholderiales > Comamonadaceae > Hydrogenophaga > Hydrogenophaga sp. H7. Next base: position 288,450 of record NZ_MCIC01000017.1, on the reverse strand, counting down.
GCCTCGCACGGGGCGCTTGAGCCGGCGCCACAGACGCCAACCCAGCAGGCCGCCAAGAATAGCGGTGTAAACCGCGACCTCCGCAAAGTCCTGCTTGCCAGCCCGCATCCAGAAGAAGTGAAGCACTGCCAGTGCGGCGACGGCATAGACGGAGCGGTGCAGGGCTTGCCAGCGGGCAGCACCGAGCCAGCGGATGGCCCGGTTGAACGACGTGGCCGCCAGCACCAGCAACAGCAGCCAGCCCAGTGTCCCGACCAGGATGAACGGGCGCTTGGGCACGTCGGCCACGATGTCCGGCCACACGAAGCCCATGTCGAACCAGGCGTAGGCCAGCCAGTGCAGGCTGGCGTAGAAGAACACGAACAGCCCCAGCATGCGCCGCAACCGCGCCAGTTGCGGCCAGCCCATCCCCACGCGCAGCGGTGTGACCAGCAACACCAGCACCAGCGCGCGCAGGCTCCAGTCGCCCAGCGAACGGATCAGCGCCTCGGCCGGATTGGCACCGAGCCGGTCATTGAAAGCCGCCCACACCAGCCATGCCGCAGGCAACAGCCACAACACAAACACCACCGGCTTGACCGTCGGATGGCCCAGCCAGCGCATCAGTAGAACTTCTTGAGGTCCATGCCCGCGTACATCGAGCCGACCTGCGCTTCATAGCCGTTGAAACGCTCGGTTTTCCGTCGTTTGGCCAGGAGGCCGCCCTCATCGCCGATGCGGCGCTCGGTGGCTTGGCTCCAGCGGGGATGCGGCACGTCGGGGTTCACGTTCGAATAGAAGCCGTACTCCTGCGGCGCGGCAATGTTCCAAGCCGTCTTCGGCTCTTTTTCCACAAACCGGATCTTCACCAGCGACTTGCCGCTCTTGAAACCGTATTTCCACGGCACGACCAACCGCACCGGCGCGCCGTTCTGATTCGGCAACACCTCGCCATACATGCCAAAAGCCAGGAGGGTCAGCGGGTGGCGGGCCTCGTCCATGCGCAGGCCCTCCACATAGGGCCAGAGCAGCACATTCGAGGTGACTCCGGGCATCGTGTTGCGATCGGCCAAGGTCACGAACTCGACGTACTTGGCGCTGCCTTGGGGCTCCACTTGGCGGATCAGCTCGGCCAGCGAAAAGCCCACCCAGGGAATCACCATCGACCAGCCCTCGACGCAGCGCAGACGGTAGACACGCTCCTCCATCGGTGACAGCTTCATCAGATCGTCGATACCGAACGTCCGCGGTTTGTTGACCAGCCCCTCGACCGACACCGTCCAGGGCCGTGGTTTCAGCGTCTTTGCATACGCCGCAGGGTCGGATTTGTCTGTGCCGAACTCGTAAAAATTGTTGTAGGTGCTCGCGTGCTCGTAGCTGGTTAGCTTGTCGGGGGCTTGGGCACCCGCCACCGTGGACCGCACCGACGGCAGAGGCAGCAGCTTGCCGGGCCGAGTCACCGCCGCCTGCGCGAGCGCATCGCGCGATGCCCACGCAGCGAGGGCTGCGCCGCCGGCACCGAGCGCCATGCGCCGCATCCATTCACGGCGCCCAAGGTATGCGTCGCGTGGCGTGATCTCGCTGGAAAGGGGGTGCTGGAAACCGTTGTCGGTGGACCGGATGATCATGGCGTGCTCCTGAGGATGGACATCCGTCGTGGGAGCCGCCAGTTTCTTACAAGTTCGGCAATCAGAGTTCGCCGTAGCTGTGAAGCCCCGACAGGAACATGTTCACACCCAGGAACGCGAACGTCGTCACGGCCAGGCCGACCAGGGCCCACCAGGCCGCGACCGTGCCGCGCAGGCCCTTCATCAGGCGCATGTGCAGCCACGCCGCGTAGTTCAGCCAGACGATCAGGGCCCAGGTTTCCTTGGGGTCCCAGCTCCAGTAGCCACCCCAGGCCTCGGCGGCCCAGAAGGCGCCAAGCACCGTGGCGATGGTGAAGAAGGCGAAGCCGACTGCGATCGCCTTGTACATCACGTCGTCCAGCACCTCGAAGCTGGGCAGGCGCGCTGCAATGCGACCACGCACCGCCAGAATGCCACCGACGATCAGGGCCGAAATGCCGAAATAGATGAACCAGTAGCTGCCGCCCTTCTCGGTCGCCCCCTGGCGGAACACGATGGGTTCAAAACACAGCACCACGCCGAGGATGAACAGCGGTGCCAGCTTGTACCAGCGGGTTTCGCTGGCGCTCTGCTTGATCAGGTAGGCAAAGGCCAGCATGGCCGAAATCGCGAAGGTGCCGTAGCCGATGAAGTTGGCCGGCACATGCAGTTTCATCCACCAGCTCTTGAGCGCCGGAACGAGGGGCTGGATCTGGTGGGCTTCGCGCACCACCGTGTACCAGAGCAGGAAACCGACCGCGGCACTGACCACCAGCATCACGAAGGCGCCCATCGCGCGCGTCTTGTACTGGTCTTCGTAGTACAGATAAAAGGCTGCGGTCATCCAGCAGAACAGCACAAACACCTCGTAGAGGTTGCTGACCGGGATGTGACCGATGTCCGGGCCAATCTGGTGGCTCTCGAACCAGCGCACCATGGTGCCGACCAGGGCCAGCGTCACCGCCACCCAGGCCAGGCGCGAGCCCAGAGTCTCGAAAGTGCTGCCGTCGCGCGAGAACATGCCCACCCAGTAGAACGCCGTGCTCATGAAGAACAGCATGCTCATCCACAGGATCGCCGACTGGCTGGAGATGAAGTACTTCAGCAGGAACACCGTGTCGGCGCGCGCCAGCACGGCGGCACCTCCCTCGGGCGGCAAGTACAGCCAGATCGCCAGCAAGGACAGGGCCGCAACCACCGCCATCAGCCGGCTCATCGGGCGCCAGAACCAGCCCAGCCAGATCAGCACCGGGGCGGCCCCCACCAGGATCCACTTTTCGTAGATGTCCATCGCGGCGTCGTAGCGCACAAAAGCCCAGGCGGCGCCACCGATCACCAGGGCGGCGAACAGCCAGTCCCACGCCGTGCGGCTCGCCAGAAAACCCGGACCAAGGCCCGTGCCCTGCCGGTTGTTCTTCAGTTCAAAGGTCTGGGTTGCGGTGTTCATGCATTCACCTTCAGCAATTGGGTCTTCAACTGGTCGAACTCCTGGTCCGACTCCATCGTCTTGCGGTTGGACGACAGGGCCATGGACGCCTGGCTGTGGCCATCCGCACGCGGTGCGAGCCAGATCCAGACGCGCCGTTCACGCACATACAGCATCGCAAACACGCCGAGGATCAGCAACACGCAGCCCAGGTAGACGATGGTCTGGCCGGGTGCACGGGCCACCTGGAACACGCTGGCCTGCACATGCTGGAAATCCTTGAGCTGGAAGGTCATCGGCGCCGGGTAGTAGAAGCTGTCGCTCAAGCTCAGCACCGCGCGCGACATGAACTGTTGGGTGGCGTCGTCCCGGGGCAACGGCGCCAGGCCCGCCTGCTCACGGCCCAGCTGGGCCAGCTCGAACAGCGTGCCGTTGAGGATGCGCACCAGCACCTCGCTGGCGCGTTCGCGCTCGGCCTCGGGCACATTGGATTCAAGGAATGCAGAAACCGCCGGGAGGCCGCCACGGATCTCGGCGTCCGTCCCGGGGGGCATGTCCTTGGCAGGCGGCAACTTCTCGGCACCGGAAAACAGGCTGATGGCCCGTTGCGCAGAAGCCTCCAGCGCCTGGCTGAGCTCCGGCTTGTCGGGCTCGACGGCCAGCGCGGCATAGCGCTTGACCGCCTGGGCCCGCATCGCCGGATCGGCCAGCGCCGAGCGCAGGCGCACAAAGCCTTCGATGCCGTCCTTGTCGTCCACCGGAACGCGCAAATAGCGCATCGGCTCGGACGGGGTTTCGCGGGCCCCCATCAGATAGACCCGGGCGCCGTCCAGCTCCATGGGCAGCATGTAGTTGTGGAATTCGACCGCCTGTCCCGCGGCGTCGCGCAGCTTGTAGGTGATGCTGGGGCCGACATTGCGCAGCTTCTTTTCAGTGACCGTCTTGTGGCCCGAACCCAGCCGGCTCTCGATCGACTCGCGCAGGTCGACCTTCCGCACATCGGTGGCAGCGCTGTCGTCCTGGCTGAAGTTCTCGACGTTGATGACCCGGAGCCCGGTGTATTCCAGGGTCAGCTTGCTGTCGCCATTGGTGAGCGAGGACGAACCGCCGATCACGCCCGAAATCTCGAACGGAGCGACCACCGCCCCCATCGGGTAGGCCTGCAGGCTCACCTTCGATCCACCGTCGTCAAAGCTGGACTGGTAGATGTTGATGCCGCGGTGACTGGCCGGGTGGTTGACCTCGACACGCGCGGGTTTCTTCTCGCCCGTCTCGTGGTCGTGGATCACGATGTCGCTGGCAAACAGCTTGGGCATGCCGGTGTCGTAGTACTCGACGATGAACTTCTTGAGCTCGACCGAGAACGGGAGATCCTGCAGCAGCACACCGTCGGACTGGCTGAGGATGGCGGTGGACGAACTCGTACCTTCGGTCACCAGCAGGTTGCCCCGGAAGGTCGGGTTGGACGGCGAGAGGCGGTGCTGTGCGGGCACGTCGGCGATCATGCCGCCGCCACTGAACGAGCTCTTGCCGTTGAACCACATCTGGGCACGGACGATCAAGTCACCGTCCAGCAGGCCGCCGATGCACACCAGGACAATGGCGCTGTGCGCGGCCAGATAGCCGATCTTGTTGGCCACACCCTTCTTGGCGGCGACCATCCAGCCCTGCCCTTCCGACAGCGCGCGCGACTGCAACTTCACCCGCCACCCGGAAGCCAGCAGCGTCTGACCAACCCGGTGCGCAGCCGCTTCCGGCGGTTCGGCCAGCGTGCTCTCCGCTCGGTGCGGAAAGGACTTCAGGCTCTGCTCGCGGATGTTCTCCTTGAATGCCTTGAAGTCGGCAAAGATCTTGGGAGTGTTGCGAAAGATGCACAGGGAGGTGCTGATCACCAGAAACGCCAGGATCAGCAGGAACCACCAGACGCTGTAGACCGTGAACAGACCGGCCTTGCCAAACACCTCGGCCCAGAACGGACCGAACTGGTTGACATAGTTGTTCAGCGGTTCGTGCTGCTTGACCACGGTGCCAATCACCGAAGCGATGCAGATGACCGTCAGCAGCGAGATCGCGAACCGCATCGACGACAGCAGCTCCACCATGTTGCCAAGCACACGGGAACCGGATCGGAGCTGGAAACCTTGGGTGGAAGCGGTCATGAAGGCGTCGAAAACAGAAACAGGGCGGTTCCGGAACAGCCAGAACACACCCTGTTGTGAGTCGTCAGTGGGCTGGCGGTTCAACCGGCATGCAATCGCACCCGCATTTTCTCGCCAAATATTATTGGTCGCTTATATCACCCCCGAGACCTCGGGGGTGTTCCTGTCAACGCAGGCCGGCGATGTAATCCGACACGGCCTTGATTTCCATGTCGTTCATCTTGGCAGCGACGCCGGTCATCTGGGCGTTGTTGTTGCGGGCACCAGCGCGGAACGCGTTGAGCTGGGTGCGGGTGTACTCGGCGTGCTGACCCGACAGGCGCGGGTACTGAGCGGGGATGCCGGACCCGGTGGGGCCGTGGCAGCCGGCACAGGCGGCGATCTGGCGGTCGGGGATGCCGCCGCGGTAGATGCGTTCACCGGCGCGGACCAGGTCCTTTTCAGTGGCGAACCCGGTAGTCGCCTTCTGGTCGGCCAGCCAGTAGGCGATGTTGCGCATGTCCTCATCGGACAGGGCAGAAGCAAACCCCTTCATCACCGCGTTGTCGCGCTTGCCCGACTTGAACTCCTGCAGCTGCTTGACCAGGTACTCGGGATGCTGGCGGGCGATCTTGGGGTTGGCGGGCGTGGTCGAGTTGCCATCGGCCGCGTGACAGGCGACGCACACCTGGCCGTACAGGGCAGCGCCCTTGGCAAGGTCGGGCTTGGCGGTCTGAGCATGAGCGCTGAACGACAGGACGGCCGCTGCGGCGGCGCAAAGAAGTGATGCAGGCAATTTCATGTCTGGGGCTGTCGTCGCAGGGACGGCGTCGGGTTGATTGGAATTCGCAGGGAAACAGAAGACAACCGAGGGATTTTACAATGGCCCATTGGTAATACCCCTGATGACCCACACCCCCACCACCTCCTCCACCGCCCCGCGCCCCACACGCCCGGACCCCAAGATCGCACACAGCTGGCTGCACACGGCGCGATTCCTGACCACCGCGCCACAGCTGGAGCACCTGCCGGCCCTGGATCTGCCGGAAATCGCCTTCGTCGGCCGCTCCAACGCCGGCAAGTCGACTTCGATCAACACGCTGACCCAGCAAAAGCGCCTGGCCTTCGCATCCAAGACGCCGGGCCGCACGCAGAGCATCAACCTGTTCGCACTGGGCAAGCAGGGCGTCACCGATGCGGTGCTGGCCGATCTTCCGGGCTATGGCTACGCCGCTGTGCCCAAGGAAGCCAAGCTGCGCTGGCAGCGCGTGATGGCCAACTACCTCGTCACGCGGGAAAACCTGCGTGCGGTGGTGCTGCTGTGCGACCCGCGCCTGGGACTGACCGAGCTGGACGAGGCCCTGCTGGAGATCATCCGCCCTCGCGTCGAGGACGGTCTGAAGTTTCTGGTGTTGCTGACCAAGGCCGACAAGCTCAACCGGGCGGAAGCCAACAAGGCGCTGTCGATCGCGAAGCTGCAGGCTGGCGGCGGCGAGGTCCGGTTGTTCTCGGCACTGAAGAAGCAGGGCCTGGACGAAGTCGCGCTGCTGCTCTGGAACTGGGCCCATGAAGCGCCCGCCGCGCCCCCGGCTGCGGACGAAGGCGCCGATGACTCCGACTCCGACGACGCTCAGCGATAGAACGAGGCTTCACCCGCCGGTCGGGTCTTGAAGCGCTTGTGCACCCAGTAGTACTGCTCGGGTGTTTCGTCGATCCACTCCTGCAGCAGCCGGTTCATGCGCGCGGTGTCGGCCACCACGTCCTCGGTCGGAAAGTCCTGCCAGGGTGGCAGCACCGTGATGTCGTAGCCCTCCGGCGTCAGGCGGCTCAGGATGGGCAGCACGCGAGCACCGCCCATGCGCGCAAAGCGCGAGAGCGAGGGAATCGTCGCCGCCGTCACCCCATAAAACGGCACAAACACCGAATCGCGAGGCCCGTAGTCCATGTCGGGCAGCAGGTACAGCGGCTCCCCGGCCCGCAGCGCGCTGACCAGGGCCTTGAGACCGGCGCTCTTGGCCACGATGTGCGGCTCGCCGAAGCGGCGCCGGCCTTCGGCCATCCACTGGTCCATCACCGGGTTGCGCTGACGTGCATACAAGCCACAGAAGCGCCGCTCCACATGGGCCGTCAGCCCGATCCAGCCCGCGTCCATGCCGACAAAATGCGGCGCAAACAGCAGCGTCGGGGCGGTGCTCTGCAGCTCGTGCACCGCACCACGCAGGCGCAGGCGGCTGCGGACCTGCTCTGCGCTCCCCTCCCACAGCCAGCCCCGGTCCAGCCAGGCCTGGGCAAACAGCACGAAATGCTGGCGCACCATGCGCCGGCGCTGGGCGGCGTCATGTTGCGGGAAACAGAGCGCAAGGTTGATTTCTGCGATGCGGCGGCGGCGGCCCACCAGGGCGTACAGCAGCCATCCGAGCATCGCACCCAGCGCCCGCAGCCAGGACAGCGGCAGATGCCGGGTGATGCGCAACATGCCCAGCACCGCCAGGCTCAGCAAGGTTTTCAGCAAAGGGCCGCGCGAAGGTGTTGTGGAGGCCGTCATGAGGTGCGCTCTGCCTCCAGCCGTGCCGCATGGCTAACGCCTGACGGCGCCTTGTAGCGTTCGTACGACCACAGGTACTGGGCCGGACACTCCCGCACCAGGGACTCCATGGCGAGATTGATCTGGTGCGCCGCTTCCTGTGGGTCGGACGACAGCTGTCCACCCGCTTCCGGACGGAAGGGCCGCAGGCGCACCCGGTAGCCGCGCCCCCAAGACAGGCGTTCGCCCCAGATGAGCAACACGCGGGCCCCCGCCGTCAGCGCCAGCCGGGCCGAGAGGGTCATGGTGTAGGCGTCACGGCCGAAGAAAGGTGCCCAGACCCCCTGCCCTTCGGGCGGCACCTGGTCGGGCAAGAGCCCCACCCCCTGGCGTTGCTTGAGCGCCTTGATCAGCTGCTTGACCCCCGCGAGCGTGGTCGGAGCGGTCAGCAGGCCGGGCCGGCTGCGCGCCTGCTCCATGATCTCGCGCAGCCAGGGCTGGCGCGCCGGCCGGTACAGCACCGTCACCGGCATGCGGTCGCCAAAATGCTGGGCGAACAACTGCGCGGTGACTTCGAAGCACCCGAGGTGCGGCGTCAGGAACAGGACGCCATTGCCCTCGGCGATGGCCTGCTCGATGAGCTCACGGCCTTCCCACTCCAGATGCACAGGAGCGCCCAGCCACAGGCGCGGCAGCTCGGTGACCATCTTGCCAGCCTCGGCCACCGACGCGAGCGCCACCGAACGGGGAAAACCGGCCTGCTCAGCGTGGGCGAACAAGGTGCGCCGGTAGCGACCCGACAAAGCGAAGCTCAGCCAGCCCAACAGCCAACCGAGGCCATGCAGCAGCGGAAGCGGCAGGCGCGACAGAAACCGGAACAGAAGTGGATACAAAGCTTTAGAACCGGATGGGCGTAAAATCCGCCCATCGCCGAGTTATTGAACTAATTGCGGGGCGATTCACAAATGCCGCTAAAGCGTTCGCCGAACCCAGAAAGACCGGCAACGCCGGTTCAAACACTCTGGAGTTTATATGGCGAACGACTTCCTCTTCACGTCCGAATCCGTCTCCGAAGGCCACCCCGACAAGGTTGCCGACCAGATCTCGGACGCCATCCTCGACGCGATCTTCAAGCAGGACCCGCGCTCGCGCGTGGCCGCCGAGACGCTGTGCAACACGGGCCTCGTGGTGCTGGCCGGTGAAATCACCACCAACGCCCATGTCGACTACATCCAGGTGGCGCGCGACACCATCAAGCGCATCGGCTACGACAACACCGAATACGGCATCGACTACAAGGGCTGCGCGGTCATGGTCTGCTACGACAAGCAGTCCAACGACATCGCCCAGGGCGTGGACCACGCCAGCGACGACCACCTCAACACCGGTGCGGGCGACCAGGGCCTGATGTTCGGCTACGCCTGCGACGAGACGCCCGAGCTGATGCCCGCGCCGATCTACTATGCGCACCGCCTGGTCGAGCGCCAGGCCCAGCTGCGCAAGGACGGCCGCCTGCCCTTCCTGCGTCCGGACGCCAAGAGCCAGGTCACCATGCGCTACGTGGACGGCAAGCCGCACAGCATCGACACCGTGGTGCTGTCCAGCCAGCACGCGCCCGAGTGGAGCCTGGGCGACAAGATGAAGCCCGAGTTCAACGAGGCCATCATCGAAGAGATCATCAAGCCGGTGCTGCCCAAGGAATGGCTGCAGAACACCCGCTACCTGATCAACCCGACCGGCCGCTTCGTCGTCGGCGGCCCGCAGGGGGACTGCGGCCTCACCGGTCGCAAGATCATCGTCGACACCTACGGCGGCGCCTGCCCGCACGGTGGCGGCGCCTTCTCGGGCAAGGACCCGTCCAAGGTCGACCGTTCCGCCGCCTACGCCGCGCGCTATGTGGCCAAGAACGTGGTCGCCGCAGGCCTGGCGCGCCAGTGCCAGGTGCAGGTGGCCTACGCCATTGGTGTGGCCAAGCCGATGAACATCACGGTGTACACCGAAGGCACCGGCAAGATCAGCGACGAGAAGCTCAGCGCCATCGTGGCCGAGGTGTTCGACCTGCGTCCGAAGGGCATCATCCAGATGCTGGACCTGCTGCGCCCGATCTACGAGAAGACCGCCGCCTACGGCCACTTCGGCCGCGAGGAACCGGAGTTCAGCTGGGAACGCACCGACAAGGTGGAGGCGCTGCGCGCTGCCGCTGGTCTGTAAGTCCTTTGCCTTCCTCTGGACAAAAGCCCCGCATCGCGGGGCTTTTTTATGGTTCCAAGCGGCGGGTCACAGGTCCACAATGCCTGAAGTTTTCCGTTTGGCCGCCGATACGGGCTGAACGGCAACCCATGCCTATTGCAACGCCACGACCTGGAGCCTGGAACCATGGAACCCCCTGTCTGCCCGGATCGGACCGACAACGCCAGTCCCGAACTTGAACGACTGGTGGCTTTGCGCACGCAGGAGCTCAAGATCGCCCTGGAGCGCGCCCAGTCACTGTATGACCAGGCCCCCTGCGGCTACTTGTCGCTGGATGCCGACCTGCGTTTCGTCAACCTCAACCGCACCCTGCTGGACTGGCTGGGTTACGAGCGCGAAGAACTGCTCGGCCAGCATCGCGACCTGGCCTCGCTGCTGGAGCCGGAGTGGGTGGCGCTCATGCGTGTCCGCATGCAGAACCTGATCGATACAGGCCGCACCGATCCGCTGGAACTTGAGATTCGCCGCAAGGACGGTTCCCGCTTCCACGCCCTGTGCTCCTCGACCGCGGTGGTCGATGAGCAGGGCCGCTTCCTCTACAGCAACACCACGATCACCGACATCAGCGAGCGCAAGGCCGCCGAGCAGCGGCTGGCGGCGCACGACGCCTTCCTGCGCAGCATCACCGACCGCATCCCGACGCACCTGGCCTACTACGACAAGGACCTGATCTGCCGCTTTGCCAACACCGCGCATGCGGCGCGCAGCGGCCGGCTGGTCGGAGAAATGGTAGGCGCGCACCTCAGCCAGCTGGTGGATCCCGAGCAGTTGCCGGACATCCTGCCGCACGTGGCCGACGCCCTCAACGGCCAGAAGCAGACCTTCGAGTCCGAGCGCACCGAAGCCGACGGATCGCGCAGCTTCTACGAAATCCACTACATCCCCGACTTCCAGCTGGGCACTGTCGAAGGCATCTTCATCGAGCTGCACGACATCACCGATCGCCGCCGCACCGAGGAGTTCGTGCTGGAGGCCAACCGCGACCTCGAAGAGCGCGTGCGCGAACGCACCGCCGAGCTGTTCCAGAGCGAGCAGCGCTACCGCCTGATGGTCGACGCCATCCAGGACCACTGCATCTACTTCGTCGACGAGTCCGGCGCCGTCACCGAATGGACGGAAAGCGCCCAGCGCCTGCACGGTTTCACCCGCACCCAGATGATCGGCAAACCCTACCTGCGGCTGCTGGCGGTGGACAACGCCGGTGAGGACGAGGTCGACCCGGCGCAGGTGCTGCGCCTGGCCACGGCCCATGGCCAGTGGGAAACCCGCGGCTGGCGCCTGCGCGACGACGGCTCGCGCTTCTGGGCGCACACGGTGCTGACCGCGCTGCGCAACGAGGCGGGCGAGCTGCAGGGGCTGTCCTGCATCACACGCGACATGACCGCCGCCAAGAGCCTGGAGGACGTGATGAACGACCTCAACAAGGAACTGGAAAAGCGCGTGGCCGAACGCACACAGCAGCTGGTGGCGGCCAACAAGGACCTGGACGTGTTCTCGCACATGGTCTCGCACGACCTGCGCGCGCCTCTGCGCCACATCAGCAGCTTCGTCACCCTGCTGCAGGAGCAGCTGGGCGAGGTCAACGACCCGATCGCGCAGCAGTACCTCAACTCGATCAACAAGGCCAGCAAGCGCATGAGCCTCATGATCGAAGGCCTGCTGGAATACGCCCGCCTCGGCCGCGTGGCCATCGAAGCGCAGCCGGTGCCGCTGGCACCGCTGCTGGAGGGCCTGATCTCGCACTTGAAACAGGAGAGCCAGGGCCGGACCATCGAATGGGTGGTCGAGGACGACCTGCCGGTGGTGCGCGGCGACGCCATGCTGCTGGCCCAGGCCTTCGGCAACCTGCTGAACAATTCGGTCAAGTACACGCGGCCGCGCGAGAAGGCCCACATCGAGATCGGCTGGAAGATCAACCCCGTGGGTGGCCGCACCTTCTACGTGCACGACAACGGCGTCGGCTTCGACCTGGAAAAGGCGCACAACCTGTTCGTGATGTTCCAGCGCCAGCACCACTCGATGGACTTCGAGGGCACGGGCACCGGCCTGGCCCTGTCGCAGCGCATCATCGAGCGCCACGGCGGCCGCATCTGGGCCGAAAGCGCGCCCGGCGAGGGCTGCACCTTCTACTTCACGCTGCCGTTCGAGGGACCCGAGCCGGAGATGGACTTTCCGAAGTCGTCGATGGCCGACCTGACGGTCTGAGCACCCGGCCCGCCGCCGGGCTCAGACCTGCAGCGGCGGCTGAGAGAGGTGCAACACCACCTTGCGCGGATCGTCGGAGAGGCGGTCCAGCGCCCGGTTCAGGCGCGCCAGCAGGCGTTCGTCGCTGAGTGCATCCTCCAGCGAATCCTTGTCGTCCGGCGGGGTGCTGGAGACCAGGCGGAAGCGCAGCGGCAGTTCGACGGGCAGGTTGGGCACCTTCTCCAGCCCCTTGGCCACCACGTGCTGGCCCAGCAGCTTGAGCAGCTCGGGCTTCTGCGGACCTTCGATCAGCATGGCGAAGCGGGTGTCCGAGATGCGGCACACCGTGTCCACGTCGCGCACCACGCCGCTCAGGCGCGACGCTGCCACCACCAGCGCCCGGTCACCGGCCTCGCGCCCTTCGCGCGCCACGATGTCCGCATGGTTGGACAGCTCCACCAGCATCACACCGCAGCGATGCCCCGAACGGCGCGCCCGCTTGAGCGCGTCGCGCAGGCGCAGGCGCAGCACCGGCGCGATCGTCAGCCCCGTCAGCGGGTCGGTGCTTTCCATCGCCCGCAGCCGCGCCCGGTTCTCGCTGAAGTCCTTGGCCCGCCGGTGCAGGATGTACAGCAGCAGGGGGATCTCGATCGCCGAGCCGATCAGCACCCCGTACTGTGTCGCCAGGCTGTCGGGCAGCACGCCGGCACTGCGCAGCGCCGGGAACGGGTACCCCAGGTGGACCGGCAGGAAGCCCAGGAAGAGCCAGCCGGCGTAGGTTTCGCCCCGGCGCCAGGTCCAGAGGCAGAGCGCAATGCTCAGCACCACCGACAGCAGGCCGTAGAGGTTGAGCAGCTTGAATGCCAGCGGCGACAGCAGGGCCGCGTAGACCAGGGAATAGACCACGCCGAACAGCGACCAGGCCACCACGAAGCGGTCGACACCCCGGGAATGGCGTGGCACCGCACAGGCCTCGCGCACGAACCAGATGCCCGAGCCGGTGAGCCAGAGCATGAAGAACGACGGCGCCAGATCGTTCCACACGGCCCAGTGGGGCCAGAAGAACAGCCCCCCGATACCAGTGAACGAGGCCTGGAAGCCCAGCATGGACGCCACGTAGAAACAGTAGGCGACAAAGGCCCGGTCACCATAGAGCCGGACGTGGACCCAGCCCAGGAACAGCACCAGCAGCCCGAACCCGAGGTAGCCGCCGATGAACAGGAAGGTGGTGTAGCGCTTGGACTGCAGGTTCTCTTCGGTCAGCAGCTGCAGCCGAGGGCTGGTGGGCGCCGGCGCGTTGGCCAGCCGCAGCCACAGTGGTTCGGTGAGCAGGGGATCGACCGAAAACACCGGCGTCTGGTCGGGGTGGCTCCACTGGGCCACCGGCAGGTGGTCGCCCGCACGCTGCTCGGTCCATCCACCGTCCGCCCCGCGGGTGTAGAGGCGGGCATCGTTGGTGAAGGCGGCCGCGGTCAGCATCAGGTACCAGCGCCGCCGGGAGTCCAGCTGGCCAGGCTCGATGCGGACCCACAGCGCCGACGAACCGAGCTCGAAGGACCGGTAGTGGTCCATCGCCTCCCAGGTGCCCGGGGACTCGGCGGCGACCTGGTCCACCGTGGCGCTGCCGGAGGAGTCGATCCAGAACCGCGTGGACAGGGTGATGTCGCCCTCGCCCGGCACCTTGTCGGCCCGGGCCGTCAGGGGCAGCAGCGCGGCCAGCGCCAGCAGTCCCAGCAACACCATGCGCCAACAGGCATGGAAGCTGGAGCGGAGGCGGGCAGTGGCGCTGGACGGCATGGCCGGATCGTAGCGGCTGCACCGCGCAGCTGTTACAACTTTCACGCCACTCATCCGGCCTTGGCGCCATCTGTCGCGTGAACGCCTCGAAGCGGTCGCCGGTGCCAGTCGCCGGTGGTCGTCAGCCGGTCTTCCAGCCGGTTCACCCAGCCTGGTGCGAGCGGGTCGTGGCTCCAGCCGGCGATCAGCTCGCCCATGGGATTGAGCACCCGGTCCGGCAGCGCCAGGGGCCGGGTCTGGTTCATCAGGAAGCGGGTGAGCAGGTGGTAGCCGACGGCGCGGGTGAACAGCCGGGACAGCGAGAAGCCGGGCACCACCAGGCCGACGACGCCGTCGGTCACGCCCACGAGCAGCCGCCCGAGCTGGAACACCAGCCGCGTGGCCCAGGACACGTGCCCGTCGATGCCGATGCGGGCCGCCGTCTCGGGCCCGATCAGCCACCGGGTCAGCGGCACCGGCAACCCGCGCAGCACCGGCACGCGGATCGAATGCGCCATGGCCGCCACGAGCGCCCGGCCCAGCGGCGGCCGCGGATCGGCCTGGCCCGGCAGCAGCGGAGCCTGGGCCTGCAGCACGTCGAACAGCGCCGCCGCCTCGTCCATGGTCCAGGCCATCAGCTCCCGGCGCACGCCCAGCACATGGCCCATCACGTTCCAGGCGTGCAGGTAGGCCTCCTCGTCCTCGCGCGGCAGGCCCAGCCCGAGGGTGCGCATGCCCTTGAGGAAGGAGTAGCTGAAGGTCAGCAGGGTGTAGGCCAGTTCGATCTGGTTGCAGGGCAGGCCCTGGGCGTCGACGTCCCAGCCGTGCGCGGCGAGTGCGCGGTGCATGCTGCGGTCGGCACCCGCCAGCAACTGCGGCAGCACGCGACCACGCACCTTCTGCGGGTCGCCGCGCAGGATCAGGTGCCGGATCGTGGCGTGGATCAGCCGCACCTTGAGCACCTGGGCCACGCCCGAGCCCTCGGGGTCGGTCAGGCCGCCCTTCATCATCACCGGGAACACCATGGCGGCGGTCTGGCGGATGCGGTGCTCGGTGTGCTGTTCCAGCTGGCCGGCGATGTGCAGCACCTCGGCCAGCTGCGGCATCACGTAGCACTCGGGCAGGCTGGAGCAGAACAGCAGGGTGCAGGACAGCGGGCCGTGCTCCATGAAGATCGCCTCGGCCCGTGCGATCTTGCCAGCGTCGGCCCAGTCGGGCAGCGCCCGGGCCTGGGCCACATAGGCCTCCAGCGCAGCCGCCACCTCGGGGTCGGCCTGGCTGGCCGCCGCCCAGCCCGGCGCCAGCGCCGCGTTGTGGGTCCAGGCCGACATCAGCTGGTTGGCCTGCGCCAGGCGGGTCGCCCCCTCGCCCGTGACCGCGCTGTCGCCCGTGCGCCGGCCGATCAGGGCGGTGATGGTGTCGTCCGCTGTCGGGTCGGCCTGCATCGACTGGGCGGCCAGATCCAGCCCGGCCAGCGGACGCGCACGGGCGGCGCGCTGGTGCGGGTGGGACCACTGGCGCCAGACGGCCCAGGCCACGACCACCGGCAGACCCATCGCAAAGAAGGCGATGGCCCGCACCTCGATGGGGTGGCCCAGCAGCACCTGGAACACCAGCCCGCTGGCGTAGATGAGGATGGGCACCAGCACCGCCAACGGCAGGCCATCCGCGGGCGGTGGCGAGCGGCGCGGCGCGGCCAGCGCCTGGAAGCTGCCAACGATCAGCAGCGACACCGCCATCCAGCCGGCAAAGCCCTGCAGGGTCTCGCCGAACCAGCCGCCGTCGGTCTTCTGCATGATCCAGGCCTTGAGCACAAACACGAAGTACGAGTCGGCGCCCAGGTCGAAGGCGGTGATCACCATCGCCGCCAGCCAGGCCGTCAGCAGGCCGCTGCGGAAACCTGGATTCGCGTGGACCGGCCGGCGCCAGAGCATCAGCGAGGCCATCACGTAGCCGATCAGCGCCAGCGCGAACCACATGAGGGGAATGGCCAGCGGCACGTCCCCCAGGCGCGGACCGAGCACCTCGGTGTAGGTGTAGCGGCCGAAGAACCAGCCGCGCGAGGAGCCCATCTGCTCGGCGAACCAGCCCAGGCCCAGGGCCAGCAGCATCAGGGCGCGCGTCCGCCGGTAGCCCAGCAGCCGGGTGGCCGACCAGGCGCAGACCCAGAACATCACGGCGCACGAAACCACCAGAGCCAGGGTGAGGCCGGGGTAGTGCCAGGCGGTCCAGATCAGCAGCAGCGCCGTGCCAGCCGCCGCCGCCTGGAACACGGCGCGGTCAAGAACAGATGGGGCGGAGGAAGTGAGGGCAAAAGAAGGGGCCACAGCCAACGGCTTTCATTGCTTGGTCAACCCCCTTGGGCCGGCATTGTGACCGCAAGCACGGCGCGATACCCGCGCGGGTTCCCCCGCCCCGCGCGCAGGCGCCGTCAGCGTGGCACGAGGAAGGTGGTCTTCTCGTCCAGCCGGATCGCCTCGTCGGTGCTCGACTGCAGCCGGAACACGATGGGGTGCGAGCCGCTCGCGGCGCCCGGGGGCACCTGCACCCGCACGGCCAGCGTGCGCACCTCGGTCGGCAGCACATCCACCACCGGCTCCGAGGCGAGCGCGATGCCCTCCATGCCCTCCACCGCCAGCCGGATCAGTTGCCGGTCCTCGGTGGCGTTCATGATCTGCAGGCGGTAGACGTTCTCGATCCGTCCCTGGTCGACCATGCGGGCGAGCGCGCCGCGGTCGCGGATCACGTCCACCTTCATCGGCACGCGCAGGTACAGGCTCACGCCCACCGCCACCGCGATCGCCCCCAGGATGGCCGAATACACCAGCACGCGCGGGCGCAGCGCGCGGCGGATCGTCTGTGCCTTGTCCCAGCCGCTGGTCATGGCGTTCTGGGTCGAGTACTTGACCAGGCCGCGCGCGTAGCCGAACTTGTCCATCACCTCGTCGCACACGTCGGCGCAGGCGCCGCAGCCGATGCACTCGTACTGCAGGCCCTTGCGGATGTCGATGCCGGTGGGGCAGACCTGCACGCACAGCGTGCAGTCCACACACGAACCCAGGCCCTTTTCCTTCGGATCGACCTTCTTGCCGCGCGAGCCGCGCGGTTCGCCGCGGGCGGCGTCGTAGGTCACGATCAAGGTGTCCTTGTCGAACATCGCGCTCTGGAAGCGGGCATAGGGGCACATGTACTTGCAGACCTGCTCGCGCATGAAGCCCGCGTTGCCGTAGGTGGCGAAGCCGTAGAAGAAGATCCAGAAGGTCTGCCAGGCACCCATGGTGCCCGCCAGCACCTCGGCGGTCTGGGCGCGGATCGGCGTGAAGTAGCCGACGAAGGTGAAACCGGTCCACAGCGCGAACAGCACCCAGGCCAGGTGCTTGGCACCACGGCGCGCGAACTTGGCGCCGCTCATGGGCGCGTCGTCCAGCCGGATGCGGGCCGCGCGGTCGCCCTCGATCTTCTTCTCGATCCACATGAAGATCTCGGTGTAGACCGTCTGCGGGCAGGCGTAGCCGCACCACAGGCGCCCGGCCACCGCGGTGAACAGGAACAGCGACAGCGCCGACATCACCAGCAGGCCGGTGAGGTAGATGAAGTCCTGCGGGTACAGCACCAGACCACCCAGGTAGAAGCGGCGCGAGAGCAGGTCGAACAGCACCGCCTGGCGCCCGTTCCAGTTGAACCAGGGCAGCGCATAGAACAGGATCTGGGTGAACCAGACCGCGGCCCAGCGCAGGTGGGTGAAGGTGCCGCTGACCGAACGTGTCTGGATCTTCCGGCGCGACTCGTACAGGGAGATTTCAACGGCGTCCGGCTCGGGACTGGCCGCCGGTGCGGCGGTGGCTGCAGTGGTGGTGGACATGGTGAGGGTGGGGGAAAGTCTGCCGATGCCTGCCACTTTCCAAGAACCGTGCCAGACAAAAAATTCTTTGAATTCAGGCACTTGCCATCGGCCAAGTCTCTGCGAAACACTGCCACTCCGCCAATGGCTGCCAATATGGCAGATCATCTGGCAGCCTGGAATTTCCGGGGACGCACTTGAAATGGGCAGGACCGGCCCTTATGATTAGCACTCGCTGGAGTTGAGTGCTAACACCCGACTCCCAGTCGATCCGCGGGGCCCAGCCCCATGGCCAGTGGCCCCGCCCATCTGACCCCCAACATTTGATCCATTTCAGGAGATGCAATGAACCTTCGTCCTCTCGCCGATCGCGTGATCGTCAAGCGCATTGACAGCGAAACCAAGACCGCCTCCGGCATCGTCATCCCCGACGCCGCCGCAGAGAAGCCCGACCAGGGCGAAGTCCTGGCCGTCGGTCCCGGCAAGAAAAACGACAAGGGCGAACTGTCCGCCATGAACGTCAAGGTCGGTGACCGCGTTCTGTTCGGCAAGTACAGCGGCCAGACCGTCAAGGTCGATGGCAACGAACTGCTGGTCATGAAGGAAGACGACCTGTTCGCGGTCGTCGAGAAGTAATTCGCCCCTCATCCATCCCCAATTACTGAATCGGAGAAATCAACATGGCAGCAAAAGACGTCATTTTCGGCGGCGAAGCCCGCGCCCGCATGGTTGAAGGCGTGAACGTCCTGGCCAACGCGGTCAAGACCACCCTGGGCCCCAAGGGTCGCAACGTGGTGCTCGAGCGCTCCTTCGGCGCCCCCACCGTGACCAAGGACGGTGTGTCCGTGGCCAAGGAAATCGAACTCAAGGACAAGCTCCAGAACATGGGCGCCCAGATGGTCAAGGAAGTTGCTTCCAAGACTTCGGACAACGCCGGTGACGGCACCACCACCGCCACCGTGCTGGCCCAGGCCATCGTGCGCGAAGGCATGAAGTACGTGGCCGCCGGCATGAACCCGATGGACCTGAAGCGCGGTATCGACCGTGCCGTCGAGTCCCTGATCGCCGAGCTGAAGAAGGCCTCCAAGCCCACCACCACCAGCAAGGAAATCGCCCAGGTCGGCTCCATCTCCGCCAACAGCGACACCTCCATCGGCGAGATCATCGCCAACGCGATGGACAAGGTCGGCAAGGAAGGCGTGATCACCGTGGAAGACGGCAAGTCGCTGCAGAACGAACTCGACGTGGTCGAGGGCATGCAGTTCGACCGCGGCTACCTGTCGCCCTACTTCATCAACAACCCCGAGAAGCAGGCCGCCCTGCTGGACAACCCGTTTGTCCTGCTGTTCGACAAGAAGATCAGCAACATCCGTGACCTGCTGCCCACGCTGGAAGCCGTGGCCAAGGCCGGCCGTCCGCTGCTGATCATTGCCGAAGACGTCGAAGGCGAAGCCCTGGCGACCCTGGTGGTCAACACCATCCGCGGCATCCTGAAGGTTGTGGCTGTGAAGGCTCCTGGCTTCGGCGACCGCCGCAAGGCCATGCTGGAAGACATCGCCATCCTGACCGGCGGCAAGGTCATCGCCGAAGAAGTCGGCCTGACCCTCGAGAAGGTGACGCTGGCCGACCTGGGCCAGGCCAAGCGCATCGAAGTGGGCAAGGAAAACACCACCATCATCGACGGCGCCGGCGCTGCCGCTGACATCGAAGCCCGCGTCAAGCAAATCCGCGTGCAGATCGAAGAAGCCACCAGCGACTACGACCGCGAAAAGCTGCAAGAGCGCGTGGCCAAGCTGGCCGGCGGCGTGGCCGTCATCAAGGTCGGTGCCGCCACCGAAGTCGAGATGAAGGAAAAGAAGGCCCGCGTGGAAGACGCCCTGCACGCCACCCGCGCTGCCGTGGAAGAAGGCATCGTCGCCGGTGGTGGCGTGGCCCTGCTGCGCGCCAAGCAAGCCGCTGGCGCCATCAAGGGTGACAACGCCGACCAGGACGCCGGCATCAAGCTGGTCCTCAAGGCCATCGAAGCCCCGCTGCGCGAGATCGTGGCCAACGCCGGTGGCGAGCCCTCCGTCGTGATCAACAAGGTGCTGGAAGGCAAGGGCAACTTCGGCTTCAACGCCGCCAACGACACCTACGGCGACATGATCGAAATGGGTATCCTGGACCCGACCAAGGTGACCCGCACCGCGCTGCAGAACGCCGCCTCCGTGGCGTCCCTGATGCTGACGACCGAGTGCATGGTCGCCGAGTCCCCCAAGGACGACGCACCCGCCATGCCCGGTGGCGGCATGGGCGACATGGGCGGCATGGGCATGGGCATGTAATGCCTTGACCCGGCCTGGGGGCTACGGCCCCCCGCCAAAGAAAAAAGCCCCGCAAGGCGACTTGCGGGGCTTTTTTTTGTTGGGCCCCGCCGTGGGGTCGGCAGCGTTCAGGCCACCCGCTGCGGACCGGCCAGCGCATCGCGCAGCGCCAGTGGCCGGAACAGGCGCCACCACGCCAGGCTGATGCCGATGGTGCCCAGCCCGCCCAGCACCACCGAGCCCACCGGACCGAAGGCCGCGGCCGTCACGCCCGACTCGAACTCGCCGAGCTGGTTGCTGGCGCCGATGAAGAGCGTGTTGACCGCCGCCACGCGGCCCCGCATCTGGTCCGGCGTTTCCAGCTGCACCAGAGTCTGGCGGATGACCACGCTGACCATGTCGGCCGCGCCGGACACCGCCAGCGCCAGCAGCGACAGCCAGAACGAGGTGGACAGACCGAACACCACCATGCACAGGCCGAACACGGCCACCGACACCAGCAGCTTGGGCCCGACGCGCCGCTCCAGCGCGACGTGCGAGAGCACCAGCCCGGCCGCCAGCGCACCCACTGCCGGCGCTGAACGCAGCAGGCCCAGGCCTTCGGGGCCGACGTGCAGGATCTCCTTGGCGAAGATCGGCAGGAGCGCGGTCGCCCCGCCCAGCAGGACCGCGAACAGGTCCAGCGACACCGCCCCGAGCAGCACCGGGTGGCCCCACACATAGCGCACCCCGGCCAGCAGGGTCTGCGCGCTGACCGGCTCGTGCGGCACCGGCTGGCGCTCGTAGCGCACCCACAGGCAGGCCAGCGCCGCGCCCAGGAACATAACGGTGCAGACGATGTAGACCGCGTTCAGGTTCACCGCAAAGATCAGCCCACCCAGGGCCGGCCCGCCGATGACGGCCGCCTGCGTGCCGGTGGAGGTGACCGCCGTGGCGCGGGCCAGCAGCGGCGCCGGCACCAGGGACGGCAGCAGTGCCTGCTGCGCCGACATCTGAAACGGCCGGATCGCTCCGAGCAGGGCTGACAGTGCCAGCAGCCACTCGCGCGAGACCGCGTGTGCCAGCGTGCCGGCCACCAGCAGCAGCGCCACCACCGCCTGCGCGGACAGGCACAGCGCCACGATGCGGGCGCGGTGGTGGCGGTCGGCGGCGTGGCCGGCGGGCAGCGTCATGGCCAGCGCGGGAGCGAACTGGAACAGCCCGACCAGCCCGAGGTCCCAGGCGCTGGCCGTCAGCTCGTACATGTGCCAGCCAATGGTCAGCATCAGCATCTGGGTGCCGGCCACCGCCGCCACACGGGCACACCAGAAGCGGACGAAGGACGGATGGGACAGCAGGTCGGACATGGGGCGCAGGCTAGCACGCGCCCCGGGGCGGCACCGGGGGCCGCAGGCTCAGTCGCGGACCACCGGCTCCCAGCGCCCGCTGCGCTCGGATTGCCACAGCGCGTCGATCACCCGGGCCTGGGCGACCGCCTCGCCGAGCCCCGACGCGTCGGGCGGCGTGCCGGCGCGCACGCGGCGCGAAAACGCCTCCACCTCCAGCCGGTACTGCTCGGCCGCGGGCAGGGTCTCCAACGTCACGCCGCTGCCGTCCAGCGCACCGCCCTCGTCCAGCGCCAGCGTCATCTGGCCGCCGCGCGCGGCGTTGAAGGGGATGAAGAGTTCGATGCGGCCATGCGTGCCCACCACCTGCACCCGCTGGAAGGGCACGCTCTGGGTCGACACGGTGAAGCCGACCTGCCGCCCGGCGCCGAAGTCCAGCAGCGCGCTGGTGAGACGGTCGACGCCCATCACCGGGTCGCGGTCGACCAGCGAGACCGCGCGCAGCGGCTCGGCCTCGAACAGGTAGCGACCGGCCAGCACCGCGTAGCAGCCGATGTCGTACAGCGCGCCACCACCGATGGCCGCCTGGTTGCGGATGTTGGCACCGTCGTCGTTGAAGTAGGAGAAGAACACCTGCACCGCGCGCGGCGTGCCGATGCGACCGGCGCGCACCAGTTCGCGGGCGCGCTGCCACTGCGGGTGGTGGCGCACCATGAAGGCTTCTTCGATGTGCACGGTGGCCGCGGCGGCGCGCACGCTCAGCGCCTCGTCGGCGCTGAGGGCGAACGGTTTCTCGCACAGCACGTGCTTGCCGGCCGCGGCCGCCTGCAGGGTCAGCGGCACGTGCAGGTGGTTGGGCAGCGGGTTGTAGATGGCCTCGATGGCCGGGTCGGCCAGCAGCTCCTCGTAGCTGCCGTAGGCCTGCGGGATGCCCAGCCGCTGCGCCGCCGCCTGCGCGGACGGCAGGCTGCGCGAAGCGATCGCGCGCAGTTCCACCAGCGGGCTGGCGAGCATCTCGGGGATCACCTTCTCGGTGCCGATCTTCGCCGTGCTCAGCACGCCCCAAACCACTGGTTTCATGCCCGCTCCCGGTTCGGTTCAATGCTCAGATGTAGCGGTTGAGCAGGTTCTCCAGCAGCTCCTGCCGCCCGGAGACCGGCCGCGTGTCCTGGTTGCGCTCCAGCACCCGTTCGGCCACCTGGTCCAGCCCCAGGCGGCCCGCCATCAGGTCCTGGCCGAAGGGGGTGTTCCAGCCGGCGTAGCGGGCCTCGACATGGCGGGCGAGCTGGCCGTCGAGAACCATCTGCTCGGCGATCAGCAGCGCGCGCGCCGACACGTCCATGCCGCCGATGTGGCCGTGGAACATGTCCTCGGCGTCGATGGACTGGCGCCGCACCTTGGCGTCGAAGTTCAGGCCCCCAGTGGTGAAGCCGCCGGCCTGCAGGATCAGGTAGAGCGCCAGCGCGGTCTCGGGGATGTTGTTGGGGAACTGGTCGGTGTCCCAGCCGCACTGCATGTCGCCTCGGTTCATGTCGATGGAGCCGAAGATGCCCAGATCAATGGCGGTGGCGATCTCGTGCTCGAAGCTGTGGCCCGAGAGCGTGGCGTGGTTGGCCTCGATGTTGACCTTGATCTCCTTCTCCAGCCCGTGGCGCTGCAGGAAGCCGTAGACCGTGGCGGTGTCGAAGTCGTACTGGTGCTTGGACGGCTCGCGCGGCTTGGGCTCGATCAGGATCGTGCCCTTGAAGCCGATCTTGTGCTTGTAGTCCACCACCATGTTCAGGAAGCGGCCCATCTGGTCCAGCTCCTGGCCGACGCGGGTGTTCAGCAGGGTCTCGTAGCCTTCGCGGCCGCCCCAGAGCACGTAGTTCTCGCCGCCGAGTTTCAGCGTGGCGTCCATCGCCTCCTTCACCTGCAACGCGGCCAGCGCGAAGATCTCGGGGTCGGGGTTGGTGGACGCACCCGACATGAAGCGCCGGTGGCTGAACAGGTTGGCCGTGCCCCAGAGCAGCTTCATGCCGGTCTGCGCCTGCTTGGCCTGCAGCACGTCCACCATCTCGTGCAGGTGGTTCACGCTCTCGCGCGGCGTCGCCCCTTCGGGCGCCACGTCGCGGTCGTGGAAGCAGTAGTAGGGCGCACCCAGGCGCGAGAAGAAATCGAACGCGGCGTCGGCCTTCATGCGGGCCGCGGCCATCGGGTCGGCCACCCGCTGCCAGGGGCGCTCGAAGGTGCCGTCGTAGCCGAAGGGGTCGAAGCCGTTCCAGCAGAAGCTGTGCCAGTAGCAGACGGCAAAACGCAGGTGGTCTTCCATGCGCTTGCCCAGCACCAGGCGGTCCTTGTCGTACCACTTGAAGGCCAGCGGGTTGGTCGATTGCGGGCCTTCGTAGGCGATGGCGGGAATGTCGGAGAAGTAGGTGCTCATGGTGGTCTCGGGTGAAGTCATCAGGGCCTGCGGTACAGGCTGCGGAAAAGCTCGTGGCGCGGCGCCAGCAGCGCGCGCTCGGCGGGGTCGGGGCGGTAGACGGTGTCGACCGGCGGCGGCAGGCAGACCGAGGCCATCGGCGCGCCCACGGCGAGCGCACCCAGGCGGGCCGCCCCCAGCGCACCGCCAACGGCCGAGCCGCCGTGGGTGACGATCTCGACGTCCAGCGCGCTGGCCAGCATCTGGGCCCAGAAGGCGCTGCGCGCGCCCCCGCCGACCAGCGACAGGCGCGAGACGGTGCTGCCGGCGGCGTTGAGCGCGGCCAGGCCATCGAGCAGGCCGAAGCTCACGCCCTCCATCACCGCGTAGCCCAGGCGCGCGGCGTCGGTGTCGAAGTCCAGGCCGTGGAAGCTGCCACGCACTTTCGCGTCGTTGTGCGGCGTGCGCTCGCCGCTCAGGTAGGGCAGGAACAGCGGGGACGCGGCGCGGTCGCTGGCGCTCAGGGCGGCGGCGCGCGTGGCCACCTCGCCCGCGTTGGCGGCGCCCAGCAGGTGGGACACCCACTGCAGCGCGCTGGCAGCCGAGAGCATCACGCTCATCTGGTGCCAGCGGCCCGGCACCGCGTGGCAGAAGGCGTGCGTGGCGCTGGCCGCGTTGGGCTGGTAGTCGGGCGTCACCACGAACAGCACGCCGCTGGTGCCCAGCGAGAGAAAGCCCTGGCCGGCCTCGACCGCGCCCATGCCCACGGCGCTGGCCGCGTTGTCGCCCGCGCCGCCGGCCACCACCGTGTCCGGCCGCAGGCCCAGCACCTGCGCCACATCGGCCTTGAGCCGGCCGCCGGCCTGGCTGCCTTCGACCAGGCGCGGCATGTGGGCGCGCGTCAGCCCCGTGAGGGCCAGCAGCTCGTCGGACCAGTCGCGCCGCCGCACGTCCAGCCAGAGCGTGCCGCTGGCGTCCGACAGGTCGCTCACGTGTTCGCCGGTCAGCATCAGGCGCACATGGTCCTTGGGCAGCAGCACCTTGCTCACTTGCCGGAACACCTCGGGCTCGTGGCGCGCCACCCAGCGCAGCTTGGGCGCGGTGAAGCCGGGCATGGCCAGGCTGCCGCCCAGGTCGCTGAGCGCCGGCACATCGGCCATCATCTCGGCGCACTCGGTCGCGCTGCGGGTGTCGTTCCAGAGGATGGCCGGGCGCAGCACGCGGTCCTGCGCGCCCAGCAGCACCGCGCCGTGCATCTGGCCGGACAGGCCGATGGCCTCGGTCGCGGCGTATTCGGCCGGGTGCGCAGCCCGCAGCGCGGCCAGCGCGGCCTGGGTGGCGGTCCACCAGTCGGCCGGGTCCTGTTCGCTGTGGCCCGGGTGGGGCCGCGACACGCTGAGCGCAGAACCGGCCGAGCCGATGACGCGCTGGTCTGGGCCCAGCAGCAGGGCCTTCACCTCGGAGGTGCCGATGTCGATGCCGATGTACATGTGTGTGAAGCTCAGTGAATGAGGGAGGGGGCGTGCATGGGTCGCAGCTCGTGGTGCAGCACCAGGGCGGCGGCGCCGACGGCCGAGGCCAGCAGACCGTAGCGCGCCGGCCGCACCGGCGGCGGTGCCACGCCCGCGCTGGTGGCGTAGGCGTCGAGCGTGTCGCGCGCGGTGCGCACGATGTCCGGGTGCCGTTCGCAGGACGGTCCGCCGACCACCAGGGCCCCCGGGTTGAAGGTGGTCCAGAGGTTCTGCAGCACCACCCCCAGGAACACGCCGCCACGCGCCGGGTCGGGCAGCTGGCCCAGGGCCCGCGCGCCGAAAAAGGTTTCGGCGCAGCCCCGGCGGCCGCAGGAACAGGCCGGGCCGTCGATCTGCAGGATGCTGTGGCCGATTTCGCCGGCCATGCCCTGCAGGCCGGTGAACAGGCGGTCGTTGAGCACGATGCCGGCGCCCACGCCGACGCCGCAGGTGACGAAGATCAGCGAGTCCTTCGCGTCACCGTCGGTGAACTCGTATTCGCTGAGCGCGGCGGTGTCGGCCTCGTTCTGCACATGCACCGCCACCGGCGGGCAGCCCGCCTCGGCCAGGGCGCGCGTGATCAGCGGCAGGAAGGACACGTTGCGCCAGCCCAGGTTGGGCGCGAAGCGCACGGTGCCGCTGGCTTCGTCGAAGGCGCCGGGCAGGCCGATGCCCACGCCCGAGACCAGCACCGGCCGCGCCGCCAGCGCGGCGTGCGCGCGCACCACCAGCTGCGCCACCTGGCGGCACACCGCCGCCGGCTCGTGCTCGGCCAGCGCTTCTTCGACGGACCACAGCACCTCGCCGGTGAGCGACACGCCCACCACGCGCAGCGACTCGACCGCGATTTCCACACCGATCATGGCGCGGCGGCTGCCGTCCAGCTGCAGCGGTGTCGACGGCCGGCCCAGGCCATGCGCGGCGGCCGGGCCGGTCTCGGTGACCCAGCCCTCGTCGATCAGCTCGCGCACCAGCAGGCTGACCGTCGACTTGGTCAGGCCGCTCTCCTGCGCGAGCTGGGCGCGTGAAAGGCCGCTGCGCCGCCGCAGCAGCCTCAGCAGCACGCTGCGGTTGATGCGTTTGACAAGTTGCTGGTCGCCGGTGGTTTTCATTCGGTGTGCGGGAGCGCGCAGGCCTCAGAGGCTGTGGGTCTGCGCCTTTCCTTCAGGTTGTTTGCCCGCGATGATCATGCCCAACACCTCGTCCTCATTGACGTCGGCGGTGCGGTAGGCACCCACCAGGCGGCCGTTCTTCATCACCGCCAGCCGGTCGCTGAGGCCGAACACGTCGGGCATGTCGTGGGTGATCAGGAAGATGCCCACGCCCTCGGCCTTGAGCTGGCGCACCAGGTTGCCGACCATCGCGGTCTCCTCCGGCCCGAGCGCCGCGGTGGGCTCGTCCATGATCAGGATGCGGGCGTTGAAGTAGATCGCGCGCGAGATCGCCACCACCTGGCGCTGCCCGCCCGAGAGGCGGCGCACCGGCGTGCGCACGTTCTTGAAGTTCTTGTTGAGGCGGTGGAACACCTTGCGCGCCTCGGCGTCCATGCGGTGGTCGTCCAGGGTGTTCCAGCGCGTGAGCAGCTCGCGGCCGAGGAACAGGTTGGCCACGGCGTCGAGGTTGTCGGCCAGGGCCAGGGTCTGGTAGATCGACTCGATGCCGCAGCGCTGCGCGTCGACCGGTGTGCGGATGTGGGCCTTCTCGCCGTTGATCCGCACTTCGCCGCTGTCGATCGGGTAGGCCCCGGCCAGCATCTTCATCAGCGTGGACTTGCCGGCGCCGTTGTGACCGAGCAGGGCCACGACCTCGCCCGGGTAGAGGTTCAGGCTCACATCGTCGACCGCGCGCACGCCGCCGAAGGACTTGCCGATCTGGCGCATTTCGACCAGTGGCGCGTTCATGACAGGTCTCCGGTGAGGCGGCGGTAGACCACGTCGAACACCACGGCGGCGATCAGCACCTGGCCGATGATCACGTAGCGAAGGCCGATGGAGATGTCCAGCAGCAGCAGGCCGCTGTCGATGCTCTGCATGATCAGCGCGCCCAGCACCGAGCCTAGGATGGAACCGCTGCCGCCGGCCAGCGCCGTGCCGCCGATGACCGCCGCGGCGATCACGTACAGCTCCATGCCGGTGCCCAGCGAGTTGGTGCCGGCGTTCAGCCGCGCGATGGAGACCATGGCGGCGATGGTGATCAGCACACCCAGCAGGGCGAACACCATCAGCGTGACGCGGCGCACCGGGATGCCCACCAGCGCCGCCGCCTCGGGGTTGCCGCCCATGGCGAACACGTAGCGGCCGAAGCGCGTGCGGTGCACGATGAAGGACAGCACCAGCGCCACGCTGCCCCAGATCAGCACCGGGATCGGCACACCCTGCGGCGCGTCCTTGGTCGGGATCTGGTAGGCGTTCATGGTGGCCACGAAGCCGACCACGATCAGCGCCGGCACCGCCGCCACCAGGGCGTCCAGCCACAGCGGCGGATTGGGCACGTCGTAGGCGGCCTTGGCGCGGCGGCGCAGCGCCGTCTGCAGGACCAGCGCCGCCACCAGCACGGCCGCCAGCACCCAGCTGGCCTGCACGCCGATGGCGCCGTCAAAGCCGCCACCCAGGCGCTGGAAGAAGAGGTCGTTGACCGGCTGCGTCTTGCCATCGGCCACCAGGAAGGCCGCGCCGCGGAAGGACATCAGCCCGCCCAGCGTGACCACGAAGGACGGCACGCCCAGCATGGCCGTCAGCGCGCCCTGGTAGAGCGACACCGCAATCGCCACCGCCAGCCCGGCCAGCGAGGCCTCGACCCAGTGCCAGCCGGCGGTGTACATCAGCGTCGCGATCAGCACGCCGACAAAGCCCATCACCGAACCCACCGAGAGATCGATGTGGCGCGCCACGATCACCAGCACCACAACCGTGGCGACGATGCCGACCACCGCCGTCTGCTGGGCGATGTTGTAGAGGTTCTCGGGCGAGAGGAACAGGCCGCCCGAGAGGATGTTGAACACGATGGCGGTGGCCACCAGGACCGCCCCCATCAGCACCAGCCGCCAGTCGATGGCCAGTTGCCTGAGGACATTGGGAACAGGACTCACAGACGCACTCCGCCGAAAAAAAGGACCGCGGGCTGAACCCAGCCCGCGGTCCGAGGGCCTCCATCCATCAGGAGAAACGCAAATTCAAATGCCGGGTCATTTGCAGGCGGCCGGACCCTTGGCCATGTCCACGCCCTTGCACAGGTCTTCCTTCTTGATCCAGCCGGCCTTGACCACCAGGTCCAGATTCTTGGCCGTGATCGGCACCGGCTTGAGGAACTGCGCCTGCAGCGACACCTTCTTCTCGCCACCGGCCCAGGCCGCGGCGCCCGCGACCTTCTGGCCCTTGGCCAGGGAGACGGCGGCGGTGGCGGCGTCGCGGCCGAGGTCGCGTGCGTCCTTCCACACCGACACCGTCTGCGAGCCCATGGCCACGCGGTTGAGCGCGGCATGGTCGCCGTCCTGCCCCGACACCGGAATGCCCTTGATGCCCTTGGCGGTCAGCGCCGCGACCACACCGCCGGCGGTGCCGTCGTTGGAGGCCACCACGGCGTCGATCTTGCCGCCGGTCTTGGTGATGATCTGCTCCATGTTCTTCTGCGCCACTTCCGGCTTCCAGCCGTCGGTGTACTCCTCGCCCACGATCTTGATGTCGCCCTTCTTGATCGCCGCGTCCAGCACCTCCTGCTGGCCGCCGCGCAGGAAGTTGGCGTTCGGGTCGGTGGGCGAGCCCTTGATCATCACGTAGTTGCCCTTGGGCTGGGCCTCGAAGACCGCGCGCGCCTGCATGCGGCCGACCTCGACGTTGTCGAAGGTGATGTAGAACACACCGGGCGCCTCGATCAGGCGGTCGTAGGCCACCACCGGGATCTTCTGCTGCGCGGCCTTGTTGACGGCGGGCAGGATGGCGTCCTTGTCCATCGCCAGCACGATCAGCACCTTGGCGCCCTTGGCGATCAGGGAGTCCACGTCGGACAGCTGCTTCTCGGGCGAGCCGCCCGCGTCGGCGCTGATGTAGCTGGCGCCCAGCTTGGCCAGCTGGTCCTTGATCGCCTTCTCGTCGGTCTTCCAGCGCTCTTCCTGGAAGTTGGACCAGCTCACACCCACCACCTGGGCGAACGCACCGGCGCTGGCCAGACCGAGCGCCAAAGCGGTCAACGTTGTCTTCAGTTTCATCCTTGTCTCCAGTGAACGGCCTGCTTTCGGGCCGCGGTTAT
Organism: Hydrogenophaga sp. H7; assembly: GCF_002025745.1. Taxonomy (NCBI): domain Bacteria; kingdom Pseudomonadati; phylum Pseudomonadota; class Betaproteobacteria; order Burkholderiales; family Comamonadaceae; genus Hydrogenophaga; species Hydrogenophaga sp. H7. The sequence goes on along the minus strand of NZ_MCIC01000017.1, from coordinate 258,940 downwards.
TGAACGGATTGCTTGGACACATCGTGCGCTGGCCCCCTCGCCGGCAGCCATTTAGTACGAACGACAAACTAATTATTTGCCACCCCTTGTGTTGGCTCCTATTGGGACAAACCCGACATAGTTTGATGATTGAACTTAATAAGATGAACCATGACCTTCCCAATGACAGCAAGCGCGGGGCGCATTCACTGGCTCGACGACGGCCGCCAGCGCCTGGGCCTGGTGCCCGGCTTCGGCGGCTGCGCCGCCGCGTGGTTCCTGCACCCGCAGGCCGATCCGGACCCGCGCCACCCGGACGTGCCGTTCCATCTCTGGCGCCCCTGGTTTGGCGACCCCGACCCGTTCAGCGTGGCCTCGCTGCCCCTGGTGCCCTGGTCCAACCGCATCAGCGGCGGCGGTTTCGAGCAGGACGGCGTGTTCCACCCGCTGGCGCCCAACCGCGCCGGAGAAGCCTGCCCCATCCACGGCGAGGGCTGGCTGCAGGCCTGGGACGTCGTCACCCACGACGAGCGGCAGATCGAGCTGCGGCTGGACTCGCGCCACTTCATGGGCAGCCCCTACGACTACATCGCCACGCAGCGCTATCAGCTGCTGCCCGACGGCATCGAACAGACCCTGTCGGTGACCCACCGGGGCGTTGCGCCCCTGCCCTACGGCCTCGGGCAGCACCCCTGGCTGCTGCGCACGCCGGGCACCCGGGTGCAGGCCCGGGTGGGTGGTGTCTGGCTCAGCCACCCCGACCGCCTGCCCCGGGCGCACACGCCCGTTCCGCCAGACTGGGACCTGAGCGCCGGCATCGATGCCCACGGGTCGCTGATCGACAACGCCTTCACCGGCTGGGACGGCCTGGCCCGCATCGAATGGCCGGAAAGCGGCTGGGCCCTGACCGTGGAAGACACCGCCGCGACCGGCGACGGCTGCCTGCTGCTGTTCCGGCCCGAGGCCGGGCCGAGCTTCTGCGTGGAACCGGTCAGCCACCCGGTCGACGCGGTGCACCTGCCGGGCCGGCCGGGGCTGCACCTCCTCGGGCCGGGCGGGTCGATGACCCAGCGCCTGCGGTGGCGCTTCCACCGGCTCGGCGGGCCTGCGCTCAGCGCATCATCGCTTCGAGCTTGATCGTGTCGGCCACGAAGGCGCGGATGCCTTCGGCCAGCTTCTCGGTGGCCATCGCGTCCTCGTTCAGCGCGAAACGGAAGGTGGCCTCGTCGTACTGCACGAACGGGATGTCCATGGCCTGGGCCGCGGCAGCGTCCAGGGCCTTGGCCAGCGGCGCCTCGCTGGCCTGCAGCTGCGCCAGCAGGTCGGGGCTGATGGTCAGCAGGTCGCAGCCGGCCAGCGCGGTGATCTGGCCCACGTTGCGGAAGCTCGCGCCCATCACCTCGGTGGCGATGCCGTGCTTCTTGTAGAAGTTGTAGATCGCGCGCACCGACTGCACGCCCGGGTCGTTGGCGCCGGCCATCGCGGCCTCGTCCCACTTCGCGCCGGCCTGCTTCTTGTACCAGTCGTAGATGCGGCCGACGAACGGGGAGATCAGCTGCACCTTGGCCTGGCCACAGGCCACCGCCTGGCAGAAGGAGAACAGCAGCGTGAGGTTGGTGTGGATACCGTCGCGCTCCAGCCGCGCCGCGGCCTGGATGCCCTCCCAGGTCGAGGCGATCTTGATCAGGATGCGGTCCACGTGCACGCCCTCGCCCTGGTAGAGGTCGATGATGCGGCGCGCGCGCGTCACGGTGGCCTCGGTGTCGAAGCTCAGTCGGGCGTCCACTTCAGTGGACACGCGGCCCGGCACATGCTTGAGGATCTCGATGCCGAAGCGCACCAGCAGGCGGTTCATCACCTCGTCCGTTCCATGCTGCCCGTACTTCGCCACGGTTTCCTGCAGCAGGTGCGCGTACTCGGGTTTCTGCACGGCCTTGAGGATCAGCGACGGGTTGGTCGTCGCGTCGCGCGGTGAATAGGCGGCGATCTGGTTGAAGTCACCGGTGTCGGCGACCACGGTGGTGAGCTGCTTGAGGGCATCGAGCTGGTTCATCGGTCTCTCTCAGGGTTGTCGAGGTTTCACAGAAAGATGTAACTGGGTTACCATTTTCGCATGCTTGACCGAATCAGAGCCTCCATGCCCTCACTGGCGCCCGCGGAACAGCGCGTGGGCAAACTCGTGCTGCTCGACCCGCGCAGCTTCGCCAGCCTGCCCGTGTCCGAACTGGCCGACCGCGCCCATGTGAGCAAGCCGACTGTGGTGCGCTTCTGCCGCAGCATGGGCTACGACGGCCTGTCCGACTTCAAGCTGAAGCTGGCCGGCACCGTGAGCGAAGGCGTGCCCTTCATTCATCGCAGCGTCGACGTGGACGACAAGGTCAGCGACGTGCTGGTCAAGGTGATCGACAACACGGTCGCGGCCTTCCTCAAGTACCGCAACGACGCCTCGACGCACTCGATCGAGAAGGCGGTCGACGCGCTGCTGACCACCTACAAGAACAAGGGCCGCATCGAGTTCTACGGCGCGGGCAATTCCGGCATCGTGGCGCAGGACGCGCAGCACAAGTTCTTCCGCCTGGGCATCAACGCCATCGCCTACAGCGACGGCCACATGCAGGTGATGAGCGCCTCGCTGCTGGGCCCGGGCGACTGCCTGGTGATCGTCTCCAACTCGGGCCGCACGCGCGACCTGATGGACGCGGCCGACATCGCGCGCAAGCACGGCGCCACGGTCATCACCGTCACCGCCAGCGGCTCGCCCCTGGCCACCGCCGGCCACATCCACCTGGCCGCCGACCACCCCGAGGGCTACGACCGCTACAGCCCCATGACCTCGCGCCTGATGCACCTGATGGTGATCGACGTGGTCGCCACCTGTCTGGCGCTGCGCATCGGCGGCAACAAGCTGCAGCCGTTGCTCAAGGAAATGAAGAACAACCTGCGCAGCAAGCGCTACGCCTGAGCCCAGCCCGTCAGGGTGCCGGCTTGTGCGACTTCAGCTCCGTCAAGGTGCTGGTGTTCAGGCTGCTGTTGCGGTAGTCCTTGTAGTCGGACTTGACCGCACGCCCAATGGAAGGTGCGAACCAGATGGTCTGGGACACGCGGATTGCACCTTGCCAGCTGACTCCATTGATCCAGCCGTTCGACTCGATGCGGAAGGCATCGAACTCTCCACCGGGCGTCGCGACTTTCTCCTGCGCCACCACCTTGACTTCCAGTTCGGAGCGGGAGCGGCTTCCTGCCAGTCCCACCGCCTCAGAGCGGGTCTTCCAGGAATCGCCCACCTTCAAGGGAAACCGGTAGATTTCGATGGCCGGCTCGAACCTGGTTCCGGAAGCGCCTGAGACCAGCGGATTCAGATCAAGGTTGGTCACACCTTCGAGCTCCGGAGGATTGCGGTCCGGACGAACGTGCTTCGTCTTGATCTGCCCTCCCTCCACCGAAGTGACCGTGACCGTCTCTTCCGACTGCTTGTTGTCGCTGCGGTTGTTGACCACGTAAACCGAGACATCGCCCACTTTGACCGAGGGCCCGGCGTTGCCGTCCGACTGCGCCAGAACCACCACGGGCCAGGCCAGGAATCCAAACAGAAGATGTCTCAGCAGCATGGGACCTCCTGATCAAAAACGCGTGGCCCACTGTAGGACAAAGCCCCCAGCGGCTCAAGTCCTAGCCGGAAATCCGCCCCTCTTCCACCGCGTGGCAGGCCACACGGGCACCACCGAAGTCCAGCAGCACCGGCCGTTCAACCCGGCAGCGCTCGTTCGCATGCGGACAGCGCGGATTGAACGCACACCCGGCCGGAGGGTCCAGCGGATTCGGCACCTCGCCCTGCACCGGCGTGCGAGCCTTGCCGGTGTCGTGGATCTTGGGGATCGCGTCCAGCAGCATGCGCGTGTACGGATGCCGTGGGTTGTCGAACAGCGTGTGCTTGTCCGCCAGTTCCACCAGCCGCCCGAGGTACATCACCCCCACCTGGTCGCTCACATGCCGCACCACCGCTAGGTTGTGGCTGATGAACAGGTAGGTCAGACCCTGCTGCCGCTGCAGGTCCTTCATGATGTTGAGCACCTGCGCCTGCACGCTCACGTCCAGCGCCGAGGTCGGCTCGTCGCAGACCAGGAACTCCGGGTGCGTGGCCAGGGCGCGCGCAATCGAGATGCGCTGGCGCTGCCCGCCTGAGAACTGGTGCGGAAACTTGACCGCGTCCAGCGGCGACAACCCCACCGACTGCAGCAGCTCGCCCACCCGCTCGCGCAGCTCGCCAGCACCCGACAGCAGGCCGTGTTCGACCAGCGGTTCGGCCACGATGTCCTGCACACGCCAGCGCGGGTTCAGGCTGGCGTACGGGTCCTGAAAGATCATCTGGATGCGGCGGCGCAGCTGGCGCCCCTGCGGTGTCTTGAACGCCGCGTGCGCGTCCTGCCCGTCGAACTGGAAGCCTCCGCGCGTCGGCGCGTAGAGGCCCACCAGCAGGCGGGCCACCGTGCTCTTGCCGCAGCCCGATTCGCCCACCAGCGCCAGCGTCTGGCCACGCTGGATGTCGAAGCTCACCCCGTCCACCGCGCGCAACAGCTGGCGCGGGCGCCGCTCCAGCACGCGGTTGAGCCAGGGTGCCGAGACATCGAAGGTCTTGGCCAGGTCGGTGGCGCGCACCAGGGGCTGCGCAGCAATGGCATCGCTCACGACGCGCCTCCCGTGGTGCCTGCGTGCAGCCAGCAGGCTGCCCGCGTCGTCCCGGCCGGCATCAGCTCGGGCCGCTGCGCGTGGCAGCGGTCGAACGCGCGGTCGCAGCGCGGGTGGAAAGCACAGCCGGCCGGAATGGCGTTGAGCCGCGGCATGGCGCCGTCGATCTGGTGCAGGCGCTCGCGGTCCTGGGTCATGTCGGGAATGCAGGCCATCAGGCCCGCGGTGTAGGGGTGCGACGGCCGGTGGATCACGTCGTGCACCGGCCCGATCTCGGCCACGCGACCCGCGTACATCACGGCCACACGGTCGCAGGTTTCGGCGATCACGCCCATGTCGTGCGTGATCAGCATCACCGCGGCGCCGCGCTCGCTGCAGATGCGCTTGAGCAGGGTGATGATCTGCGCCTGGATCGACACGTCCAGCGCGGTCGTCGGTTCGTCGGCGACGATGAGCTTGGGCTCGGCTGCCAGCGCGAGCGCAATCACCACCCGCTGGCGCATGCCGCCGGAAAACTGGTGTGGGTGGTGGTCGATGCGCTGCTCGGCCGCCGGGATGCCCGTGTCGCGCAGCAGCTGGATCGCCCGCTCGCGCGCCTCGGCCTGGCCCACGGGCAGGTGGGTGCGGATGGTTTCGGTCAGCTGACGGCCCACGGTGTACAGCGGATTCAGCGAGGTCAGCGGGTCCTGGAAAATGGCCCCGATCTGCCGCCCGCGCACCTTGCGCAGTTCGGCGAAGGGCAGGTCGTCGATGCGTCGGCCCTCCAGCAGGATCTCGCCGCCCGCGATGCGCCCCGGCGGCTCCAGCAGGCCGATGATGGACGCGCCCGTGAGCGACTTGCCCGCGCCCGATTCGCCCACCACGCCCAGGATCTCGCCCGGCGCGATGTCGAAGGAAATGTCGTCCAGCGCCCGCAGCGTGCCGCGGCGGTGCGGGAACTCGACGACCAGGTTCTTGACTTGCAGCAGGCTCATCGCAGTTTGGGATTGAGGGCGTCGCGCAGCCAGTCGCCCAGCAGGTTCACCGAGAGCGCGATCAGCACCAGCATGGCGCCGGGGAACACGGTGATCCACCACTCGCCCGAGAACAGGTAGTCGTTGCCGACGCGGATCAGCGTGCCCAGAGAGGGCGCGGTGATGGGTGCGCCGACACCGAGGAAGGACAGCGTGGCCTCGATGATGATGGCGGTAGCCACCTGGATGGTCGCCAGCACCAGCACCGGCCCCATCACATTGGGCAGTACGTGCCGGCGCATGATGCGCAGCGGCGGCACGCCGGTCACGCGGGCGGCCTGCACATACTCCTTGTTGCGCTCCACCAGCGTGGAGCCGCGCACCGTGCGTGCGTACTGCACCCAGCCCGTCAGCGTGATGGCCAGCACCAGCACACCGAACGCGAGCTCGTCCTGCGAGTTGGGAAACAGCGCCCGGCCCACCCCCGCGATCAGCAGCGCCACCAGGATCGGTGGGAAGGACAGCATCACGTCGCACAGGCGCATCAGGAAGGCGTCCACCCAGCCGCCGAGGAAGCCGGCCAGCAGCCCCAGCACCACCCCGATCAGCACCGACAGCATGACCGAGGTCAGTCCCACCGCCAGCGAGATGCGCGCGCCGTACATCAGCGCGGACAGGATGTCGCGCCCCTGGTCCTCCGTGCCCAGCAGGAAGGCGGGATTTCCGCCCTCCATCCAGGCCGGCGGCAGGCGCGCGTTGCTCAGCTCCAGCGTCGCCAGGTCGAACGGGTTGTGCGGCGCCACCCAGGGGGCGAACGCCGCACAGAACACGCAGGCGAAGGCGATCAGCGCCGCCACCATGGCGGTGGGCGACGAGCGGAAACTGTGGCCGACGTCGCCGTCGAGCCAGCGTCGAAGGGCGGCGATCAAGGCTCAGCCGATCACTTCACCGACATGAAGCGAAACGGCATGAAGTTGTCCGCTAGCTGGACCAGCTGCACGTTGCTGGCCACGCCCCAGGCCAGGGCCTGCTGGTGCAGCGGCAGATGGCCGACATCGTCGGCGTGCAGCTTGAAGGCCTCCTTGATCATCGCGTCGCGCTTGGGCTTGTCGGTCTCCGACTGGATCTTCAACGTCAGCTCGTCCACCTTCGGGTTGCAGTAGGAGCCAAGGTTGAACTGGCCACTGCCCTTGTCGTCGACGCAGCGCATCAGCGCGTTCAGCGCGTTGTGCGAGTCGTAGGTGCCCGGCGTCCAGCCCAGCAGATAGAAGCTGGTGTCGCGCTTGAGGATCTTGGGGAAGTAGGTGCCCTTGGTCTCGGCCTGCAGGTTCACCTTCACGCCGATCTTCGCGAGGTTCGCGGCCACCGCCTGGCAGATGTCGCCGTCGTTCACATAGCGGTCGTTCGGGCAGTTCATGCCCACCTCGAAGCCGTTGGGGTAGCCGGCGTCGGCCAGCAGCTTCCTGGCGGCGTCGGGGTCGTAGGGCAGGCGGGTGTTCATCGCGGCGTCAAAGCCGTTGATGCCGGGGCCGACCATCAGCGCCGTGGGCTTGGAGGCGCCCCGCATCACCACGCGCTGGATGGTGTTGATGTCGATGGCCTGGTAGAAAGCCTGGCGCACGCGCTTGTCCTTGAACGGGTTCTTACCCTTCACGCTGGAGTACAGCAGCTCGTCGCGCTTCTGGTCCATGCCGAGGAAGATGGTGCGCAGCTCAGGCCCCTGCAGCACCTTGGACTTGCCGCTGGCGTTGATGCGCGCCACGTCCTGCAGCGGCACCGGCTCGATCACGTCCACCTGCCCGGACAGCAGGGCGGCCACGCGGGTGGCGTCGTTGCCGATCGGCGTGTACTCCACGTTCACCACGTTACCTTCGATCTTGCCCCAGTAGCTGCCGTTGCGGACGAAGCTGGTCTTGACGTTGGGCTGGCGCTCGCGCAGGCGGTACGGGCCGGTGCCGTTGGAGCGGAAGGAGGCCGCGTTCTCGATGCCCTTGCGGCGGTCCACCGGCCGGGTGGCCTGGTTCTCCTCGGCCCACGGCTTGCTCATGATGTAGACCAGCGCCAGCAGGTCGGGCAGGATGGGGAAAGGCGTCTTCGTCTCGATCTCGATCGCGGAATCGCCCACCTTGCGCACTTGCTTGAAGTCGTTGGTGTAGCTCTGCATGTCCGAGCCTTCGCCCGCTGCGCGGGCAAAGGAGAACAGCACATCGTCGGCCGTGAACGGCTTGCCGTCATGGAACTTGACGCCCTTGCGCAGTTCGAAGCGCCACACGGTTGGCGAGGTCTGCTTCCAGCTGGTGGCCAGCGCCGGCACCAGCCTGAGGTCCTTGTCGCGGGCCACGAGCCCTTCGTAGACATTGCCCGTGACGCTCAGTTGCAGGGACTCGTTGAGCGAGTGCGGGTCCATCGACAAGGCGTCGCCCTGGTTGCCAATGCGCACCGTCTGCGCCACCGCCGTGCCCGCGATGGCGGCCAGAGCGATGGAGGTGATCAGCGAATGCTTGAAGTTCATGGTTTCTCCTGGTCGGTTGGATGAAAGCTCAGGGGGACTCTTCGGACAGGGGCATGCCCTGTTCGATCAGGCTGGCGTGCAGGGCCGCACCCAGCGGCAGCACCTCGTCGTTGAAATCGTAGCGGCTGTTGTGCAGGAAGCAGCTGCCCTCCCCGCCCTGCCCCAGCCGCAGGTAGGCGCCCGGTTTGACCTGCAGCATGAAGGAGAAGTCCTCGGCGCCCATGCTGGGGTCCATTTCCGCGTCCACGTGCTCATCACCCACCAGATCGCGCGCCACGCGGGTGGCGAACCGGGCCTCGTCGGGCGTATTGATGGTGGCGGGATAGATGCGCTCGTAGCGGACATGCGCCGAAGCGCCCAGACCCAGCGCCACCCCGGAACACACCTCGTTCAGCCGCCGCTCGACCAGCGACTGGATCTCGGGGCTGAAGGTGCGGACCGTGCCGACCATCGTCGCCTTTCCCGGCACCACGCTGAAGGCCCCGGGATCTCCTGCCTGCATGGAGCACAGGCTGATGACCGCGTTGTCGATGGCCCTCACGTTGCGCGAGACGATGCTCTGCACGGCCGTGATGATGTGGGCCGACACCAGCACCGGGTCCACCGTGAGGTAGGGGTGCGCACCGTGTCCGCCCTTGCCGGTGACTTCGATGGTGATGCGGTCGGCCGCGGCCATCATCGGCCCTGGGTTCACGCCCACAGTGCCGGGCCGCATCTGCGGCCAGTTGTGCATGGCATAGACCGACTGCACCGGGAAGCGCTCGAACAGTCCGTCTTCGATCATGGCCTTTGCGCCGGCGAAGCCTTCTTCGCCCGGTTGGAAGATCAGGACCGCCGTGCCGTTGAAGCGCCGGGTCTCGGCCAGGTAGCGCGCTGCACCGATCAGCATGGCGGTGTGCCCGTCGTGCCCGCAGCCGTGCATCAAGCCTGCCCGGGTCGACTTCCAGGCGAAATCGTTGAGTTCGGTCATCGGCAACGCGTCCATGTCGGCGCGCAATCCGATCATCCGACCGCTGTCCCGGCGGCTTCCGTGGATCAACGCCACCACGCCGGTCTTGCCGATCTGTGTGTGGATCTCGTCCACGCCGCAGATCTTGAGGGACTCGACCACCCGCCGGGCGGTGTAGTGCTCCTCGAAACCGAGTTCCGGGTGGGCGTGCAGCTCGCGGCGCAGCGCCGTCAGTTCAGGGTGCAGGGCAGCGATGTGGGCGAACGCGCGGCCATGGGCACGGATGCGGGAGGTGTGGGGGATCATCAGTGGGCTCCGGCCCTTTCAATGCGCAAACGGGGATCAACAGCGAAATAGAGCAGATCCACCACCAGATTGATCACGACAAAGATCAATGCGATCAGGCAGAGATAGGCCGCCATTACGGGGACGTCGGCGAAGGTCACGGCCTGGATGAACAGCAACCCCATGCCCGGCCACTGGAACACCGTTTCGGTGATGATGGCAAAGGCAATCAGCCCCCCGAGCTGCAGGCCGGTGATGGTCATCACGGGCACCAGCGTGTTCTTCAACGCGTGGCCGAAATGCACCGCCCGGTTGGTCAGTCCGCGGGCACGGGCGAACTTGATGTAGTCGGTGCGCAGCACCTCCAGCATCTCCGCCCGGACCAGCCGCATGATCAGCGTGAGCTGGAAGATCGCCAGGGTCAGTGCCGGCAGGACGATGTGGTGCCATCCTTTGGCGGTGAGCAGCCCGCTGCTCCACCATCCGAGCTGGACCACATCACCGCGGCCAAAGCTCGGAAACCAGCCCAGGTTCACAGCGAACACCAGGATCAGCAGGATGCCGATCAGGAACGTTGGCAGGGACACCCCGAGCAGCGAGACGGTCATGAGCAGCTGGCTCACAAAGGTGCCGCGCTTCAGGGCCGCATACACACCCATCGGGATGCCCAGAAGCAAGGCGAGCACGGCGGCCACCATCGCCAGTTCCACCGTGGCAGGCAGGCGCTCGGCGATCAGGCGCGAGACCTTGGCCCCCTGGCGCAGGCTGATGCCAAATTCACCCTGCGCCGCGTTGACCAGAAAGTGCCAGAACTGCACCACCACGGGCTGGTCCAGCCCGAGATCGGCGCGGAGGTTCCTGATCTGCTCCGGCGTGGCGTCCTGGCCCAGCAGAAACACCACCGGATCACCCACGTACTGAAACAGCATGAAGGCGATGAACGCCACGCTGACCATGACGAGCACCGCCTGGGCCATGCGTCGTAAAACAAATGCAAGCATGAATGACGATCTGAGACGCTCGGCTGGGACATTGGCCGCACCCACAAAGGGCAGCCGCAGAACGCACGAAGACTTTGCAACAACTGTTCCAGCCACCCAAGCGTGCTAACCCTATGGAGCGCCTGAGCAGGATGCCACAAGACTCAGCGAGCGGTGAGGGTCATGCGGCCATACCAGGCACGCAAGCTGGACTGGGTGTTGTCGGTGTCGGTCATGATGGCAACCGCCCGCAAAGGTCCAGGCTCCTCTCCGAAGGCCCGGAAAAAATCTGCTCGGATGTTTCTTTGATAGTCCCGCCAGTGGCCCACCTGCTGCGCACCGCTCTCCACCACCACCTTGCGGATACGGTCAGTTCGTGCGTTGACGATGACCGTCTCTGGGGCATCGTGGTTCGCCCAGACGTACATCAGCGTGGCATAGGGCAACTCTTCCCCCGTGAGCAGACGACTCATTTCGGAAATGCGATGGTTGCGCCCTGTCCACTTGCTGCGGTCGCCGTCGAACGACAGCAGAATCCGGACAGGCGCATCGTCCTTGCCCGCCTCGCCCAGGCGCGCCTTGTCGGGGAGACCATCGACCTTCCATGAAAACGCAATCCGGTCGACCTCGGGCAACGCTTTGTCGAAGCGCTTGCGCAGAATGCTGACAGAACCGTAGGCACTCACCGACAGCGCTGCGCTCCCTGCTTGCCCGGCCACCTCAAAAGCGGCAAAACGCTTCCCCGGTAACAGAAAGGGCTGCCAGGCATCTCCACCGGGCGGGGTTTTCAGCAGCTCATCGACAGTGGCCCGCCACTCGGCCTGCTGATGCAATCCCACATCAGGCTTTAACCCACCGGTAGAAGCTTCGCCCGTCTCTTCGAGCTGTGGCGCCTTCGCAGCGCAGGCAGCAAGCACCAAGGCAGTCGCGGCCGGCAATGCCCTGATCAGCATGTTTTTCACTAAGCCGCCCATCCATACCCCGCAGACGTTGATTCTTGCGACAAAAAGTAGCTAGTTTGCAGTCTATCGTTTCTGACCTGCGCGTACCCCTCTCTGGGGAAGTCAAAAACCAGGGCATTCGATACATTTTTCGCCGTGGATCCGCCAATGCGCCCACGTTCACCGCTGTCACTTTCACTTTTCAGGAGGAACCCATGTACAAAAAGCTGTTGTCCCTATTCATCGCGGCGTTCACAGCCACATCGTTCGCAGCCGTGGACGTCAACACCGCCAATCCTGCCGATTTGGACAGCATCAAGGGCATCGGCCCAGGCACCTCGACCAAGATTCTCGAAGTCCGCAAGAACGGCAAGTTCAAGGACTGGGCGGACTTGATCGAACGCATGCCTGGCATCGGTGAGAAACGCGCAGCCAAGCTGTCCGCAGAAGGTCTCACGGTGAACGGCGAGGCCTTCAAACCCGTCGCAGCAACCGACAAATCCGTCAAGCCCGGAACGACGCCTGCGTCCACTTCCAAGCAATAAACAACCAAGAACAAAAAAAGCCACTTGGCAATGCCAAGTGGCTTTTCAACTTTCGGAATCAAGCGGCCGAGGCCGCCGTCATCAGAAGGTGTGCTTCAGACCAAAGCCGTAGCGGGTGTCGGGACCGGTGTTCTTCGTGTCCAGGAAACCGCCGTAAACGGTGGTGCGCTTGGACAGCGAGTAGGCAACGCCCAGACCCAGGCCGGACAGGCGCTCAGCACCGTCGGTCTTGGAGGAAGCGTAACCAGCAGACAGCACCAGATTGGCACCCAGCGGCACGTCGGCGCCGAAGGACAGGTCGGTGGTCTTGACGCTACCGGCCTTCACGTTGCCGTAGCCAGCCAGCAGCTTGGCAGCGCCCAGATCATAGGAGCCGTTCACGCGGGTGAACTTGGTGTCGCCAGCGGCGGTCTTGTCCACTTGGTAAGCGACGCCAGCGTACACCGGGCCACCTTCGTACTTGACGTGGAAAGCGTTGGACTGGTTGTCCGAACCTTCCTTCAGGTTGGTGCTGAAAGCACCGCTGACGCCGCCCATTGCCGGCGTAGCGTAGTAAATACCGTTGGACGGATTGGCAGCGTAGCCAACGCTGGCCCACACAGAGTTGTTGGGCGACAGAACGGAGTCGAACACCGGATTGGTAGCGCCAGAGATGTCGTCATAGGCGGTCCAGATGCGGCCCAGCTTGAACTCACCGAAGCCACCGGACAGGCCAACATAGGCTTGACGGTTGAACGAAGAACCTTCTTCGCCTTGCTTGCCGGTGTCGATCTTGAAGCCGTGCTCCAGCAGGAAGTTGGCCTTCAGGCCACCACCCAGGTCTTCCGTGCCCTTAAAGCCCAGACGGCTACCGCTCACACCACCCGAGGTCAGAGCAGCGGACGCATCCTTGTCCTTGTGCAGCACAGCGTCGGCAATGCCGTAAACGCTGACGGAGGACTGGGCCTGGGCCACGCCGGCCACCGAACCCAGAACGGCGAGAGCAATCAGAGATTTCTTCATATCAACATCCTTTAATGCTGGGCTTTACAGCCCGGTTGAGAAACTGACACTTCATGGTAGCGCGAGCCATCCCGCACTTCGAGGGAAAACCCGTAAAAAGATAGCATGCCGTTGGATTTTGGCGACACGCCGACATCCCCATACCGAAGGTCGCGGGTAGGAGCAAAAAAAGCCTGTCTTGTTCCCAAGACAGGCTTTGATTCTCCTTACATCAACCGGCTTTCGCCGGCAGACGATCAGAAATTGTGGTGCAGAGTGAAGTCGGCGCCGCCCACGTTCTTGCCGGTGGCGGTCTTGGCCTTGCTGTCACGACCGTAGGTGAATTCCAGCGCAGTGCGCTTGCTCAGAGGGTAGTAGTAACCCAGACCAACCTTCTGGTTGGTGGTGGTATCGGTGGTTTTGTTCTTGGCTTGAGCAACACCGACCAGCACCTTGCCAGGACCCGCAGGGATCGTGGCACCGAACAGCAGGCCTTCGGTCTTCACGCCAGCGGCGGTCTTCTTGTTGCCCAGGCCAAACGCCAACTTGGCAACGCCCAGATCATAAGTGGCATAGGCGTTGGTCACATCGCTGCCAGCATCCTTGTCGGCACCGACGCCCACGTCCAGAGGACCATTGGCGTATCCGACGGCAAAGCTGTTGTGGGCCTTGGCTGCGCCTTCCTTCAGACCGGTCGACACGGCGACGTTCACACCACTGAAGCTGCCACTGTAGTGGATGATGTTGGCGGTACGGACGTGGGTCGTCTGCATACCGATACCACGCAGTGCACCGGCGCCATCACCACCGAAGGGGTCGGGCTTGTTGTTGGCGCCCAGGAAGTTCGCGCTGTAGTAGCGGCCCAGACGGATTTCACCGAAGGAACCGGCCAGACCAACCGTGGACATACCGTTCCAGAAAGTCGACGAAGCGGGAGTCACGACACCGGTCGTGGGATTGGTGCCACCCGGGCTGTAAGTTGCATCCATGCCCGTGTCGGGGCTGAAACGGTGCTCAATCTGGAACTTGGCTTGCAGACCGCCGCCGAGGTCTTCAGCACCGCGGAAACCCAGACGCGAGCCGTGGATGTTGGTCATCTTCAGCGAGTCGCCGTTCATCTTCTGCAGACCGGCTTCCACCTTGCCGTAAATCGTCACGGAGGACTGAGCGAATGCAACGCCGGTGGCAGCCACAGCGGCCAGAGCAATCAGGGTCTTTTTCATTGAGGGTATCTCCAAGGTTGATGAATGGGCCGGCGGTCTGAGCCTCCGAGCCAACCTCCGTTACTGGAAGTGTCTTCATTGCACCAGAAGGGCTCGGGGGGTGCAAAGCTTTCAGGGGTGTTTGTCGTTCATGGACAACAAGGAAAAGCCCTTCCTCGGGTGACTACCTAGAACAATAGTAATCACCGCCTTTAATGCATCGAGCGACAATCAATTTGCCATTTTTCATGACTGCCAAATCCATGGACTCTCTTCTGGTTGCTGCCGACACTGCTTTGCGAACCCTTTTTGCCAGGCCGCGCGCGACTCGACCTTGCAACACTGTGGCTGAATCTCCGCACACCCACCTGAGTGCGGAGGACAAGGCGACATCTGGTGCGCTGATGCGCGTGAATCACGTCGGCGAGGTCTGCGCCCAAGCGCTTTACACCGCTCAGGCCATGGCTGCGCGCAGCAGCACCCATCCGCAACGAGAACGGCTGGCGCAACAGCTGGAAGCAGCAGGACGGGAGGAGACAGACCACCTGGCCTGGACCCGGGACCGACTGGATGAACTGGGCGCCCACCCGTCTATCCTCAACCCCCTGTGGTATGCAGGAGCGTTCGGAATCGGTCTGCTCGCTGGACGGATGGGGGCCGGCGTCAGCCTTGGGTTTGTGGTCGAAACCGAGCGGCAGGTCGAGGATCACCTGGTCTCTCACATGGACCGGCTGCCCATCTCGGACCACGCATCAAGAGCCATCGTGGCCCAGATGCAGGCCGATGAAGCCAGGCATGCCCGGGAAGCACAGCATGCCGGCGCCGTGGAACTTCCCTTGCCTGTCAAGCTGCTCATGAAGACTGCAGCGAAGGTGATGACCACCGTGGCTCACCGGTTCTGAGCCTAAAGAGAGGGTACTCAGGCTTCCAGCAGATCGAAGCTGGTGCTGATCTCCGCTGTCTTGCCCAACATGATGCTGGCAGAGCAATACTTCTCGTGGCTCATCGCGATGGCACGTTCCACGGCAGCAGGAGGAATCGCCCGACCGGTCACAGTGAAATGCATGTGGATTCGCGTGAACACCTTCGGATCGGTCGGCGCGCGCTCGGACGTGAGCTTCACACTGCAGCCCCGCACATCATGGCGACCGCGCTTGAGGATCAGGACTACATCGTAGGCCGTGCACCCACCCGTACCGGCCAGTACGGTTTCCATGGGCCTGGGCGCCAGATTCGCGCCCCCGTTTTCCGGCTTGGCCGCATCCGGGGCGCCGTCCATGGCCAAAATGTGACCACTGCCTGTTTCAGCGACAAATCCCATGTGGGAGCGGGTACCGGCGGCGCCGGTCCAGGTCACGGTGCATTCCATAGCTGTGTCGGTTGTGAAAAATCTGACAGTTCGAGAGTCAGCTCCCTAAAAGGTAGCAAAAACACTTTCAACCGTGTTGCGCCGCAGCATTTCTCGATACAATGGCGGCATTGTATTGAAGGTTGTCTCCTCTGCCCTCTACGGGTGGATTCAAACCCGGACCGGTTCCACCAGTCCGGGTTTTTTTTCGCGACCTCGGCTCGCTATCATCGTTGGACAGGACAAACAATGACCACACGATCCAACAGAAAGAGGGCCGCGGCACCGGCGCCTCGCACCAGCGCCCCGCTCAGTCCGTCGGACTACCTCACCAGAATCCTGAATGCGCGCGTCTACGACGTCGCAGTGGAGTCTGCACTGGAACCGGCCCGCAACCTCAGTCGCCGCCTTCACAACAAGGTACTCCTCAAGCGCGAGGACCAACAGCCGGTATTCAGTTTCAAGCTGAGAGGCGCATACAACAAGATGGCGCATCTGACCCCCGACCAACTTCGCAAGGGCGTGATCTGCGCTTCGGCCGGCAACCACGCGCAAGGCGTTGCCCTGGGCGCCCACAAGCTGGGCACTCGAGCCGTGATCGTCATGCCCACCACCACACCCCAGGTGAAGGTGGATGCAGTCCGCTCCTTTGGCGGAGAGGTGGTGCTCCACGGCGACAGCTATTCCGATGCCTACGGACATGCGGTTCACATCCAAAAGAAGGAAGGGCTTACGTTCGTTCACCCTTTTGACGATCCGGACGTGATTGCGGGACAGGGCACGATCGCCATGGAAATCCTGCGCCAGTTGCAAAGCCTCGGATCGGATCATCTGGACGCGGTGTTCGTTGCCATTGGCGGAGGAGGTCTGATCTCCGGCGTGGCCAACTACATCAAGGCCGTGCGCCCCGAGATCAAGGTGATCGGCGTTCAGACGGTCGACTCGGACGCCATGCTGAAGTCCGTCCAGGCGGGAGAGCGGGTCACCCTGGGAGACGTCGGCCTCTTTGCAGACGGCACCGCGGTCAAGCTGGTGGGGGAAGAAACCTTCCGGATTGCCAGCGGTCTTGTGGACGAGTTCGTGGTGGTGGACACCGACGCGGTCTGCGCGGCCATCAAGGACGTCTTCGTGGACACCCGCAGCATCGTCGAGCCGTCGGGCGCAATGGCCGTGGCGGCCATGAAGCAGTACGTGGCGAAGCACAAGACCAAGGGCGAGACCTACGCCGCCATCCTGTGCGGTGCCAACATGAACTTCGACCGCCTGCGTTTTGTCGCCGAGCGGGCGGAAGTCGGCGAAGAGCGCGAGGCGCTGTTCGCAGTCACCATTCCTGAAGAGCGAGGCAGCTTCAAGCGCTTCCTCGAGTCGTTCGACTCACTGCCCGGAGGCCCGCGCAACATCACCGAGTTCAACTACCGCATTGGTGACGCGAAGGTGGCCCATGTGTTTGTTGGTCTCACCACGCAGGGGCCTGGCGAGTCGACCAAGATCGCCAGCAACTTCCGCAAACGGGGTTTCGAGTCGCTGGACCTCACGCACGACGACCTGGCCAAGGAACACATCCGGCACATGGTGGGCGGCCACTCGCCACTGGCCCAGGATGAACGCCTGCTGCGCTTCGTGTTTCCGGAGCGACCCGGCGCGCTGCTGAAGTTCCTGAGTCTGATGCGTCCAAGCTGGAACATCAGTCTGTTCCACTACCGCAACCAGGGTGCCGACTACGGCCGGATCCTGGTCGGGCTGCAGGTGCCGCCCAAGGACGACAAGGCGTTTGCAAAGTTTCTGGGAACCCTGGGTTACCCCTATGTGGAAGAAACCCACAACCCGGTGTATCGACTGTTCCTCAAAAGCTGAGCAAGCCCATGAATCAACGGCCCAGGTCCCTTCCTGACCTGTCGACGGACAGGGATGACCGGGCATTGCCACCATGGCCTGAGGTGTCACCGACGGCGAACGCCCAACTCGGCCTGATGGTGCAGAACCGTCTGCGCGGCACCCATGGAGAGGAGCCGCCTCTTGGGCGTCTTGAGGGATTGGCCATGCAGTTGGCCCGCATTCAGCACCCCTCAGGGCACGGATTGGAGGAACTTCGGTTCGAGTCTCCCCAGCTGGTGGTATTTGCTTCCGACCACGGCATCGCGGATGAGGGTGTGTCCAAATCGCCGCAGGACCTGACCCACCAAAGCGCCTGCGAGCTGCTCGCGGGCAAGAGCCCTGCCAGTGCGCTGGCCGGGCACCATGGCTTCGATGTGACCCTCGTGGACGCCGGTGTCGCCCACCATATTCAGCTGCCCGAGGGCACCGAGACCGCCGCCACCCTCCTTCGGCGCAAGATAGGCTACGGCACACGCAACGCGGCGCTGGCGCCGGCCATGTCGCAGGCACAGGCGCGCGCTGCCATCCAGGCAGGCATGGATGTGGTGCGGCACCTGCCCGGCAATGTGCTGGCACTGGGCAGCATCGGCGTTGCGGGTGAGGCCTCGGCGGCCTTGCTGTTGTCCCGCCTCTGCGGGGTTCCGCTGTCCGATGCCTGCGGCAAGGACCAGGAAGCAGACGAGGTGTTCGGGCAGCGCAAGCTGGAGCGGCTGTTCGTTGCCGCCAGCAGGCACCGCCGCGCCACCTCGGCGCAGGTGGCTCTGGCCGCCATGGGAGGTTTCGAGATCGCCATGCTGTGCGGCGCAATGATCCAGGCCGCCAGCGAGCGACGGGTGGTGCTGGTCGACGGCTTCGTGGCCGGAACCGCCGCGCTGGTGGCCCGCGCCCTGGTCCCGGCCGTGGCCGACTATCTGGTGTATGCCCACCGCGCGGCCGAGCCAGGGCACCGGCTCCTGCTGATCCACCTCCAGGCCAACCCGCTGCTGGACATGGAGCTTCGCAGCGCAGAAGGCCTCGGGGCCCTGCTGGCCTGGCCGCTGCTGCAAGCGGCACAGCAACTGCTCCAGCGCTGACCCGCGGCCCAGTCCGCCCTCAGCGCTCGGCCAGCCAGCGCCGGTGTCCAGCCAGTCGCACGACATCGCGCCAGCGACCACCCTCCGGCGCGATGCGAGGCCACAACCGGAGCAACAGCTCGGCCGTGGCCAGCGTGTCGGCGGACGCCTGGTGCCGGGCCGGGCACCGGATGCCGAAATGCGCCATCCAGTCGTCCAGCGACCGGGCCCGCACCTCCTGGTGGGTCACAGCACAGAGATGGGCCAGGTCCAGCCAAGGGTTGACCAGCCGGCGTCCCAGGTGCCGCCGGCAATGCCGGTCGATCAGGGTTTCGTCGAAGGCGCTGTGAAAGGCCAGCAGCGGCGCCTCGCCAATGAAGTCCACAAAGGCCTGCAGCGCCGTCGCAGGCTCCACGCCGTCCCGCTGACGCTGCTCACCGATGCCGTGCAGGAGGATGTTGTCGCGATCAGACACCGCCTCCTGACGCAGCACCACCTCGAAGCTGTCGCCCAGCACAATCTCCGGCCGCGATGCCGGCGCAGGACCAACCCTGAGACCGATGGCCGCGATGGCCAGGAGCCGGTCATTCTTTGCGTCCAGTCCACTGGTCTCCACGTCGACGACCACCCAGCGTTCGGCGTCGGAAGAAGCTACCGGGTCCTGGGGCCCCCACCATGACCGCACCGACGCCAGCAGCGTTGCAATCATCGCTGGTAGTCGAGCTGCACACGCTGCTGCAGGCTGCGCACCACCCGCAGCGTCTCCCGCAGGATGCGGCGGTCGATGTCGTTGAGTGCGCCCACCGCGATGCGGTTGGGGTTGTCGCCCACCGAGGCGCCATCGAGCTGGGCACGCAGACGGAGCATCTGCAGAAACTCGAACCCGGCCACCCAGGCCTGGTGTTCGCGGGCAGGGACGCCGAGCTTCGGACCCGCGGTTTCGAACCGCTCCCGGGTCGAGGTGGCTGCGATGCCGTTGGCCAGCGCGTACAGCCGGGCCACATCGACCAGGATAGCCGTACCCTGCAGCTTGAGATCCAGCGTGTCGAGACCATCCACCGGCTTGGTGTCGATCTGGCCACGCCAGTTCAACGGTGGTGCCTGCAACAGGCCATTGACTGCCAGCTGGCGGACAAACCGCGGGTTGGCCGACGCGCGCTGGGTCACGAAACCGCGCAGACTGGCGGCCATACCGGCCTGCCCGGTCAGGGCGCGAAAGTCGAAGTAGATGCTGGCGTTGAGCAGATCCTTGGGTGCGCCCTGCTCGATCCACTGCACGAAACGCTGCTGCCACTGGGACAGCGTCAGGCAGCAATCGGGGTTGCCCGCCATGATGTTGCCCCTGCACAGCGGATAGCCACAGGCGTCCAGGGCGTGGTTGATGTCCTGTGCCATGTGCAGCAAGGCGTCCCGCTCGCCGGGGTTCACGTCGTCGGCGAGTATCAGCGCATTGT
This sequence comes from Hydrogenophaga sp. H7, assembly GCF_002025745.1. Classification (NCBI taxonomy): domain Bacteria; kingdom Pseudomonadati; phylum Pseudomonadota; class Betaproteobacteria; order Burkholderiales; family Comamonadaceae; genus Hydrogenophaga; species Hydrogenophaga sp. H7. The sequence continues at coordinate 239,198 of NZ_MCIC01000017.1, read as the reverse complement.
CCTGGTCGGTGGCGATGGTCTGCTCGCCCCGCCCCTCGGACCCCAGGGCGATCCAGCAGAAGCACTGCAGGTCAAGACCGTGTTCGCCGGCCTTCAACGCCACCAGCCGGGTCGTCAGCAGGTCGTTGAGGTGGCTGATCAGCTGTGTCAGCTGCAGCGCCTGCACACCCTGGCCGAGCAAGTGGCGCGCAAACTCGCGGATGTCATGGGCCGCGGCCTGCAGGTCGGGAATGCCTGTCGCATGGCGAATGCGCTCGCTCACCTGGTTGAGGCTCATGCGCTGAAGGGCATAGAGGTCGCGCTCGGACACGATGCCCACCAGCCGCCCCTGCTGCGTCACGGGCACGTGGCGAATGCCCTTGGCCGACATCAGCAGCGCCGCTTCCTGGGCGCTGCGGTCGGACTCCAGCGTGTGCACCGGACCCACCATGACCGCCGACATCGGCACGTCCAGAGACACACCGGCCAGCGCGACGCGGTCCAGCACGTCGTAGCGGGTGAGGATGCCGACCGGGCGCTGCCCTTCGTCCACCACCAGCATCGACCCGATGCGCAACCGGTGCATGTCCTCCAGCGCCTGGCGCAGCGGCGTGCCGGGCGCGCAGCTGACGGGCGCGTGGCGGCACAGACGCTCCAGCGGTGTTTCCATCGACTGCTCGGCCAGGACCCTCGATGCGTAGGCTGCCTGCAGCGCCGCGCGTGAAAGCTCCAGGAACCGCAGCACACGCCGGTTCAGGAAGTCCCCGAACACCGGACTGAGCTGCGCCAGCGCCTGCATCCGCTCGGCTGGCAGGCGCAGCACGAAGGTGTCTTCGGTGGCCAGGTAGGCGGTGCTGGTGGCGCGCTGGGCGAGCACCGCACTGATCGGGAACAGGTCACCGGCCTCGTACTCGAACGCCCCGCCTGCGACATCAGAAAGCCCCCGCTTGCCCACCACCGCGCCGCGACGGATGAAAAACAGTTCGCTGGCGGGCCCATCCTCTGGCCGAACCAGTGCCTCGCCGGGAGCGAAGTACGCCTGCCGCGACGCCTCCACGAAGGCCCGGACGTGGCCCGCATCCATCTCGTCAAATGGGGGAAACCGGCCCAGCTCCACCGCCAGCTGGTCCAGCAGCGAGGCGGACGGGCTGGGGGCAGATGGTGCCAGGCTCACCGAGACTCCACGGGCTCCGGGAGATTGAGCTCCAGTGCTAATGGGTCTCCAGCGGTGGTGCCCAGGCGGACCACTTTGGGCCCGACCGAGAGCAGTCGCAATTCGCCGTCGACCACACCCCCCACCACCACGGGGCGCGGCGGCTGTCCATCGACGGCGATCAGCGCAGCACCGCTCTGGCCTGGCTGGCTTGCCAGCCCCAGAAGCCTGAAACGGGACGACAGAGGAGCCGTCGCCGGAGCGGTCGCCTGCGCCTCGGGCACGGCACCGAGCACGCGGGCGACGCCCGCTGCGTCCGACTGGATCGGCGGGGTTCCAAGGGCACCCACCGGAACCAGCGGTTCCCGGCCCCACAGCTGCAACATCCAGTAACCCGAAAGCAGCGCCACCACCAGCCAGAGCAGGCCGGCCGCGAGGCTTGCAAGGGAAGGTGTCTTGAGCATGAACACATTATCATCCACCTTCTCTGGCGCACCGCGCCGCGTGCTTCCGGGAGCCTGTCTTGAAATTCGCATCTGCCACTTCGATGTCCACCCTTGGTCCCTCGTCTGCGCACGGTCTGCGTCAGCGCGGTTTCACGCTGATCGAGCTGATGGTGGTGCTGGTCATCATTGGTGTGCTGGCGGCCCTCATCGTGCCCAACGTGCTGAACCGCGCCGACGATGCGCGCGTAACCGCCGCCAGGACGGACGTCAACAACCTCATGCAGGCGCTCAAGCTGTACAAGCTGGACAACCAGCGCTTCCCCACCGGTGCGCAAGGCCTGACCGCACTGGTGGCCCGGCCCACCGCTGCACCGGTGCCGCCCAACTGGCGCCCCTACCTCGACAAGCTGCCGGCCGACCCCTGGAACCAGCCCTACCAGTACGTGAACCCCGGTGTGCACGGCGAGGTGGACGTGCTGTCGCTGGGAGCCGATGGTCAACCCGGCGGAGAGGGCAAGGACGCCGACATCGGCAGCTGGCAGTGAACACCCGCACACGCGGCTTCACACTGCTGGAGCTGCTGGTGGTGGTGTCCATCATCGCGCTGGCCACCGCTGGCGTGAGTCTTTCCTTGCGGGACAGCGATTCCACGGCGCTGGAGAACGAGTCCCTCCGGCTGGCCGCACTGCTCGAGTCGGCGCGTGCGCAGTCGCGCGCCAGCGGCGTGCCGGTGCGCTGGAAGCCCAACGGAGAGGGTTTCGAGTTCCAGGGCATCACCTCGCGCTCCAAGTCGGCGGATTCACTGACCAGGCCCCGCAGCTGGCTCCACCCGGAAACACGGGTGCGCGTGGTCCAGCCGCCCGGCGCCTCGGAGCTGCTGCTCGGGCCGGAACCGCTGATCGCAGCCCAGCGCATCGAACTGGCCCGAGGCGAGCAGCGGCTGGTTCTGGGCACAGACGGCCTCGCTCCCTTTGCCGTGATTGCAGAACCGGCCACGCCATGAACCGGCACAGCCGCGGCTTCACGCTGATCGAGATCCTCGTGGCCCTGGCCGTGGTGGCAGTGGCGCTGGCCGCCGGTTCCCAGGCCACCTCGGCACTCACACGGGCCGCCGCGCGCCAGAGCGACCAGTGGCTGGCGCAGCTGTGCGCCGAAAACGAGCTCATCCGGCTGCGCCTGCTGCGCCAGTTGCCGGGCACCGGTGAAAGCACCGCCGAGTGCCAGCAGGCAGGCCGCACACTCAAAGTGAGGCTGTCGGTGCAGCCCACCCCCAACCCGAATTTCCAGCGCGTCGACGCGATCGTGGAGGGCGCGGTTGATGGCAACGAAGTCCGGCTGCTGAGCCTGTCGACCGTGATGGGACGGTACTGATGCGCACGGGTGACCGGACCCCACTGCGACGCGAACGGGGCTTCACCCTGGTCGAACTGCTGGTGGCGCTGGCGGTGATGTCCATGCTGGCCATGCTGAGCTGGCGTTCCATCGATGCCATGCAGCGGACCCAGACCCTGACCCAGGAGCGGGCCGACGAGCTGCTGCGGTTGCAGGCGGCGCTGGGACAGTGGGCCGCCGACCTGGACGCGCTGGTGGACACCAAGGAGCTCAGCCCGCTGGCGTTCGACGGCCGGGTGTTGCGCCTGACCCGGCGGGATGCCGCAGAAAGCGCGCTGCGCAGCGACGGCATCCGAGTGGTGGCCTGGACACGCATGCAGTCCGGCAGTGCGGGCGCCCAGTGGATGCGCTGGCAGTCCGGCCCGATCAAGCGCCGGGACGAACTGGCCGATGCCTGGGCCAGGGCCGCGGCATGGATCGAATCGCCCGCGGAGATCGACGGCCGAGACACCCAGGTCGCGCTGGCGGCGATCGACCAGTGGCAGCTGTTCTATCACCGTGGTGAAACCTGGGGGAACCCGCAATCCTCCGTCGGAAACGAAAACGCAGGCGTCACCCTGGGGGGCGGCGACGCGATCCCCAACGGCGTGCGTCTGGTGCTGAACCTGTCGGCGGGAAGAGGCCTCTCCGGAACGCTGACCAGCGACTGGGTGCGCCCGTCCCTGCTGGCCGCACGCTGATGAAGAAGATGCGCGCTTCATCCAAAGAACGTGGTGCCGCCCTGCTGCTGGCCATGCTCACGGTGACCCTGGTGGCGACCCTGGCCTCCGCGGCCCTCTGGCAGCAGTGGCGGTCCTCCGAAGTCGAGGCCGCCGAGCGGCAGCGCCTTCAGGCCGGCTGGATCCTGGTGGGCGCCCTGGACTGGGCGCGGCTCATCCTGCGCGAAGACGGGCGCAGCAACCGCACCAGCGGGGCCGCCGACCACCTGGGCGAGCCGTGGGCGACGCCTCTGGAAGAAGCCCGGTTGTCCTCCTTCCTGGCCGCCGACAAGAACAACAGCGCGGACGACCTGATGCCCGCGTTTCTGTCCGGCGAAATCAAGGACGCCCAATCCCGGCTGAACTTCGGCAACCTCGTCAGGGTCAGCCAGACGGGTTCTCAATCGAAGGTCGAGCTGTCGTCCGCCGACCTTGCCATGTTCGAGCGGCTGTTCGCCCTGCTGAACCTGCCCAAGCCCGAACTGGAAGCGGCGTCGGCCAACCTGCTCAAAACCACCGAACGGGCCCTCAACGACCCGGAACCGTCCACCTCGCCGCTGACGCCCCAGCGCTTCGCCCAGCTGGCCTGGCTGGGCCTGAGTCCGAGCACCCTGCAGGCCCTGCGGCCCCATGTGACGGTCCTGCCCGAACGCACCCTGCTCAACCTGAACACCGTCACACCCGAGGTGCTCAGCGCCAGCGTGCCGGGCCTGGACCTGGCGCTGGCCCAGCAGGTGGTGGCTGCGCGGGACACCATGCCCTTCACCAAACTGGAGGATGCCATCCAGCGCATCCCTGGCGCCAGCCAGCAATCGGTCAGCAGCCAGCGCCATGATGTGCGCAGCCGGTTTTTTGAGGTGTACATCCGTCTTCGACTGGACGACACCGTGATCGAAGAACGCTCGCTGGTCCAGCGTGATGGCTTGAGAACCCGGGTGCACTGGCGCGAACGGGTGGCGCCATCATGAACATCAGCTTCATCCGCTGGCCCCGCCTCGTCCCTAAAATAGCCCTCCGCCCAGTACCCACGGGGCATTGCAGCCCCTCTATCACGTGCTGATCCTCACTCCGACCAACTTCAGCGCCGCCATGCCCACATCGACCTCGGTGCTGGACTGGGTGCTTTCTTCCAACGGACGGGTCGCGTCGGACCACGGGGGCTGCGCACTGTCGTTGCTGCCCGCCGACGACGATGTCGTGCTGGTGTTGCCGCCCCGCCTCGTGTCCTGGCACCGGGTGGCGCTGCCCAAGGTGGCGAGCGCCCGCGTGAGGGCCGCCCTGGACGGGATGCTGGAAGACCGGCTGCTGGATGATCCGGCGGAGCTTCACCTGGCCCTCGAACCAGGCAGCCGTCCCGGGCAGACGCTCTGGGTGGCGGCCTGCAACAAGGCCTGGCTCCAGGCCTGGCTCCAGGCCCTCGAAGCCGCCGGACGGCCGGCCGCACGCATCGTGCCGGCCCTCTGGCCCACTTCAGTGGGCGGGTCGGAACACGGCGAAACCGTGCATTGGGCGCACGACGAAGGCAACCGTGTCTGGCTGTCCACCGCCAGCCCGCTGGGGGTACGCAGCATTCCTCTGCGCGAAAACGGTTCGAGCACCTTCGGTGCCACCAGCAGGTTCGGCGCCGACAGCTCCTTTGGCCCGGCCAGCACCTTCGGCGACTCCAGCTTCGGCAGTCTCGGACCTTCAACCGGCCGAGGCCCCGAGTACACCCTGACCGCGGCGTCCGACCCGGCCACCACGAGCTGGTTCGCGGACCCGTCGATCACCGGTCTGGCCGAACAGGTGTGCAACCAGCGCTTCGACCTCATGCCGACAGCCGACTGGCTGCTGCGCTGCGCGCAGTCCGACTGGAACCTCGCCCAGTTCGATCTCCGGCTGTCCAGCGGAGCGCGGCGCACGCAGCGCATGCGGCAGGGATGGCGCCACTTTGCCAGCGCCGCACCATGGAAGCCGGCGCGCTGGGCCCTGGTGGCGCTTGTGCTGACCGTCCTTGGCGGCGTGAACGCGATGGCCTGGAAAGAACGTTCGGCCCTCCAGGCCAAGCAACAGGCCATCCGGCAGACCTTGCAGAGCACCTTCCCCGAGGTCGGTCTCGTGCTGGACGCCCCGGTGCAGATGCAGCGCGAACTCACCCGGCTGCAGCAGGCCAGCGGCACCCTGTCGGCACAGGATCTCGAAGGCATGCTCGCCTTCATTGCGGCGACCGAGCCTGGCGCGTCTCTCAGCAGCATCGACTTCCTGAGCGGCGAAGCAAGACTGGGCATCGGGGGGCTGCCCGACGACCGCCTGTTGGCACTGCAACAGGCCATGGCCTCGCGGGGCTGGCAGGTCAGCTCGGATTCGGGCATGTTGAATGTCCAGGCAAAGGCCCCCTGATGTCTGCCAAACGATCTATCCCAGTTTCTTCGGCCTTCGCCCGGGTGGGCCAGCGCCTCGGTGCCTCCTTGCAAGGCCTGCCCGCCCGCCAGCAGAAGGCCCTGCGCCTTGCGGCCTGGGTGGTGGGTGTGGCCCTCTTGTGGTGGGTGGCACTGGCGCCGGCCGTGTCCACCCTGCGGCAGGCGCGCACACAGCACATCGAGCTGGACAAGTCCTTGGGGCGCATGCAGGAGATGGCGGCCAGCGCCGAAATCATCCGCACCCAGAATGCTGCCCCCGTGCCCGCACCCGAAGTGGCCAGGCAGGCGCTGGAGCAGGCCACCAGCGGACTGGGCGCCGGCGCGCAGCTCGCGCAGCAGGGCGACCGCGTCACCATCACCCTGCGGGAGATTCCGGCTGCGACCCTGGCGCAGTGGCTGCAGCAGGTGCGCGTGAACGCCCGCGTGGTGCCGGTGCAAGTGCAGCTCCAGCGCAGCGGCAACAACCCCTCATGGACAGGACAGGTGGTGCTGGCCGGTCCGGGACTGGGGGGCCAATGACGGAACACCGCAAACCCGCACGCTGGGCCTGGCTGGGGGCCATCCTCGGCACGCTGCTCGCCCTGATCGCGTTTGCGCCCGCGTTGTGGGTGGGTGCCCTGCTCTCGCACTACACCAGCGGCAAGGTGCAATTGCTCAACACCGGGGGTACGGTTTGGAGCGGACATGGCGATGTGCTTCTGAGCGGCGGCGAGGGCAGCCGCGGCCAGACGGCGCTGCCACAGGGACTTCGCTGGAAGCTGCGTCCCGGCTGGTCCCAGGGCCCGGTGCTGCGCATGAGCCTGTCCTCGCCCTGCTGCACCGAACAACCGATGTCCATTGCCTTGCGCCCCAGCTTCGGCGGTGCACAGGTGCGTGTCGACGCCTTCAGCAGCCGCTGGCCGGCCGCCATGCTGGTCGGCCTGGGCACGCCGTGGAACACCCTCCGCATGGACGGGCAACTGCTGGTGCAGTCGCCCGGCTTCTCCCTGGCCCTGAACGGCGGGCGTCCCCGCCTGGACGGGCAGCTGGTGGTGGAGGCCCACGACCTCGCCACACGCGTGTCCACCCTGCGCCCTCTGGGCAGCTACCGGGTCGAGTTCCGCTCGGCGGGGGATGGCGACAACGCCGCATTGAAGCTGGCCACGCTCAAAGGCGGCCTGCTGCTCGATGGCGATGGTCAGTGGTCGGGCGGGCGCCTGCGCTTCCGGGGTGTGGCATCGGCTGCGCCCGGCCAGGAGTCGGCCCTGGCCAACCTCCTGAGCATCATTGGCCGCCGCGATGGCGCCCGTACCCTGTTGACGTTTGGTTAACAGCCAGAGCGAGACTTCGCGATAGGATCAACAGATGAAATCGACCCATTCCCCTGCCGTGCTGGCACTGGCGCTCGCCGTGCTGACCGGCACCCTGGGCGCCCCGACCGCATGGGCCCAGTCCAAGAACGCTGCCGAGCCGGTCGTGCTCAACTTCGTCGGCGCCGAGATTGAAGCCGTGGCCCGCACCATGGCCACCATCACCGGACGCAATGTGGTGGTGGACCCGCGGGTCAAGGGCACCGTCAACCTGTCGACCGACAGGCCGGTGGCCCCCATCGTGGCTCTCAACCAGTTTGCCGCCGCGCTGCGCCTGCAGGGCTTCTCGCTGATCGAAACCGGCGGCCTGTACAAGATCGTGCCCGAGGCCGACGCCAAGCTCCAGAGCAACACTGTCAGTGCCGGCCCGGTCAGCCAGTTGCCCGCCAGCAACCAGATCGTCACCCAGATCTTCCGGCTCAACCACGAATCCGCCAACAATCTGGTGCCCGTGCTGCGCCCGCTCATCGGGCCCAACAACACCATCAACGTCAACCCGGGCAACAACTCGCTGGTCATCACCGACTACGCCGACAACCTGCAGCGCATCGGTCGCATCATCGCGTCGCTGGACGTCTCCGGCGCCACCGATGTGGAAGTGATCCCGCTGCAGCACGCCCTGGCCGCCGACCTGGCCCCCATGGTGCTCAAGCTGATCGAGCCAGGCAGCACGGGCGTGGCCGCCGCCGGACAGGCGGGGGACACCTCGTACAAGACCACCCTGATCGCCGAACCCCGCAGCAACAGCCTCGTGTTGCGGGCCGCAAATCCCGCGCGCCTGGCCCTGGCCCGATCCCTGGTGGCCCAGCTGGACCGCCCGAGCAGCGTCGATGCGGCCGGCAACATCCATGTGGTCTACCTGAAGAACGCCGATGCGGTCAACCTCGCGGCCACGCTGCGGGCCGCCATGGCCGGCGAAGGCAGCGGCGGAGCGGCCGGGGCGACCGGCGTCACGACGGTGCGCAGCAGCACCGGCGGCATGTCCCAGACGCCCAGCACCGCCGCCAACCCCGCCACCACGCCGGTAACGGCGAGCGCCGGCCCGTCCACCGGCGGCCAGATCCAGGCCGACCCGGCGACCAACGCCCTGATCATCACTGCGCCCGAGCCGCAGTACCGCCAATTGCGCGCCGTGATCGACCAGCTGGATTCGCGCCGTGCGCAGGTCTATGTGGAGAGCCTGATCGCCGAAGTCAATGCCGACAAGGCCGCCGAGTTCGGCATCCAGTGGCAGGGCCCACTGGGCAACCTCGGCGAGAACACCGTGGGGCTGCTGGGCACCAACTTCGGCACCGGCGGCAACAACATCCTGACCAACCTGCTGCCCATCGCCCAGGCCGACACCGCCAAGATCCAGGCGCCCGGCACGGGCCTGAACTTCGGTATGGCCTCGCGCCGCAACGGCATCTACCTGCTGGGCTTCCTGGCGCGCTTCCTGCAGCAGAACGGCGACGGCAACATCCTGTCCACGCCCAACCTGCTGACGCTGGACAACGAGGAAGCCAAGATCGTGATCGGCCAGAACGTGCCGTTCGTGACCGGGCAATTCACCAACACCGGCGCCGGCAACGGCAACAACGGCTCGGTCAACCCGTTCCAGACCATCGAGCGCAAGGACGTGGGCCTGACGCTGCGCGTCAAGCCGCAGATCAGTGAGAACGGCACCATCAAAATGACCATCTTCCAGGAGGTCAGCAGCGTGCAGGCGTCGTCGGTCAACTCGACCACCGGCCTCATCACCAACAAGCGCACCATCGAATCGACCGTGCTGGTCGATGACGGCGGCATCGTGGTGCTGGGCGGCCTGCTGCAGGACGAATACTCCGGCAACCAGGAGAAGGTGCCCGGCCTGGGCGACATCCCGCTGTTTGGCAACCTCTTCAAGAGCGAGAGCCGCAACCGCAAGAAAACCAACCTGATGGTGTTCCTGCGGCCGGTGGTGTTGCGCGACGCCCGCGCCACCAACAGCTTCTCGCTCGACCGCTACGAACTGATGCGGTCGGCGCAGAAGGACGCGCAGCCTTCCTCCAGCGCTGTGGTTCCCGTGAATGTGGGTCCGGTCATGCCGCCGCAGCGTGCCCCCGAAAGCACACCCCCGGCCGCGCCTGCAGCCACTCCGGCATCGCCGGCTGCGCCGTCGAACTGACGGAGCCCCGATGAAACACCCGCTGCCCTATGCCTTCGCGCGCGAGAACCTCTGGCTGCTGGAAGAGGAGGACGGGCGGCTGACCCTGCGGGGCAGCTCCAGCGCCGCCGAAGACGAAGATGCGCAGACGCGCCGGCTGTCGGCGCTGTCGGAAATCCTCCGCTGCCACGACGTGGAGGAACTGCAGTGGGAGCCGGGCGAGCTGCTGGCCCAGCGCATCAGCGCGGCCTACGCACAGGGCGAGTCCAGCGCCGCGGCGGTGGTCAGCGAGGTGCAGAGCGACGCCGACCTCAGCCGCATGATGCAGGAACTGCCGGCCATCGAAGACCTGCTGGAGACCGCCGACGACGCGCCCATCATCCGCATGCTCAACGCCCTGCTGACGCAGGCCGCGCGCGACGGGGCCAGCGACATCCACATCGAACCCTTCGAGCGCCATTCGAGCGTGCGCTTCCGCGTCGACGGCACGCTGCGCGAGGTGGTACAGCCCAACCGGGCGCTGCACGCTGCACTCATCTCGCGCCTGAAGATCATGGCCGAACTGGACATCTCCGAGAAGCGCCTGCCGCAGGACGGCCGCATCTCGCTGCGCATCGGCACCCGCGCGGTGGATGTGCGCGTCTCCACCCTGCCCAGCGCCCACGGCGAGCGCGCGGTGCTGCGCCTGCTGGACAAGAGCGAGAGCCGCCTCAACCTGGAAGCGGTCGGCATGCAGGGCGATGTGCTGGAGCGCTTCGAGAAGCTGATCCACCAACCGCACGGCATCATCCTCGTGACAGGGCCGACCGGCTCGGGCAAGACCACCACGCTGTACGCCTCGCTGCAGCGGCTGGACGCGACGCAGCAGAACATCATGACGGTCGAGGACCCGATCGAGTACGAGCTGCCCGGCATCGGCCAGACCCAGGTCAACGCCAAGATCGACCTCGACTTCGCACGCGCCCTGCGCGCCATCCTGCGCCAGGACCCGGACGTGGTCATGATCGGCGAGATCCGCGACTTCGAGACCGCGCAGATCGCGATCCAGGCCTCGCTCACCGGTCACCTGGTGCTGGCCACGCTGCACACCAACGATTCGGTCAGCGCCGTGACGCGCCTGATCGACATGGGCGTCGAGCCCTTCCTGCTGAGCAGCTCGCTGCTCGGGGTGCTCGCGCAGCGCCTGGTGCGCAAGCTCTGCCCGAAGTGCAAGCGCCAGGACGCCAACGGTCGCTGGCACCCGGTCGGCTGCGCGCACTGCAACCAGTCCGGCTACAAGGGCCGCACCGGCATCTACGAGCTGCTCGTGACCGGCGACAAGATCCGCTCGCTCATCCACAACCGCGCGGCTGAAAGCAAGATCTTTGTGGCCGCCGAAGCCGCCGGCCTGCGCACCATGCGCGCCGACGGTCAGCGGCTGATCGACGAAGGCATCACTTCGGAAGCCGAAGTCCTGAGCGTGACGAGAGACTGAGCGTTCTCATGCCCGCCTATTCCTTCGAAGCGCTGAACGCGCAGGGCGCGACGCAGAAAGGCCTGATCGACGCCGACACCGCCAAGGCGGCGCGCAGCATGCTGCGGGGCCGGGGCCTGGTGCCGCTGGCGGTCGAGCCGGCGGTGTCATCCAACAGTGGTGGCCGTGGCAGCGGCCTGAACATGACGCTATGGGGCGGCCGTGTCTTCAACGCCACCACACTGGCGGTCTGGACCCGGCAGCTCGCCGGCCTGGTGTCCTCGGGCCTGCCACTGGAACGTGCGCTCTCGGCCCTGGCCGAGGAAGCCGAAAAAGACGAGCAGCGCCGCCTGGTCGCCAGCCTGCGGGCCGAGGTCAACGCCGGGGCGTCGTTCGCCACCGCGCTTGGCCAGCACCCGCGCGAGTTCTCGCCCATCTACACCGGCGTCATCGCGGCCGGCGAGCAGAGCGGGCAGCTGGGCACGGTGCTGGAAAGCCTGGCCGACGACCTCGAAACCCGCGAGGCCCTCAAGAACAAGCTGATCGGCGCCTCGCTCTACCCCGCCATCGTCACCGTGGTGGCGATCGTGATCGTGGTGTTCCTGGTCAGCTACGTGGTGCCGCAGGTGGCGGGCGTGTTCGCGGGCAGCAAGCGCGCCCTGCCCTTCCTGACCGTGGTGATGCTGGCCATCAGCGACTTCGTGCGCAACTACGGCTGGCTCATGCTCGGCCTGCTGGTGCTGGCCGGTGTGGGGCTGGTCCTGGCCCGGCGCAACGACGCGCTGCGATTGCGCATGGACGCGGCCTGGCTGCGCCTGCCCCTGGTGGGGCGCCTGGCGCGCGGCTACAACGCGGCCCGCTTCGCCGCCACGCTGGCCATGCTGGCCGCGGCGGGGGTGCCGATCCTGCGGGCGCTGCAGACCGCGGCCGAAACCCTGTCCAACCGCTCGATGCGCGCCGACGCGCTGGACGCTCTGGTGCTGGTGCGCGAAGGTGCGCCGCTGGCGTCCGCGCTGGCCAGCAAGAAGCGCTTTCCGCCGCTGGTGGCCATGTTCGCGCGGCTGGGCGAGCAGACCGGCCAGCTGCCGGTGATGCTGCAGCGCGCCGCCGTCCAGCTCGGCGCCGAGGTGCAGCGCCGCGCCATGCACCTGGCGACCATCCTGGAGCCGCTGCTGATCGTGGCCATGGGTGTGGTCGTGATGCTGATCGTGCTGGCGGTGCTGATGCCCATCATCCAGCTCAACCAACTCGTCAAGTAAACATGCCGGTCACCCTGGACGGACAGCTCGTCGTCGCCATTTCCTCGCGCGCCCTGTTCGACTTCGAGGAAGAGAACCGCGTTTTCGAAACCGGTGACGACCGGGCCTACATGAAGCTGCAGCTGGACCGGCTGGAGCAGCCCGCCCAGCCGGGCGTGGCCTTCTCGCTGGTGAAGAAGCTGCTGGCCTTCAACGACCCGCAGGCCCAGCGGGTCGAGGTGGTGATCCTCTCGCGCAACGACCCGGTCTCGGGCATGCGGGTGTTCCGCTCGGCCCAGCACTACGGCCTGCCGATCCAGCGCGGCAGCTTCACGCGCGGCCAGCCGCCCTGGCGCTACCTGCGGCCGCTGCGCGCCAACCTGTTCCTCTCGACCCACCTGGCCGATGTGCGCGCCGCGCTCGACGCCGGCGTGCCGGCCGCGCAGGTCTACCCGCAGTCGGTGCGCGCCAGCGACGCCCACCCGAACGAGGTGCGCATCGCCTTCGACGGCGACGCGGTGCTGTTCTCCGACGAGGCCGAGCGCGTGTTCCAGGCACAGGGTCTCAACGCCTTCCAGCAGCACGAGCGCGACAAGGCCGCACAGCCGCTGGCCGGCGGACCGTTCAAGCCCCTGCTCGAAGCCCTGCACCGACTGCAGGCCGAAGGCACGAACGCCATGCGCATCCGCACCGCGCTGGTCACGGCGCGCTCGGCGCCGGCCCACGAACGGGCCATCCGCACCCTGATGGACTGGGGCATCGACGTGGACGAGGCCATGTTCCTCGGCGGCCTGCCCAAAGGGCCGTTTCTGCGCGAGTTCGAACCCGACTTTTTCTTCGACGACCAGACCGGCCACATCGAATCGGCCTCGCTCCATGTGCCCGCCGGGCACGTGGCCAGCGGCATTTCGAACGACTGACCCATGAACAAATTCCAGAGCTTTCGCGCCTTCGCGCGCAAGGTGCTTGCGCTCGCCGTGCCCTACTTCAACTCGGAAGAAAAGTGGCGGGCGCGCGGCCTGCTGGCGGCGATCATCGTGCTGAACCTGGCCGCGGTGTACATGCTGGTGCTGCTCAACGAGTGGAACCGCGTCTTCTACGACGCGCTGCAGAACAAGGACCAGGTCACCTTCTGGCGCGAGCTGGGCCGCTTCACCTACCTGGCGTTCGGCTTCATCATCATCGCGGTCTACCGCTTCTACCTGCGCCAGGTGCTGGAGATGCGCTGGCGCACCTGGATGACCAAGCACTACCTCGACCGCTGGCTGTCCAACAAGGCCTTCTACCAGCTCGAACTGCACCGCTTCGCCAAGGACACCGACGCGCCGCCCGACAACCCGGACCAGCGCATCGCCGAGGACCTGAACCTGTTCACCAGCTCGACGCTGGGCCTGTCCATGGGCCTGCTGAGTTCGGTGATCACGCTGGTGAGTTTTGTCGGCATCCTCTGGACGCTCTCGGGCAGCTTCTCGTTCGGCTTCAACGGCGGCTCCTACACCATCCCCGGCTTCATGGTCTGGATGGCGGTGCTGTACTGCGCGGTCGGCAGCGTGCTGGCGCACTACATCGGCCGGCCGCAGATCAAGCTCAACTTCCAGCAGCAGCGGGTGGAGGCCGACTTCCGGGTGCACCTGGTGCGCGTGCGCGAATACAGCGAATCGATCGCGCTGGACCGCGGCGAACCGGTGGAGCGCCAGCACCTGGGCGAGCGCTTCGGCGCGGTGCTGGACAACTACTGGAAGCTCATCAAGGCGCAGAAGCGCCTGATCTGGTTCACCAACGGCTTCGGTCAGGCCGCCGTGGTGTTTCCCTTCATCGTGGCCGCGCCGCGCTTCTTCAGCGGCGCAATCCAGCTGGGCGAGCTGATGCAGATTTCCTCAGCCTTCGGCCGGGTGCAGGACTCGCTGTCCTGGTTCGTCGACAACTACGACGCGCTGGCCGCCTGGCGCGCCACCACCGACCGGATCACCAGCTTCGAGGAAAGCTTCCAGGCCCTGCAGGCGGCGCCGCTGCAATCAGCACCGGCCACCGAGGCCGACACGCTACAGATCGACTCACTGGATCTGGCGCTGCCGGGCGGCGTCGCGCTGGTGTCGGCCGGCGGGCTGAGCCTGAAGGCGGGCGACAGCCTGCTGGTCAAGGGGCCCTCGGGCAGCGGCAAGTCGACCCTGTTCCGGGCCCTGGCTGGCATCTGGCCCTGGGCGAAAGGCCAGCTGCAAAAGCCGGCCGACTTCGAACAGCGCGTGATGTTCCTGCCGCAGCGGCCCTACTTCCCCGTGGGCAGCCTGCGCAAGGCGCTGGCCTACCCCGAACCGGCCGACCGCTACGGCGATGAACAGCTGCGGCAGGCGCTGGTCGACGCCCTGCTGCCGCATCTGGCCGACCGGCTGGACGAAGAAGACAGCTGGGGCCAGAAGCTCTCGGGCGGCGAACAGCAGCGGCTGGCGGTGGCGCGCGCCCTGCTCAAGCAGCCGCGCTGGCTGTTTATCGACGAAGCGACCAGCGCGCTGGACGAGGCGGCCGAACACGCGGTCTACGAAAAGCTGCAGGCGCTGGTCCGGTCGCAGAACGGTGCCCTGGTGTCCATCGCCCACCGGCCCACGGTGGCTGCCTTCCATGCCCGGCGCTGGGAGCTGGAACCCGGCGCCGCGGATGGGGCCCGTTTCGCCCTGGCGGCGCGCTGAGCGACGCCTCGTAACACACTGGGCCCACAAGGCCTTGCGCAGCAGGTCGCGCCGCCGTAGGCTGGGTGTTTTCCGTGTTGGAGACAAGCCGTGGGCACACGTCCGCCGTCTGCGGCCAGGCGCGCGTCGCCGGCCCGTCACCAGGCCCTGGAACAGTACAAGGCCCGGGCCGACCGGTACGACAGCGAACTGGAACCGTTCGAACCCCTGCGCCGGGAGGCGATACAGCACCTGGCGCTGCGGCCCGGTGAAACCGTGCTCGACGTGGGCTGTGGCACCGGCCTGAGCTTCGGGCCGCTGCTCGACCAACTCGGCCCCCGCGGCCACATCGTCGGCATTGAACAATGCCCTGAGATGATGGCCCAGGCTCGCCTGCGCTTTTCCGACCTGCGCGCACAACAGCTGCGGCTGGTGCAGGCACCTGTGGAAGAGGCGCAGTGGCCGGGCCTGGCCCACGCCGCCCTGTTCCACTTCACGCACGACATCCTGCGCAGCCCGCGCGCACTCGACAACGTGCTGGCGCACCTCGCGCCCGGCGCGCGCGTGGTCGCCACCGGACTTCAGTGGGCCGCGCCCTGGGTCTGGCCGGTCAACCTCTTCGTGCTCGGCGCGGCGCTGTATTCGGTGAGTTCGCTGGACGGCCTGGCGCAGCCCTGGAGCGAACTGGCACCAAGGCTCGAAGGCTTTGAGGTGCACCCCACCTGGATGGGCGGCATCTTCATGGCCACCGGTGTCTGGCCGGGCCGGGCGCCCTGAACCCGGGGCGCTGGGCCAGAGGCGGGCTCAGGGCACCTCCGCTGCGTGGCAGGCCACGCAGAGCTTGTTGCCCTCGGTGTCGCGGAAGTAGGCCCCGTAGTAGTTCGAGTGGTATTCGGGCCGCAGGCCCGGCGGCCCTTCGCAGCGACCGCCATGGGCCAGTGCGGCCGCGTGGGCGAGGTCGACCATGGCGCGGCTACTGGCCATGAAGGCCGTCATCGCCCCGTTGCCCGGCGTGTGCGGCTGGCCATCGAAGGGGGTGCCGATCAGCAGCAGCGGGCGCGGGTCGGGCGACGACTGCCAGCCGGCCCAAGGGCGCCCGGGTTCGCAGAAGCGCTCCTGCACACCGAGCACCGGCATCAAGGCGCGGTAGAACGCCAGTGCCCGCGGGAAGTCCGACACGCCGATGAAGATGTGGGAAAACATGCGATGCGCCCTCCTTGGAACAGGCTTCAGACCCGTGTCCGCAGTTCCTGCATCGTCGTCACGAGCAGGCGCAGCCCGAAGGCGCCGACCAGGCCGGCCGCCCCGCGGTTGAACACCGTGCGCCCGCGCTGGTAGGCGGACTGGACGCGGCCGTGCGAGAACGCGAGCGCGAGAAACACGTGCCAGACCACCGCGTTGAACCAGCACAGCAGCACCGCGCCGGCCAGCACCGCAGGCCCCGGCGAGGGCGGCAGCGCGGTGGCGAACACGCTGCCGAAGAACAGCGCCGTCTTGGGGTTGAAGACGTTGGTGACGAAGCCCATGCGGAACGCCGCCGCGCGGCTCGTCGTCACGGCCTTCACCTCGGTGGCGACCGCCGCTGGCGACTGCCACAGTTTCCACGCGACGTAGCACAGGTAGGCGCCCCCGGCGATCTGGAACGCCTGGCGCAGCGCCGGGTGGGCGGAAAACGCCGCCCCCATGCCCAGGATCGCGAGCAGGGCCCAGAGAAAGGTCACGGTGGTGATGCCCGCCGCCGCCGACAGCGACACGCTGCGCGGACTGCCCGCCGCCAGTTGCAGGATCAGCACGAAGTTCACGCCCGGCGTGACCAGGGCGACCCAGTGCAGCACGGCGATGGTGAGGAAGGTGGTGAGCATGGCAGGTCGGTTCTTGAATGCCTCAATGGAAGCTGATTTCCCGGGCACAGACCACCCGGTTCCTGCGCCCCGGGTACGACAGCCAGGGCAGCACCGCGTTGAACTCGCGCACGATGGCATCGGCTTCGACCACGGTGCCCTCGCCGGTGTCGAGGCGTTTGGCGATATGGCCGTCGCCGATCAGCGTGAGGTCATAGCCGCGTTCCAGTGCGGCGTAGGCGGTGGCGCGGATGCACCAGCCGGTGACGGCCCCGCACAGCACGATGTGAGCGACCCCGCGCGCCGCCAGTTCGGCCTCCAGCGTGGTCTGTTCGAACGAGGAGTTGTGCTGCTTGTAGACGCGGATGTCGTCCACCTGCGGCGCCAGCGCCGGCACCCACTGCCATTCGGCGCTGCCCCGGGGCAACTCCTCGTCGTCGTGCTGCACCCAGATGATGGGCACACCCGCATCGCGGGCCTTGCGCACCGCGAGCTTGATGTGGTCGAGCTGTCGGGATATGTCGCCCGCGGCGGCGACGACGCCAACCTGCACGTCGACGATGAGCAATGCGGACCGGTTGCCCGTTCGAATGGTGGCCATGCGCTGGATCTCCCAAAAGTGGGCCACAGTCTAAAGGCGGCACCGGCCCGCGGACCGTCCGCGCCTCACCCCAGCGGGTTGATCACCCCGGCGGCCGGTATGTTGCCCTGCCCCTTCATGCTCTCGACGAACTTGAACAGGTCGGTCATGGTGAAGTGGGTTCCCGCCTTCGGCAGGTCGCGTGGTGTGCCGGCGTTGAGCACGCTTTCCGGATCGTCCTTGATCAGGCCCACGATCACTTCGGCCACGATGGCACCGCCGATCGGCCCCAGGTGCTGACCGCCTTCCAGCACCTCGGCCTCCTTGAGGATGTAGAACCACAGCGGCGTCTGGTGGGTCAGGTGGTGCTTCTTGACCACGGCCCCGGCGGTGCCGGATTGCAGCTGCGCCGCCGTCAGCGGCGCGATGCCCATGCGCGCGGCCACCGCCTGGCCTGGCGGCAGCTTGTAGTGTTTCGCGCCGCGCAGCAGGTTCAGCTGCGCCAGGAACGGCGAGTCGGGGGCGTTGCCGATGCGCAGCCGGTCGGTGAGCGCGGCGTCGATGGCGAAGGCCCGCTGCGCCGTGGCGCCCAGGCCGTCGAACATCTGCCGCCAGTCGAGCAGCCAGTTGGTGGGGTAGCGCGTGCCGCCGAGAAACCCCCCGTCGCCGGTGAAGGTGAAGGCCAGCCGGAAGTCCGCGAGCTGGGGCCCCGCGGCGAAGTTGAACACCTTGTTGAAGTGGTAGGCCGGGCGGACCATGCTGTGGCCGAAACGGTAGGCCGCGCCTGAGAACTCCAGCGGCATGTAGGGCGAGCTGGCGAGATAGCCCGGGCCGATCAGGTAGTACTTGAGCTCCTTGAGCGCGTTCTTCACCGCCTTGGCGCCCGCCACCGCCGGCAGGTACTCGTGCAGCACGATCTGCTGGTAGTGGTGGGTCACCACCTTGCGCACATCGGCGAACGAGAGTTCGGGAAAGCGCAGGCTGACCGCGTTGTGGAAGTGCAGCATGGTGCGGTGCAGCTGCGCCACGATGAGGTTCTCGTCGTTGCGCTTGTCGCCCAGAACCGCCGTGCGCTCGGGCAGGCCGTCGGCCACCCGCGGCAGGTCGTAGAGCGCACCGTCCAGCGCCTGCACCTGCGCGTCGCCCCCTCCTGGCGCGGCCGCGGGCACCCTCTGCGCCGGCCCCACCAGCATCTGTGCCGAGGCGGTGGTGGTGTTGCGCTGGTACAGATAGGGCTGGTCGCGCGGGCCGGAGCCGTACACGCTGTCCAGGTCGAGCGCGGGGGTGCGGAAGTTGACCAGGTCGTCCACGTCCACCGCGTTCTCGCCCAGACTGGTGGGGTCGAAGGTCATGTCGTGGTCGACGAACTGGCCGAAGTAGGTGAAGCCGGCGGGAATGACGCCGTCCTTGCGTTCGGCCACGTGCATGGCCTCGCCCAGTTCGCGCAGGATGACCTCGTCCCGGGCGGGATCGCCGGTGGTCCAGGGCACGGCGGCGAGTTCGGGGAAGAGCAGGCCGAAGCGGCCCGGCTTCTGGAGGTTGCTGCGGGTGGGGTTGGCGTTGTCGGTGCTGTACCCGTGGCTGCGGGCGTGGGGTTTCTGATCCATCGTGACACTCCTGAAAGGCGCGGACATGGTCCGCTCAGACATGGATGACAGATTCACGTGGGCGAAGGCTGCTCCCCAGAGCTTGTACTTCTGCAGCGCTGCTCTCGATGATCCGCCGCGGTGCCGGACGGGCGCCATCGTGCGGCGCGGTTCCAGCGGCGGCGATGCTATGCCCGCCCCCCCGCGGACGAATCCACCACCCGAGGGATCACCAGGAACGGGTTGTTTCAGGCGCGTAACAGCGTGACATGGCCTTGTGCCGCGACGCCCGCGCATCGGCGGTCAGCACCGTTTGGGTGCCGATACAAACACACACAAAAAAGCCGGCTCGCGGGGCTGCGGAACCGACCGTGGCCATCACACCGCGCGGTACCTCGCCCATCCCCGCGCCCGCAGCTCGCAGGCCGGGCATTGGCCGCAGCCGTAGCCCCAGTCGTGCCGGTGTTCGCGGTCGCCGAGGTAGCAGGTGTGGGTGTGCTCGACGATCAGGTCGACCAGCGCGTTGCCGCCGTCGGCCACGCCCGTGCCATCGCCCAGATCGTGCGCGAGCTGCCAGGTCTGGGCCTTGTCGATCCACATCAGCGGCGTGTCGATGAGGAAGCGGTGGTCCATGCCCAGGGACAGCGCCACCTGCAGCGCCTTCATGGTGTCGTCGCGGCAGTCGGGGTAGCCGCTGTAGTCGGTCTCGCACACGCCGGTCACGATGACCTGGATGTCGCGCCGGTAGGCCAGCGCCGCGGCCAGGGTGAGGAAGAGCAGGTTGCGGCCGGGCACGAAGGTGTTGGGCAGGCCGCTGGCCTCCATCTTGAAGGCCATGTCGCGGGTGAGCGAGGTCTCGCTGACCTTGCCCAGCACGGCCAGGTCCAGCAGGTGGTCTTCGCCCAGGCGCCCGGCCCAGGCCGGGAACTGTTCACGGATTTTCTGCAGCACCACGGTGCGCGCCTGCAGCTCGACGCTGTGGCGCTGGCCGTAGTCGAAGCCGAGGGTTTCGACGCGCGGATAGCGCGCCAGGGCATGGGCCAGGCAGGTGGTGGAGTCCTGTCCGCCGGAGAACAGGACGAGGGCGCTGGTGTGGTGGGCGGTGCGGGTCTGCGCGTTCATCCGCGCATGGTAGCGGTCACGGGTTCAGACGCCCCTCAGGGGTGCCTTGGGTTCGGGCGCCAGCCCGTGGTCCCGGCTGGTGGCCAGCATGCGCAGCAGCCCGCGGTTGGCGTGTTCGAGCGAGACCTCGTGTTGCCCGCAGATGCCCGGCAGCCGGTCGATGCGGTCGGCGTCGCCCTGCGCGCGCGCGATGTCCAGCAGCGGGTAGTACGGCCCGGTACGGCTGAGCAGGGCGTCGGACACGCGCGGCGACAGCGGCAGATGCCCGATCAGCTGGGCCAGCGGCTCGCGCAGCAGCCGGTCGAGCTGGCCGAAGATGGCGGTGGTGTAGACCTCGGCGCGCAGCGCCTCGTCGGACCCGGGGTCGAGCAGGTGCTGGGCCAGCCGCGCCTGCATCACATGGCCGTAGCGCACCGGGTGCAGGGCCATGTCCTCGTCGGCACCGGCCTGCTGCTCGACCAGCCAGCGGTCCAGCGCCGAGAAGCCCAGCATCATGATGGCGTGGCGCAGCGCGCCGATCTCGTGCCGGCCGCCGTACAGCGCCGAGTTGACGCGCAGCAGCAGGCGGTAGGCCAGCACCGGGTCCTGGCGGATGTAGCGCTCCACCCGTTCGATGGAGGCGTCCTTTTCCAGCGCCTGGCGGATCAGGGCGATGGCCACCGGGTCGCAGCCGGGGGCGCGGTGGCGGGTGGTGTGCAGCACGTCGTCGTCGGGCCAGCCCAGCACGCCCCAGGCGCCCGCCTCGTCGAGGCAGTGTTCCGCCAGCGCGCGGTTGCAGACGTTGCGGTAGATCTGTCCTGGCCGGATCGGGCTGGGCCGGGGGGGCACGGGCACGGCCTCGGTGGGCCGGCTCTGCAGGGCCTCCAGGGCGTCGGTCGCGTCCAGGTGCAGCAGGCTGCGCACGTCCAGCGGCACACCGTATTCGTGGCGCACCTCGGCGAAGTCCGCGCGCCGGATGAGCTGGTGGCCATGGTGCACGGCCTGCGACAGCTGGGCCAGGCTTTCCGGACGGCCGAACAGCGCCGCCGGCACTTCGAGGCAGGTGTTGGGCACCGGCGCGCAGCGCAGGGCCTGGTGCATCAGCGAGGGCGATTCCAGCGCGAGGATGAGCATGGGCGCTGCCACCGGCCAGTCGTCGCCCAGCACCTGCATCAGGTGGGCGGCGTCGACCGAGGCGGGATCGGTCGGCAGCACCGTCAGGCGCACCGCCGCAAGCAGCCGGTGCCGGTTCCAGACCGGCTGGTAGGCCATCGCGACGCTGTCAAGGACGGTGTGGCTCATGCGGCGGGTCCGGTGTCGGCTACAGGTACTGGAACAGCGAGAGCTTCTGGATCGAGGCGTAGGACTGGAGCGCCGCCTGGGCGCCCACTTCCATGGTCTTGAATTCCGAATAGGCCTTGACCAGGTCGATGTCAACCAGCCGGGAGTTCTCGATGGTGTGGTCGGCTTCCCGGTCGCCCAGCAGGTTGTCCATCGATTCGGCGCGGTTGAGCCACTCACCGGCCTGCGCGCGGGCCATCAGCATGCGCTCGTGTCCGGCGTCGAGTTCGCCCAGGGCGCGGCCAAGGTTGTGGGTGCGCAGGGCGGCGTCGCCGCTGCCGCCGTTGTCCAGGCGCAGGGTGTCGATGGCGTCCTGCATCACGCGGAACATGTCGGTCGGCGCGTTGGACGGCGTGATGTCCAGCTGGTCGCCGGCCCGCGGCTCGCCGTTGAGCCGGAAGGACATGCCGTCGAATTCGATCTGCGATCCGCTGCTGTAGGGCAGACCGGTCTGGCCGGGCACGGGTGTGCCGGTGGTCACGTCGACCACGCTGTACTGCATGGCGCCGGCGGTGCCGCTGAAGTCGATGCGGTAGTCGTGGCCGGTGAGCGCCGAGGGATCGCTCACCTGGCCGGTGTCGGCGCGCAGGCTGCCGGTGTTGCCGGCGGCCAGGTCGATGGAGAAGGTGCCGTTGCCGGCCGGAATGCGCATCCAGATGGCCTCGCCGTCCATGGCGTTGGGCAACTGGTTGTCGCCGGCGGCCTTCTGGCCGCGCTGGCCGTCGAAGCGCACCTCGTTGCTGCCGCTGCCGAACTCCTGCACGAAGGGCGTGGGCGAGCCACCCAGCCCGCCGAAAAGGCTCTGCCCGCTGCTGTTCTGGCGGTTCACCACCGCGAACAGCTGATCGCGCAGTCCCTCGATTTCCTTGGCCAGCGCCTGGCGTTCGGTGGGGCCGTAGCCGGCGTTGCCGCCGGCAATGACCAGCTCGCGCACGCGCTGCACCAGGTCGCCGGCTTCGCCCAGCGCGCTCTCGGCCTGCTGGATGCTGGTGCGCGAGGACTCCAGCGCGCGCTGGTCGGTCTGCACGCGCGAGAGCCGGGTCTGCACCGCTTCGGACAGGGCGGCGGCCACCGGGTCGTCGCTGGCGCGCAGGACCTGCTTGCCGCTGGCGATGCGCTCCTGCTGTGCGGCCATCTCCGCCTGACGCTTGGTGAGCTGGGCGATGGTGGTGTCGTAGGTGTGGGCGGTGGCGACTCTCATGTCGGGGCTCCGGTGGATCAGCGCATGGTCTGCAGCAGCGTGTCGAACGTGCCCTGGGCGATCTGCATGAACTTGGCGGCGGCCTGGTAGGCCTGCTGGTACTGCAGCAGGCGCGCGGCCTCCTCGTCCAGGTTCACGCCCGAGACCGCGGCGCGCGCGGCTTCGTTGCTGGCGGCCACCTGGCCGGAGTAGCTGGCGGCGAACTGCGCACCCTTCACCCGCGTGCCGATGTCGGAGAGCACCGCGCTGTAGCCGTTGGAGAGCGAGACGCCGTCGAAGGTGGCGAGGTCGCGCAGCGCGAGCATGCCGCCGGCGTTGCCGCCGTTCTGCCCGTAGTTGGTGGTGGGCGCGGCGGTGATGGCGAAGCTGTCGCCGGCGGACGGGTTGCCGCGCAGCGTGAGGCTCCAGCCGTTGAACTGCAGCGGCTGCCCGGGCGTGTAGTTGTAGCTCGGCGGCGGGCCCGCGTTGTCCGGCGGCGGGTTGCCCGGGCCCAGGCCGGTGGCGGTGAAGCTGCCGTCGGCCAGGAAGGTCAGGGTCACCGGGTCGGTGAGGTTGGCCGAGGGCTCCACGGGATACAGGCTGACGATGCCCATGCCGCTGGTGTTGCCGCTGCCCGGCGTGACCATCACCGGGCTGGCCGCGGCCAGGCGGTCGGCAGCGCTGACGGCCATCTGCATGTTGCGGGCAACCGCCGCGAACGGCCGCACGAGGAAGCCGTCGCCTGTGGCGGCGGCGCCGCTGTCGATCTGGAAGCTCAGGCCGTCGAGCTCGGCGGGCAGACCGGCGAAGGAACTGATCTGGCCGTCGGAGAGGCGCACGATGTCGACGCCGGTGGCCGTGAAGTTGACCTGGTAGTCCGAGGGCTTGAGGGCCGTGGGGTCGCTGACCTCGGCGTGCATCGCCGCGTTGCCCGTGTTGGTGGGCACGGGCAGGCCGGCCACATCGGCCGGGGGCACGAAGAAGGGCTCACCGGTACCGCCTTGCAGGTTCACGCCGAGCGCGTGCTGGGTGTTCACCGTCGTGGCCAGCGCCAGCGCCATGCGCCCGATCTGGTTGGTGACGTCCTTCAGGTCTTCGTCGATGAACTGCACGACGCCGCCCAGCTTGCCGCCCAGTGCGCTGCCGCTGAGCTCCATCGTGGAGCTGCCCTGCTGGAACTGGATGCGCTGCTGCGAACCGTCGATGCTGTCGGGCACCACGGCCAGGCGGGCAGCGCCGCTGCCCAGCACCAGCGGCTGGCTGCCGGCGACGAACACGTTGATGCGGCCGTCGTCGGCGTTCACGGTGCTCACCTGCACCAGCTTGCTGAGCTCGCCGATGAGCTGGTCGCGCTGGTCCAGCAGGTCGTTGGGTTCGCCGGCGTTGCCCTGGTTCTCCAGGATCGTCTGGTTGATCTTGGCAATGTCCGCGGCCAGCCGGTTGATGTTGTTCACCGTGTCGCCCACCTGCTGGCGGGCGCTGGTGGTGAGGATGTCCAGCTGGCCGGCGGTGTCGCGCAGGCGCGAAGCGATCTCCTCGCCACGCCCGATCACCACCGAGCGCGCGGCCATGTTGGTGGGCGACGAGGCCACGTCGGACCAGGCGTTGAGCAGGTCGTTCATCGCCGCGCCCAGGCCGCTCTCCCCGGTCGGGAAGATGTTTTCCAGCTGCGCCAGCCGCGCCATGCGTTCGCTGTCGGCAGAGGCCATCGAGCTGGAGAGCTGGGCCTCGCGCGTGAGGTAGGCGTCGTGCATGCGGGCCACGGTCCCCAGCTCGACCCCTCGGCCGAGGTAGAAGCCGCCCATCGACTGGTAGCCTGCGCTGCGCATCTCCACCGTCTGGCGCGAATAGCCGGCGGTGTTGACGTTGGCGATGTTGTGCCCGATGACCTGCAGGGCCGACAGGTTGGCATTGAGGGCCAGGCTGCCGATGTTGAGTGCGGATGACATGGTGGTGTTCCTGCGCTCAGTTCTGCGCCGAGATCTGGGCGCGTTGCAGGCTGAGCGTCATGTTGATCGCCCGGCTGAGCTTGGCCGCGTACTGCGGGTCGGTGGCGTAGCCGGCGCGCTGCAGGCTGCTGGCGAAGCCGTTCACCGAGCCGATCTGGTCCATGGCCTTGTCGTAGCGCGGGCTGCGCGTGATCAGGCGTGCGTAGTCGCGGAAGGAGTCGGCGTAGGAGTCGTAGGCTCGGAAGCGCGCGGTGGTCTTGCGCGGCACGCCGTTGATGTATTCGGTGGTCGTCACCTCGGCCACCTTCCCCTTCCACGAGGACGTGGCCTTGATGCCGAACAGGTTGTGGGACGGCGTGCCGTCGCGCATGCGGATCTCGCTCTTGCCCCAGCCGGTTTCGTGGCCGGCCTGGCCGATCATGTAGCCGGCCGGAATGCCCGATTCGCGCGCCACGGTGGCGGCGGACTGGTGGTGCTGCTGCACGAAGGCGGCGTGGCGCTGGCTGGGCGAGAGAGCGCGCCGCGCGGCGGCCGAGGTCTGGTCGGTGGCGGCGGATGCCTGGGCGCCGGTCGCGGGGGCGGCCGGTGCGTACTTGAGCAGGTTGCGCAGGTCCGAGCGCTTGAGCGGTTTGAACTCCGGCGCACTGCCTGCGCTGGCCGTGCTGGCCGTGTTGGCGGACGAGGCGTCGGCCGCGGCATTGCCCGAGCCGTCGGCGGCCGTGCCGGCCTTGGCCTGCGCCGCGTTCATCTGGCGGCTGAGCTGGCGCTCGATGGATTCGCTCAAGCCCCCGGGCAGGCCCGAGAGCTGCACCGCCAGCTGCTGGTCGAGCAGGTCGGTGCCCAGGTCGCTGCCCTGGCCTTCGAGCAGGCCGGACTTCTGGGTCGCGTCGCGCATGCTCTTGATGAGCTCGCGCATGAACAGGGACTCGAACTGCTTGGCCGCTTCCTTGAGCGCGCCCTTGCCACCGTCGCCCTCGCGCGCCGCACCATATTTCAGTGCGTTGAGCGCGCCCGGGTCGGCGGCCAGGCCTTGGGTGGTGGGCTGCAGCGAAGACATGGCGTCAGATCACTTCGAGTTCGGCGTTCATGGCGCCGGCGGCCTTGATCGCCTGCAGGATCGCTAGCAGGTCCTGCGGCGTGGCGCCCAGGCCGTTGAGCATGCGCACCAGGTCGGCCAGCTGCGGCGCGGCGTCCATCTTGATGAGCGCGCCGCTGTCCTGGCTGATGCGGATGTCGGTCTTCTCGGCCACCACGGTCTGTCCCGGCGACAGCGGGTTGGGCTGGCTCACCACCGGCGTCGCGCTGATGCTGACCGAGAGGTTGCCGTGCGCCACCGCAACGGGGCCGAGCGTGACGGCCTGGTTCATGACGATGGAGCCGGTGCGGGTGTTGATGATCACCTTGGCCACCGGCACCGTGGCCTCCAGCGGGATCTCCTCGATCTCGGCCATGAAGCTCACGCGCGCGTCGGGGTTGGCCGGCGCGCGCAGGCGCACCAGGCGGCCGTCCAGCGCGCTGGCCACACCGGCGCCCAGGCGCTCGTTGATCGCCTGCGCCACGCGGCGCGCGGTCTGGAAGTCGGCCGAGTTCAGGCCCAGGTCGATGGTGTCGCCAAAGGCGAAGGACGTGGGCACGGCGCGTTCGACCTGCGCCCCGGCCGGGATGCGGCCGGCGCTCAGGTGGTTGATCTGCACCTTGCTGCCACCGCCCGAGGCGCCGGCGCCACCGACCAGCAGGTTGCCCTGGGCCAGCGCATAGATCTCGCCGTCCGCACCCTTGAGCGGCGTGGTGATGAGGGTGCCGCCGCGCAGCGACTTGGCGTTGCCCATGGACGAGACGGTCACGTCGATCATCTGCCCCGGCTGGGCAAACGGCGGCAGCTGCGCGGTCACCATCACGGCCGCCACGTTCTTCATCTGCACCTTGGCGTCGGCCGGCAGGGTCAGGCCCAGCTGCTGCAGGTAGTTGTTCATGCCCTGCGAGGTGTAGGGCATCTGGGTGGTCTGGTCGCCCGTGCCGTCCAGGCCCACCACCAGGCCGAAGCCGGTGAGCTGGTTGGTGCGCACCCCCTGCACCGCAGCGATCTCCTTGATGCGTATGGCGTTGGCCGGCAGCGGCCAGCCCGTGCCGACCAGCAGGCCGATGGCCAGCGCGGTCCAGGCCAGCAGGCGGCGCAGGCCGGCGTCGAGGGAAAGGGTGCGGTGCTGCGGGTTCATGAGGGCAATGCTAGGCAGGCTCAGAACGGGAAAACATTCAAAAAGAACCGTCCCAACCAGCCTATTGAGAGCGCTTCGTCCACGGCGCCTCGTCCTCGCGACTCGATGCGCGCATTGGCGACCTGGGTCGAGGCGATGGTGTTGCCCGGGCGGATGTGGCGCGGATCGATGGTGCCGGAGAACTTGAGCACGTCGACGTTGCTGTTGATGCCGATCTGCTTCTCGCCGGCCACCAGCAGGTGGCCGTTGGGCAGCACCTCCTGCACGGTGACGGTGATGACGCCCGAGAAGTCGTTCTTGTTCGCGTTGTCGCCCTGGCCGGCGAACTCGTTGCCCGACTCGCCGCCGAGGTTGAAGTTGCGGTCGCGCGTGAGCTCCTTTGCGACGATGCCGGGGATGGCGGAGATCGAGCCCGAGGCGCTGCCGGTGCGGTTGATGTTGGCCGAGGACGACTGGCTGGCGTTGACCTTCTCGGTGATCTGGATGGTCAGCGTGTCGCCGGGCATGCGGGCGCGCGGGTCCTCGAACGCGGGCCGGTAGCGCGCCGCCGAGAACAGGCTGCCGCCGGTCTGAGCCGGCGCAGTGGTCTGCACATAGTTGATGGGCCGCACCGGCACCACGTCGACCGGCTTGGTCATGCAGCCGCTGAGCGCGACCGCGGCGAGCAGCAGGAGGTGTTTCATGGTCATGCTCACAGCTGACCCAGGCGCTGCAACATCTGGTCGGACGTCTGGATCGCCTTGGAATTCATCTCGTAGGCGCGCTGGGTCTGGATCATGGTCACCAGCTCCTGCACCACGTTGACGTTGGAAGTCTCGACATAGCCCTGCATCAGCGTGCCCATGCCGGCGGTACCGGGCGCGCCGGTCACCGGGTTGCCCGAGGCCACGGTCTCGGTGTAGAGGTTCTGGCCCCGGGGCTCCAGGCCGGCCGGGTTGATGAAGGTGGCCAGCTCGATGTTGCCCAGCTGCTGGGGCTGGGCGTTGCCCGGCACCTTGGCGGTGACCACGCCGTCGCTGCCGATGGTCACGCTCTGCGCTTCGGCCGGCACCGTGATGTCGCCCGCGATCGCCAGGCCGCTGGAGGTCACCAGCCGGCCCTGCGAATCGACCTGCAGGCTGCCGTCGCGGGTGTAGCCGGTGGTGCCGTCGGGCAGCGCCACCTGCAGGAAGCCCTGGCCGTTGACGGCGATGTCCAGCTGGTTGCCCGACTGCTGCAGGCTGCCCTGGCTGAACTGGCGCGAGGTGGCCACGGTGCGCACGCCCAGGCCGACCTGCAGGCCGGTGGGCAGGTTGTTCTGCTCGGTGTCGGCCGCGCCGACCTGGCGCAGGTTCTGGTACATCAGGTCCTCGAACACGGCGCTGGCGCGCTTGAAGCCGTTCGTGGACACGTTGGCCATGTTGTTCGAGATCACGTCCAGCTGCGTCTGCTGGGCCTGCATGCCGGTCTTGGAAATCCAGAGGGAATTGATCATGGTGTGCTCCTATCAGCCGTTCATGTTGAGCAGCCGCGACGCGGTCTGGTCGTTCTTTTCACCGTTCTGCAGCATGCGCATCTGCGTCTCGAACTGGCGCGAGACCGCGATCATTCCGACCATGGCCTCGATGGGGTTGACGTTGCTGCCTTCCAGCGCCCCACCCTGCACGCGGGCGTTGGCGTCGGCGTCCAGCGCCTCGCCCACCGCGGGGCGGAACAGGCCGTCCTCGCTGCGGCGCAGGCGGTTGTCGTCGTTCGGCGTGACCAGCTTGAGCTTGGCCACGCGCTGCGGCGCCTGGTCGCCGACGCGCGCGGTCAGCGTGCCGTCGGCACCGAAGGTGAGCTGGGCGTTGGCCGGCACGCTGATGGGCGAGCCGCCGTCGTCGAGCACGGGCAGGCCGTGGGCGTTGACCAGGGCGCCGTCGGCACTGACTTCAAACGCACCACCGCGGGTGTAGGCCTCGGTGCCGTCCAGGCCCTGCACCGCGAACCAGGCGTTGCCGCGCGCGGCCACGTCCAGGCTGCGGCCGGTCGGGTTGATCGGGCCGGACACTTCGGAGTGGCCGGCGCTGGCTTCGAGCGCGAACACGCGCGAACTGGTGCCGTCGCCACGCACCGGCACCGCGCGGAAGGTCGCCAGCTCGGCGCGGAAGCCCGGCGTGGACGCATTGGCCAGGTTGTTCGCCAGCAGCTGCTGCCGGTGGGCGGCGGCGTTGGCGCCGGTCATGGCGGTGTAGATCATGCGGTCCATGCAGGGCTCCTAGAGAGGTCGTGGCCGACGATCAGCGCATGTTCAGCAGGGTCGACAGGACCTGGTCCTGCGTCTTGATGGTCTGCGCGTTGGCCTGGTAGGCGCGCTGCGCGGTCATCATGTTCACCAGCTCGGCCGTGAGGTCGACGTTGGAGTCTTCCACCGCGCCGGAGCGCAGCAGACCCATGTTGCCTTCGCCCGGTGCGCCGCGCACCGGCTCGCCCGAGGCGAAGGTCTGCGTCCAGTTGCCGCCGCCGTTGGGTTGCAGGCCCTGCACATTGCGGAAGTTGACCAGCGCGATCTGGCCGGCCGCCTGCGACTGGCCGTTGGAGTACTTGGCCATGATCACGCCGTCGTCGCTGATGTTCAGGCTGGTGAGTTCACCGGGGCGGTAGCCGTCCTGCGTGAGGTTGTTGACCGCGAAGTCGACACCGAACTGGGTGGTGTCGCCGAAGTCGAGGTCGACCATGAAGGTCTGCGCCGGGTCGTTGGGCGAAGCCAGCTGCAGCTGCGGAATCACCGTGGCCGGGTCCAGGCTGCCGTCGGGCAGGAAGTTCAGCGCAAACGGCACCGAGGCCGCCGGGTCGGCGCCGTTGACGCCGGTGTAGACGTTCCACTGGTTGTTGGCCGTCTTTTCAAACACCAGGCTGACCGGAATCTCCAGGCCCTGCTGGTCGTAGGCAATGATGGAGGTGCCATAGGTGCCGAACGGCGTGGGGGGCACGGCGGCCGCGGCGATGGGCGCGCGCGCATCCAGGTTCACCTCGGCCCCCATCGCCGTGGTCGCTCTCGCCGGGATCGGGCCACCCGTGGGCAGCGTCAGCGGCACCGACTCGAAACCCTGGCGCACGCCGGCGGCATCGGTGGGATACCCCATGAGCTGGCCACCGAGGTTGTTCACGATCTCGCCGTCGCGGTTGAGCTTGAACATGCCGGCGCGCGAGTAGGCCAGCGAGCCGTCGGGCATGGTGAGCTCGAAGAAGCCGTTGCCGTTGATGGCCACGTCCAGCGAGTTGCCGGTGACGGAGATGTTGCCCTGCGTGAACTGCTGCGCCACGGCGGACACCTGCACGCCGATGCCGGCGTTGGTGCTGCCGGCGGCGTTGATGGAGCTGGCATAGATCTCGCCGAATTCGGCGCGGGAGGCCTTCATGCCGACGGTGTTGGCGTTGGCGATGTTGTGGCCGATCACGTCCAGGTTGCGGCTGGCGGAATTCAGGCCGGAGAGTCCTTGCTGGAATGCCATGGTGGTGTCCTTCGGGGGGGTGGGAATCGGATGCGGGTGTGGCTTACATGAAGCCGCGCACCTGGTCGTACGCCAGGGTGCGGCCGTTGCTCAGCTGGATGCTCATGGCGCCGTTGGACAGGCCCACGGAGGCGATGCGCACGCGCTGCAGTTCGGTGTCGGTGACGGGGGTGCCGCCGTTGCTGGCGCGCACGGTGAACTTGGCCACCTGGTTCGGGTCGATCGCGCCGGCGGGCCACTCGAAGCCGTGCTGGCCGGCTTCGCGCGCGCCCAGGTCGAGGGTCTGCAGGGTCTCGCCGTTCTTGCCGATGATGTCGACCTTGACGCTGGTGGCGGCGCCGTCGAGCGTGAAGGCGCCTTTGCCGGTGCTGCCGTCGAAGGCCAGGGCGTCGCCCTCGACCAGCGCGTCCTTGCCGATCAGCGTGGTGCCCTGCATCGCCTGCGACGAGGCCATCTGGTCGGCCATGCCCTTAAGCGTCTGGTTGAGCTGCTGGATGCCGCTGACCGTGTTGATCTGCGCCATCTGCGTGGTCATCTGGGCGTTGTCCATCGGGTTGAGCGGGTCCTGGTTGTTGATCTGCGCGACCAGCAACTTCAGGAAACGGTCCTGCATGGCCTGCGGATCGTTGGTTGTGTTGCCACCGGCACCCGTGGTGCTGCCCACGGTGGTGCCGAGGTTGGAGAGGTCCAGGGGAGACATCAGGCTCATGGTGGGTGCTCTCTGTTTACTGGCCCATCTGCAGCGTCTTGAGCAGCAGCGACTTGGCCGTGTTCATGACCTCGACGTTGTTCTGGTAGGCGCGCGAGGCCGAGATCATGTTGACCATCTCCTCCACCGGGTTCACGTTGGAGTGGGTCACGTAGCCCTCGGCGTCGGCGCTGGGGTGGTGCGGGTTGTGCACGCGGCGGCCCGGGGCCTCGCTTTCGGTGATGTTCTGCACCTTGACGCCGGCCGTGGCCTGGTCGCCCATGGGCACGGTCTGGAACACCACCTGGCGCGCCTTGTAGCTCTGGCCGTCGGGACCGGCCACGGCGTCGGCGTTGGCCAGGTTGCTGGCCACCACGTTGAGGCGCTGGGCCTGCGAGCTGATCGCACTGCCGGAGACGCCGAAGATCGAGAACATGGACATGAGGCTCTCCTTACTGGCCGGTGATGGCGGACAGCATGGTCTTCACGTTGGAGTTGATGAAGCGCAGCGTCGACTCGTAGCGGATGGTGTTGTCGACGAAGTTGGCGCGCTCGCGGTCGAGGTCGACCGAGTTGCCGTCCTGGCTGGGCTGGGTCTGCACGGCGTAGCCCATCTTGGGGTCGCCCGGCTGCGGACCCGACAGGCGCATGTGGCCGGCCGCGGTCTGGGCCAGGCCCTGGCGGTTCGTGCCCCCGCTGGCGTCCTTGAGCGCGGCGGCGAAATCGAAGTCGCGCGCAACGTAGCCCGGGGTGTCGGCGTTGGCGATGTTGCTGGCGATCACCTGCTGGCGGTGCGAACGCAGCACCAGCGACTGGCCATAGGCGTCGAGCCGGGCGGTCATCTGTTCGAGCATGTCGTTCTCCTGCAGGGTGGACGGAAGGCGGCGCCACGGGGAAAGGCACCGGGTTGCGGACAAGTGTGCGAAAACTTGAGGGGCGGCAGCGCCGAAAGAAAGCGCAGGTTTGACCCGCATTTCGATCCTTTGCGAGCCCTGCCCCCGACCTACAGTGGCCCTATGCGAAATTGCCTTCACTCCCTTTCACGCGCCCTGGGCTGGCTGCTGGCCGGTCTGATGGTCACCGGCCTGGCGCGCGCGCAGGTGGTGGCCTCGCAGAGCGAATTTGCGCAGTTCGAACAGATGGCACGCGACTGGGTGCAGCCCGCGCTGGCCTCGGTCACCGGGCCGGACGGCGGCGGCGCGCTGCGCCCCGAGATCCTGTTCGGCTCGCTGGACTCGCGCCTGAAGCTCACGCCCTGCACCCACATCGAGCCCTACCTGCCGCCCGGCACCCGCCTGTGGGGCCGCAGCCGGATCGGCCTGCGCTGCCTGGACGGCCCGGTGCGCTGGAACGTCTTCTTGCCGGTCACCGTCAAGGCCTGGGGCCCGGGCTGGGTGCTCAAGCGCCCGGTGCCGGCCGGCACGGTGCTGGTTCAGGACGACGCGGAGATGGCCGATATGGACTGGGCGGAGCAGCCCTACGCGGTGCTGGCCAACCCGGAGCGCTGGGTCGGCCAGCAGGCGGCCTACGCGTTGCAGCCTGGCCAGGCCATCCGCCAGAATATGGTGCGGCCGGTGCCCGCCTTCGGGCCGGGCGCCCAGGTGCGGGTCAGCAGCGTCGGTCCCGGCTTCCAGGTCGTCGTCAGTGGCGAGGCCCTGACCGCAGGCATTCCGGGTCAGAGCGTGCGGGTGCGGCTGAACGGTGGCCGCATCGTGACGGGTACCGTGCGCGACGGCCAGACGGTCGACGTGCGTTTGTGAAACCTTTTTTATCCAGATTCGGCGGGACTTTTGTGATGCATTCCACAAAAAAGGGCTCAAGTCCCCCCGCTTTTGAGCCGATAGTCATTCCACAACGCCCCAAATGCGGGGCCTGGAGAGTGAAATGAAAGTCGAATCTTCTGCACCGGACTCCTATATCGGCTCCGTGGCAGGCGGCCCCCAGAAGGCCGCCGAGAAGCCGAACGCAGGCGCCGAAGCCGCTGCGGCCGGCGGCCTGGCAGCCGCGACCGCCCAGCCCCAGGCCGGCGTGACCGTGACCCTGTCGTCGTCCGCCTCGCAGGCCCTGTCCAGCGGCGGCGGCAACGATGTGTTCAACGCCGAGAAGGTGGAGGCCATGAAACAGGCCATCGCCGACGGCAGCTTCAAGGTCAACGCCGAGGCCATCGCCGACAAGATGTTGTCCAACGCCGCCGAAATGCTCAGCGCCAACACCGGCGCACAGCGCGGCTGATCTTTCTCCCCCAGGAGCACGCCATGACCCAGCGCACCTCGCCCCACCCCTGGATCGCCGCCCTGCAGGTCGGCCTGGACGGGCTGGAGCAGGCGCTGCTGCAAGGCGATGCCCCGGCCGTCGAACGCGCCAGCCAGCACGTGCAGGCGGTGCTGAAAAAGGCCCCGCGCACCGCCGATTTCGGCGTGCCCGGCAGCCGCCTGCGCGACGACATGCAGCAGGCCGCCCACAGCTTCGGTCTGCTGCGCCAGGCCGTGCTGCGCGCCCAGGCCCAGAGCCAGCGCGCGGTGCAGAGCCTGCTGCCCCAGCAGGCCACCGGCACCTACGGCCGCCTCGCCGGCCAGAACTCCTCCACCGGCGGCGCAGGCCACGGCTACCTGTCGGCCTGAGCGCAGACCCCGTTTCCTTTCACGCTCCCCAACAAAAAACCGGCCGAGGCCGGTTTTTTGTTGGGCACCCCGCGCCGGCGGGCGGCAGGGCTCACGCCTTCTCGGACGGCGCGTGCATGTGCGTGCCGAAGTAGTTGCTCATGCGGAACAAGGTCTCGGTGCGCTTGTAGAAGATGATGTACTTCTTGCGCGGGCCGCCGCGCGTGAGGCCGATTTCGGGCGTGCGGAAATCGACGAAACAGCCGTGGTCGGCCGCCACCTTGATCAGCGACAGCGGCGTCCAGTAGGCCACGTGACCGGGCACGAAGGGGTACTGGTGCAGGGCGATGTTGCTGCCGTCGTAGATGTTGGAGCTGCAGATCAGGACGCCGTCGTCCTTGAGCAGGCGCAGCAACGACTCGAAGTGCGCCACCGGCTCGGTGAAGTGCTCGATCACCTCGGAGGCGATGACCACGTCCGACGGCGTGGCCTCGGCGATGGTCTCGAAGTTCTCGGCCTCCTGCATGTTCTCCAGGTCGACCAGCTTGGTCTGCACCTCGGGGTAGGCGCGCTTGAGCCAGAGGTGGTCGGTGTTCAGGCCCGAGCCGAAGAAGCTGACGCTGGCGTTGTGCTTGCTCACGATCTCCATGCCCATCTCGGCCATGTAGAACTCACGGCCCGGGCGCTCGTCGTTGGCGTTGCGCAGTTCGCGCAGCTCAGCCTCGGACGACTGACGGGCAATGATCTTGACGTAGTTGCCCAGGTTCTCGGGGTAGCGGATCAGGCCGCAGGAGCGGCACTGGTGGCCGCGCATGGTCTTGCCCTGGTACGGCTTGACGCGGCAGGTGTGGGCGACGATGTCTTCTTCACCGCCACAGACGGGGCATTGGCTCATGGGGTTCTCCACGGTACGGAATGAATGGTTGCGGTGTCAGACGCGGGCGATCACGCCCGTGTCGCTGGAGCTGAGCAGCTTGGCCGAGGCCAGCGCCACTTCGTAGGGGCTGAGCAGGGTGCGCTGGTCTTCGCCGGCGAAGTTGCTGCGGCGCATGCCGGTGTCGGTGCGGCCGGGCACGATGCAGTTGACGCGGATGCCGTCGTCCTTCCATTCGTCCGACAGCGCCTGCGTCAGGTTGACGATGGCCGCCTTGCAGGCCGAGTAGGCCGAGTAGTCGGCGCGGCCGCGGGTGAACGAGGACGAGGAGAACTGCAGCAGCATGCCCTGCGACTCCTTCAGCGGCGCGTGCGCGCACTGCGCGACGTTGAGCGAGCCGAGCAGGTTCACCGACACCTGCTGCGCCACGTCGGCGGGCGACTGCTGCTCCAGCGGGCTCTTGATCAGCAGGCCCGCGGCGTTGACCACGTGGTCGATGCGGCCCCACTCCTTCATCAGGCGCTCGAAGGTGTCCTCGACCTGGTCGTGGTCGGCGATGTCGCAGCCGGTGCGGCGCGAGACGCTGTGCACCGTGCTGCCGGCTTCTTCGAGGATCTGCACGATGGCCTTGCCGATGCCGGCGCTGCCGCCGAACACCACCGAATGTTTGCCCTTGAGGTCCAGGCCGTTGAGGTTGGGCGCGAGCTGCTGCTGGCGGATGCGAAACAGCTCGTCGGCCAGCACCAGGTCCACCGAGTCGGTGATCTTGATGTTCTCGGAACTGCCCTTGACGATGCGCACCTGGCCCATGGGGTGGCAGGCCATGTAGATGCCGCAGTCGTCGGTGAACTCGCCCATCTTCTCGGGGCCGATCTCTTCGTAGCTCTTCACCAGGGCGCCGTAGCGGAAGCCCTGCGGCGTCTGGCCACGGTAGATGTGGTCGCGCTTGGGAATGTTCTGGATGAAGCCGTCGCGCTCGACAATGATGGTGTCGCTGGTCTTGATGGCCACATCCACCGCCTCGTGCGATTCGAGCGCGTCGACCACGTCGTGGATGATCTGGTGGCTCAGGAAGGGCCGCGCCGAGTCGTGCAGGATGACGTTCTTCGGCGGATCGGCGCGCAGGTACTTCAGCGCCGCCCAGGCCGAGGCCTGGCGCGATGAACCACCGACGATGACCTCGGCCCTGGTGCCGCTGAACAGCTTGCGCGCCATCTCCAGCGCGTCGGCCGGCACTGTGATCACGATGCGCGCCTCGGGCGCGTAGCTGTGCAGGGCCTCGAAGCTGTGCTCCACGATGGTCTTGCCGGCCACGCGGATGAACTGCTTGGGAATCGGGGAATCGAGCCGGGTGCCGCTGCCACCGGCGAGCAGGACAAAAGCGAAATCGTTCATCACGCCACCTCTGCAACGGTTCGTTGGTCGTAGGCCGTCTGGAGCAGTTCCAGGGTGTGCGCCGACATGCCGCCGGGGCGGTCCTGGTGCTCGGTCATGATCTGGATCACGCGCGAGAGCTTCTCGAGCTTGCCCTCGTTGATCGCCTCCAGCGCGCGGATGCGGCCGACGATCTGGAACACCTTGCCACCGACATCGACGGTCGAGGGCGACTGCAGGTGCGAGATGTAGTCGGGGTCCGACTGGCGCCAGTTGCCGAAGTTCTCGGCCAGGTTGCGCTCGATGTCGTCGGGCACGTAGAACTCGATGCCCAGGAAGCCGGTCTTGTGCAGACCGAAGGGCGTGAAGGCGAATTTCTGCAGGTAGCCGAAGTCGGACTGGACACCCGTCACCAGCTTCCCGCCCTCCTCGTGGTAGACGAAGATGTCGATGCACACCCCGGTCCCGATGTGGCGCACCGGAATGTGGTAGGTCTTGCGGCCGTGCAGGCGCCGCAGGTCCATGCCGAACTGGCCGCTCTGCAGCAGCGCGTTGACCACCTCGTACTGGTCTTCCCAGCCGATGATGCCGACGTCGATGTCCTTGTCGTGCGCCAGCAGACCGCCTTCGCGGTGAAACCCCAACAGCGTGCCCGACACCAGAAAGGCCTTCTTGCCGACGGGTTCCAGCGCATTCTGCAAGGCCACCAGTGCCCTGGAGGCCTGCTGCGGATCGAAGGTTCGCGTCCTTTTGGCCGATGGGGATGCTTTACCGGTGCGGATCGGGTGTTCCGGCTGGGAGGTCTGGGCCGGACCCTGCGGTGCACAGATCAGCTCAACCACCCGGTCCAGCCAGACCAGTGCCTGGTCCAGGTCACCCAGGAAGCAGTGCGAGCGCGAGATGTCGAAGGCGGCGTGGATGCGCTGTTTCTCCGCCGTCACGAGTTGGGCCGCCTCGATGGCAGCGGAGTAGTTGCCCGCCTTGAAGTGGCACTGGCTGACGTACAGCGCCAGACGGCTGCGCACCTTGTCGACCGCGGGCTGGCGAGCGATCAGGTGGTCGCGGATGCAGCTGTAGGCGCGGCCCAGGGCGCCGGTGTCGGCGGTCTGGGGAATGTGGTTGTGCCTTGCGATGAGCACCTGGGTGAAGCGCAGCCAGTCCTGCACGCCGGGCTTGCGGCGCACCAGTTCGCGCACGATCTGCTCCACCAGGTCCAGGCGCAGCTGGTCGATGGCCAGTTCGGCGGCGTGGCACCAGTCGTCCAGGGGCCCGTGGCCTTTTTTCAGCGCGGCGGCATCGAGCGCGGTCTTGCGGACCACCGCCTCGGTGATCAGGCGCAGCGGATGGCGACCGGGCAGCGTGCCGAGTTCGGCGGTGGGCTCACCCCGCACGATGGACTGGTACACCGCCAGCCAGGCCTGGAAGCGGAAGGGTTTGGGCAGGTTCTCGACCGCCAGCGAGGCCAGGAAGACGACGGTGGCGTTCTGGCGCAGCACGCGGGCGGCGTCCAGCGTCGGCTCGCTCAGCAGGCCTTTGGGCATCTCTTCGATGACCAGAGTCTCCAGGGCGGCGTGGTCGCCGCTCTGGAGCAGCTGCTCGATGCGGTTCAGGCGGGGGAATTCGGCGTCGAACATGGGGGGTCCTTGGCGGTGGCGACCGGTCGGCTCAGTGCTCGCGCAGCTTGGTGCGCAGGCGGGCGATGGACTGGCTGTGCAGCTGGCAGATGCGCGACTCGGTGACCCCCAGCACGGCCGCGATCTCCTTGAGGTTCATGTCGTGCTCGTAGTACATGGACATGATGTGCTGCTCGCGTTCGGGCAGGTTCTTGATCGCCTCCACCAGGGCCATGCGCATGCGCTGGTCCTGCAGCAGGCTCGACGGGTCGGCCTCATCGTCGCCCATGTGGCGGTCCAGGAAGCCTTCTTCGTCGTCGTCCCGGCCGCTGATGTCTTCCAGGTAGACCAGCTGGGTGCCGCGCACCTTGGCCAGCATGTGCTGGTAGTCGGCCAGGCTCATGCCCAGCTCCGCGGCGATCTCGCTCTCCATCGGCGCGCGGTGCAGCTTCTGCTGCAGGCGGTGCACGGCGTGCTCGATGTCCTTCTGGCTCTTGCGCGAGCCGCGGCTCATCCAGTCGCCCTCGCGCAGCTCGTCGAGCATGGCGCCGCGGATGCGCTGGCTGGCAAAGGTCTCGAACTGCACGCCCTGCGAGGGCTCGAAGCGCGCGATGGCTTCGGTCAGACCGATCATGCCGACCTGGATCAGGTCGTCGACCTCCACGCTCGGCGGCAGCTTGGCGATCATGTGATGGGCCAGGCGGCGCACCAGCGGGCTGTACTTGCGCAACTGGTCGTCCCGGTTGAGGGTGCCTTTGGCGGTGTACATGTCGTTCAACTCCAGAGTGAGGGCATCGCGCCCACAGGGGACGGCCCGGTGGCGGCAAACCGGTTGTCGCGCAGACCGTGGAAGGTGTCCAGCCGCTGGGGCCGGGTCAGGGCGTGTTCCTGCGCGC
The DNA here is from genome assembly GCF_002025745.1 of Hydrogenophaga sp. H7. Taxonomy (NCBI): domain Bacteria; kingdom Pseudomonadati; phylum Pseudomonadota; class Betaproteobacteria; order Burkholderiales; family Comamonadaceae; genus Hydrogenophaga; species Hydrogenophaga sp. H7. Next base: position 200,991 of record NZ_MCIC01000017.1, on the reverse strand, counting down.
AGGCGGCCCACACGGGCTCGCTCCAGCGCTCCAGGTCCAGGCCGAGGTGCCGGTCCGCGCAGTCGCAGACCGTGGCCAGCAAGGTGTCCGGCGCCTGACCGGGGTCGGCGCTGGCCATGGGCGCGAGCACCGGGCGGGCACCGGCCATGTGCAGCAGCTTGACCGCGCCGTAGGCGTCGATGGCCGCCTGGGGATGGGGCAGCACCGGCACCACCACACGCGCCTGCAGGTCGCTGCACAGCGGCGAGAGCTCGTGGGCGGGGGCGAAGAACAGCAGCAGGGTGCCGCTGGTGAAGGGGGCCAGCAGGCGCGAGAGCGCCACGGTGCCGCCGGCGGTCAGCGCGGTGCGCTGCAGCGCCCGCAGGCCCTGGGCGGCGGGCATCACCAGCCACTCATGGCCGTCGGCCGGATGACCCAGCCCGGAGATCGCGGGGTCGTTCAGCGCGTGCAGCAGGCCCAGGTGGCTGCCGTCGCCGCTGCGGCGTTCGGCGGTTTCGGTGGCGGTGCCGTCCAGGATCACCGGCAGGCGGCCCTGTGCCCTGAGCTGCGCCGAGAGGTGGCACAGCAGTTCGTAGGCGAGGGCGGGCTGGGCCGGGCTGGCCACCGCCAGCAGGGCCGGGCCCTGGCGCAGCGTGTGGGCGCGCAGGCCGGCCGCCTGGTCGAGGCCGGCTTCAAACATGGCCAGCCCCCAGCTGGATGCCGCGCGAGGAGGCCTGGGAGAAGTAGAAGCCCATGTCGGTGGCGACCGGGTCGTAGGCCGATTTGCCCTCGGTGCCCATGGCCACCCGCACCAGGGTGGCGGCGTCGGGGTTCTGCCAGTCCTCGGGCACGCGCTGACCGTTGGCCACGCCGCGCAGCACCACCTGGTGGCGGACCAGGGCGTCGATGGCCGGGCCGAGCTTGACAGCCTCGTCGACCTTGGAGAGCACCACGCCGTGCAGACCGCTGGACTTGAACGAGGTCAGCACATCGTCCAGCGTGTCGCCGTGGGAGCCGGCGTTGAGCACCAGCACCTTCTTGACCGAGGGCATGTCCAGCACGTCCAGCATTTCCTGGATGCGCTGGTCGCGCTGGCCCAGGCCGGCGGTGTCGATGATGACCATGCGCTTGTTCGACAGCAGGTCCAGCAGGTCCTTGAGCGCGGCGCGGTCGTGCGCCAGGTGGGCGACGACGCCCAGCATGCGGCCGTAGGCGCGCAGTTGCTCGTAGCCCGAGACGCGGTAGGTGTCCAGGGTGATCAGGCCGACGCTGGCGGCGCCGTGCTGGCGCACGCACTGGGCGGCGAGCTTGGCGGCGGTGGTGGTCTTGCCGACGCCGGTGGCGCCGATCAGGGCGACCACGCCGCCCTCGTCGCACAGGCCGCTGCCCGGGGTGGCGGTGCGCAGGTTGCGGGTCAGGGTGTCCATCACCCAGCGCACGGCCTGGCTGGCACCGGTGTCGGCCGGCATGCGTTCGAGCACGGCGCGGGCGATCGCGGGCGAGTAGCCGGCGCGGATGAGCTTGAGCATCATCGTGGACTGGATCGGGTTCTGCTTGGACGAACCGAGCCAGGCCAGGGTGTTGAAGCGCTCCTCGATCATGTCCTTGAGCGCCGAAAGTTCCACCGCCATGCGGCCTTCGCTGGCCGACGCGGCGCGCTGCTGCAGGTCCTCGCTGTCGGACCAGGCCGGGGCCGGTGCGGCGGGACGGGTGCGGATCGGGGCCGGCTCGGGCGTGGCCATCGGGGCCTGCGGCATGGCCAGGCGGACCGGCGCGGGGCGCTCGGCCGGGGCCTGCACACGGGCGGCGGGGGCGCGGGGCGCGGCGCTCTCGCGGGCGGCCGGTGCGCTGTCCCCGGCACCCTCGCCGTCCATGGCGGCGCGGCGCTTGCGCAGCATGCGCTCGCGCACGTACTCCTGGAACGAGAGCGTGCTCATGGCCATCTGCTCGGTGTCTTCCTGCACCGAGTCGCGGAAGGCGGGCGGATCGGCGCGGCGGGTGCGGATGGCCGGCATGCGCTCCTCGGCGCGGCTGGCCAACGAACCGGGCTGGGCCACGGGCGCCAGGCTTTCCTCGGCGGCGGCCATCACTTCAAACCCCCCGTCGGTGGCGCGGCTGGAGAGGATGACGGCGCTGTCGCCAAAGGCCTGGCGGGCCTTGGCCATGGCTTCGCGCGAGGTCGGGGCGGTGAATCGCTGGATGTTCATGCTGCAAGCTCCCCAAGAATCGGGCCGATACGGATAAGGTGGGTTTCAGGAATCTCGCTGTGGGCGAGCACCTGCAGGCGCGGCGCGGCGCGGCGCAGCAGGCGGGCCATCGCGGTGCGGATGGCGTCGGGCACCAGCAGGCAGGCGGGCACGCCCCGCTCTTCCTGCCGGTTGGCGATTTCGGCGGCGGACTTGCTCAGCGTCTCGGCCACACCGGGGTCCAGCGCGCCGGCGCCGTTGCCGGTCAGGGCCTGCATCAGCAGGCGCTCCAGGCCGGGTTCGATCGCGATGACCTCAAGTTCCTTGACCGAACCGCCGTAAATCTGCTGGACGATGGCCGGCGACAGCGCGGTGCGCACACGGCGGGCCAGCTCGACGGGGTCGGAGGTGCTGCCGGCGTGTTCGGCCAGGGATTCGATGATGGTGCGGATGTCGCGCACGTGCACCGACTCTTCCAGCAGCAGCTGCAGCACTTTCTGGAAGGTGGCGACGGGGACCATTTTCGGCACGACCTCTTCGATCAGTTTCGGGGCCAGGCGGGTCACGTGTTCGACCAGGTCCTGGGTCTCCGTCCGGCTCAGCAACTTGGCGGCCTGGACTTGCATCAAGTGTGAAAGATGGGTCGCCAGCACGGTCTCGGAATCAACCACCGTAAAACCGGCCATTTGCGCGTTCTCTTTCTGCTTCTCGTCGATCCAGTGCGCGGGCAGGCCAAAAGCGGGGTCCTTGGTGGGGGTGCCGATCAGCGGCGTGCCCACGCCGCCCGGGTCGATGGCCAGGAACATGCCGGGGAAGACCTCGCCCTCGCCCACCACCACGCCGCGCAGGGTGATGCGGTAGCCGCTGGGGCGCAGTTCGAGGTTGTCGCGCACGTGCACGGCCGGCGGCAGGAAGCCCACCTCCTGCGCGAACTTCTTGCGCACGCCCTTGATGCGGGTGAGCAGGTCGCCCTGGCGGTTCTTGTCGACCATGGCGATCAGGCGGTAGCCCAGCTCCAGGCCCAGCAGGTCGACCGGCTGCAGGTCGTCCCAGGTGGCCTCGCCGTCGCTCGGCGGGGCGGCCGGCTGCTCGGTGGGCTTGGGCCGGCGCTCTTCCTGCAGCCGCCACCAGGCCAGGGCGCCGATGGCCGCGGCGAAGGCCAGGAACACGAGGTGCGGCATGCCGGGAACGACGCCCAGCAGGAACAGCACGCCCGCGGTGATGCCCATCACGCGCGAGGACATGAACATCTGCTCGACCATCTGCACGCCCAGGTCCTGTTCCTTGCCCACGCGCGAGACCACCATGGCGGCGGCCACCGAGATCAGCAGGCCAGGAATTTGCGCCACCAGCGCGTCACCGACGGCCAGCAGGATGTAGCTGTCGGCCGCCTCGCCGGCCGACAGGCCGTGCTGGACCATGCCGATGATCAGGCCGCCGATGATGTTGATGAACAGGATCAGGATGCCGGCGATGGCGTCGCCGCGCACGAACTTGGAGGCACCGTCCATGGAGCCGAAGAACTCGGCCTCCTCGCCCACCTCGGCGCGGCGGCGCTTGGCCTCCTGCTCGTTGATCAGGCCCGCTCCCAGGTCGGCGTCGATGGCCATCTGCTTGCCGGGCATGGCGTCCAGGGTGAAGCGGGCCGAGACCTCGGCGATGCGCTCGGAGCCCTTGGTGATCACCACGAAGTTGATCACCACCAGGATGGCGAACACGATGAAACCGACGGCGAAGTTGCCGCCGATCAGGAAGTGGCCGAAGGCCTCGATCACCGCGCCGGCGGCGCCGGGGCCGGTGTGGCCCTCCATCAGCACCACGCGGGTGGAGGCGACGTTCAGCGACAGGCGCAGCAGCGTGGTCAGCAGCAGCACGGTGGGGAAGACCGAGAAGTCCAGCGGCGCGCGCATGTAGGCCGCCACCATCATCACCACCAGCGCGATCGCGATGTTCAGCGTGAAGAAGGTGTCCAGCACCCAGGGTGCCAGGGGCAGCACCATCATGGCCAGCACCAGCACCACCAGCATCGGGGCGGCCAGGCCCTGGGCCAGCGCGGCGTGGCGGCCGAACCACTGTTGCAGGAATTTCATTTGGGCGTTCATTCAGCGGCTCCCCGGGTCGGCGGTTGCTTCCAGTGCGGATCGAGTTCGGGTGGCACCTGCGGATCGGGCGCGGCGCCGGGCATGGCGCCACGGCCGGCGAGCGCGGCCTTGAGCTGGTACACGTAGGCCAGCACCTGGGCCACCGCGGTGTAGAGGGCGGAAGGGATTTCCTGGTCGAGTTCGGCGTGGGCGTAGAGCGCGCGCGCCAGCATGGGCGACTGCAGCACCGGCACCTTGTGGTCCTTGGCCACATCGCGGATGCGCAGGGCCAGCAGGTCGGCGCCCTTGGCGATCACGCGCGGCGCGCTCATGGTGGCGTCGTCGTACTGGATCGCCACCGCGTAGTGGGTCGGGTTCATCACCACCAGGTCGGCCTTGGGCACGGCGCCGATGCTCATGCGGTGCGCCAGCTCGCGCTGGCGGCGGCGGCGCTGGCCCTTGACGTGCGGGTCGCCTTCGTTCTGCTTGTGTTCCTGCTTGACCTCTTCGCGCGACATGCGCAGGCGCTGGGCGTGCAGGAACTTCTGCATCGGGAAGTCGATGAGCGCGAACAGCGTCACCACCCCCAGCAGGATGCCCACGCCGGTGCGCATCCACTGCGCCAGCTGGCCCAGACCGCCCTCCAGCGGCTGCAGCAGCAGGCTGGCGAAACCGGCGATGTGCGAAGAGAGGAACTTCCAGCCCACAAAGCCGACGATGACGGTCATCACCGCCAGCTTGACGGTCTCGAACAGCTGCTGCTTGGAGAACAGGCGCCCCAGCCCGGCGAGGGGGCTGAGCCGGGTCAGGTCCGGGGCCATGGTGTGGGTGGTCAGCGTCCAGCTGCCTGAGGCGAAAGCGGCGAACACCGCCAGCGCCAGGGTGGCCACGCCCAGCGGCAGGAACACCACCAGGCCCAGGCCCAGGCTGTCGTGCAGGCGCTCGACCAGCAGCTGGGGCTGCAGCAGGGCACCGTGGTCAAAGCGCAGCTGCGAGGCCAGTGCCACCTGCAGACGGGAAAAGCCCATCGGCAGCAGCAGCATCAGCAGCACCGCGCCCCCGCCCAGCACCGCGAGGTTGGACAGCTCCTTCGAACGCGGCAGCTGGCCCTCCTCGCGCGCCTTCTTCAGGCGGTGCGCGGTGGCCGGCAGGTTCTTGTCTTGGGAGGAGGACATCGGTCTGACTCAGGAAAACTTGAGTCAGATTGTGGAAGTCGGCCCCCGAAATGAATGCGTGAAAAGGCGGTGAAGCACCGCCCTATTCCCCCAGCGCGAAAACTGAAAACTCAGAATCCGAGGGAAGCCAGCAGATCGTCGACGTCCTTCTGGTCGGCCACCACGTCGGTGCGGCCTTCGGCGTCGACCACCGGCCCTTCCAGGGCGTTCATGTCGTAGGCCTTGTCCTGGCCCGGGGCGCCGGCGGGCGCCGACTGCAGCAGCAGGGCCAGCAGCTGTTCCTCGATGGTGGCGGCCAGCTGCACCACCCGGTTGATCACCTGGCCGGTGAGGTCGTGGAAGTCCTGCGCCATCATGATCTCGGTCAGGCGCGCGTCGCTCTTCTCGCTGAGCTCGACCACGTCCCTGGACCAGCTCAGCAGCTCGGGCATGGCCCTGGCCAGACCCGGCACTGCGGAAATGGTGGAGGTCAGCTGGCGCCCGCGTTCGGCGATGGCCTCCTGCTCGGACTTGGCGCCGTCCACATGGTTGAGCACCTTCTCGGCCGCCTCGCCGGTGAGGCGGGCGATGTAGGAGAGCCGGCTCTGGGCGTCGGGCAGCTGATCGACGGTGCCCTTGAGCTTGTCGGCATACCCCAGTTCCTTCAGGGCGTCGTGCAACTGGCGCGTGATGGAGCCCAGTTGCTGGAACATTTCCGGATTGCCCGGGCTGTTGCTGGTGGACATGGGAACTCCCGCTGGGCTCAGAGGCCGAGTTTCTTGAAGATGTTGGCGAGCTTGTCTTCCAGCGTGGCCTTGGTGAACGGCTTGACGATGTAGCCCGCCGCGCCGCCCTGTGCGGCCATCACGATGTCTTCCTTGCGCGCCTCGGCCGTCACCATCAGGACCGGCAGGTGCTTGAGCGCCTCGTCCTTCTTGATCTCGGCCAGCAGCTGGAAGCCGTTCATGTTGGGCATGTTGATGTCGCTGACGACAAAGTTGAAGGACCCGTTCCTCAGCTTGTTGAGCGCGATCACCCCGTCTTCCGCCTCGTCGGCGTCGGCGTGACCGATCTCCTTGAGCAGGTTGCGCACGATGCGGCGCATGGTGGAGAAGTCGTCAACGATCAGGAATTTCATCGGGGTGGACATGGTGGGGTCTCCTGTCAGGAAACAGTGGCGGTTAGCGGGGCTTGACTGGCCCAGCCTCTTCCCGGGGTTTCGGCACTTCTGCCAGTTTCTGAAGATCGGGCAGCCCCAGCGGCAGTTGGCGCACCGGCGCGACGAGCGGTTCGGCCTGGGGAACGACCGTTTCTGCACCGGCCGGTGGCGCCGGCACGGCCCCTGCGGCAGGCCCGGCGGGCGCCTCGGTGGCGGGCGGGCGCAGCGCGGTGCCGTCGCCGATGGGCGCCATGCGCTCCTCGGCCTCGCGGGTCATGACCAGGATGCTGATGCGCCGGTTCATCGGTGCGTCGGGCTGATTGACGTCCAGCAGCCGGCTGGAGGCCAGGCCCTCGACACGGGCGAGCTTGTTGTCGGGCAGGCCGCCGGCCACCAGCTCGCGGCGCGAGGCGTTGGCGCGGTCGGCCGACAGCTCCCAGTTGCTGTAGCCGCGGTCGCCGCTGCCGTAGGGCGTGGCGTCGGTGTGGCCCGAGAGGGCGAGCCGGTTGTCGATGTCGCCGATGGCCCCGCCGATCTCGCGCAGGATCTGGCGCATATAGGGTTTGACCATGGCGCTGCCGACGTCGAACATGGGGCGGTTCTGGTCGTCGACGATCTGGATCTGCAGCCCGTCGGCGGTCTTCTCCATGCGGATCTGCGACTTGAACTCGGACAGCGCGGGGTTGTTCTCGACCAACTCGTTGAGCTTGGTCTGCAGGGCGTCGAGGCGCAGGGCGTCCCTGCGGGCGAGTTCGGCCCGAGCCATCTGCGCGCCCATGAGCTTGGCCGCGCGTTCGGCGTCGCCGGTGTCGACCTGGCCTTGCCGGCGCGAGAGGTCCTGGCCACCGCCGGGCAGCACGGAGTCGCTGTTGCCGGTGCCGCTGCCGCCCAGCAGCGTGACCTTGACCGGGTTGGAGAAATAGTCGGCGATGCCCTTGAGGTCGCCGGAGGAGGTGGACCCCAGCAGCCACATCAGCAGGAAGAAGGCCATCATGGCTGTCACGAAGTCGGCGTAGGCGATCTTCCACGCACCGCCGTGCGCAGCGTGCGCGCCTTTCTTGACGCGCTTGACGATGATGGGCTGAAGCTTCTTGCCGTCGGCCATCACTTCTTCCCTTTGACGTGGTTCTCGAGCTCAGAGAACGAAGGGCGCACATCGGAGAACAGCACCTTGCGGCCGAACTCGATCGCCGTCGAGGGCGCATAGCCCTGCATCGAGGCCAGCAGCGTGGTCTTGACGCAGGCGAATTCCTTGGAGGCCTCTTCGGTCTTCTGCTCCAGCAGGCCGCCCAGCGGTTCGAACACACCGTAGGCCAGCAGGATGCCCAGGAAGGTGCCGACCAGGGCCGAGCCGATCATGCCGCCCAGCACCGCCGGCGGCTGGCCCACCGAACCCATGGTGTTCACCACACCCAGCACCGCGGCCACGATGCCGAAGGCCGGCAGCGCACCGGCCAGGCGGGCGATGGCCGCCACCGGGGCGTGCGCCTCCTGGTGGTGGGTCTCGATCTCGGCGTCCATCAGCGACTCGATCTCGTGGGCGTTCAGGTTGCCCGAGACCATCATGCGCAGGTAGTCGGTGATGAACTCGACCAGGTGGTGGTCGGCCGAGATCACGGGGTACTTCTTGAACAGCGGCGACTGCTCGGGGTTGTCCACGTCCTGCTCGATGGCCATCAGGCCTTCCTTGCGCGCCTTCTGCAGGATGTCGAACTGCAGCGCCAGCAGCTCCATGTAGCGCGCCTTGGTGAAACGGCTGCCCTTGAAGCACTGGCCGAAGCCCTTGAACGTGGCCTTGACCACCTTCATCTGGTTGTTGATGAGGAAGGCGCCGGTGGCGGCGCCGAAGATGGTGATCAGCTCGAACGGCAGCGCCGTGAGCACGACGCCGATGTTGCCCCCGTGCATGATGAACACGCCGAAGATGCAGACCATCGAGATCACGAAGCCGATGATGACGAACATGGACCGAACCCTGAGTTGAAGCGGAACCTGGAGCAGACGGCCCCAACGACTGTCTTTCCTATCGGTCCAACTCTATGGGCGATTGAGGTCCGCCAGAAACGCAAAAAGGACCCGCAGACGGGTCCTTTTCAGGGTTTGAACGGAGCGCCCGTTCAGTGCAGGCGCAAACCGCCCGAGGCACTGCCCTTGCCGGCGCGGGCCGGCGGCTCGCACAGGCCGCAGACGAAGCTCTTGGCGTTCTCGTAGGGCTCGGTCACGAAGTGGCCGCCGCAGCAGGAGCACTTGGTCAGGGTCAGCATGCCACTGTCGACGAACTTCACCAGGCGCCAGGCGCGGGTGACGGACAGCAGGGGCTCGATGGCGCTGGCCTGCATCTGCTCGCTGTAGAGGCGGAAGGCCTTGATCACGGTGTCGATCTCCTCCAGCTCGCTGGTCTTGGAGAGGTACTCGTGGATGTTCAGGAACAGCGAGGCGTGGATGTTGGGCTGCCAGGTCAGGAACCAGTCGGTCGAGAAGGGCAGCTGGCCCTTGGACGGGCTCTTGCCGGCCACTTCCTTGTACAGGCGCAGCAGGCGCTCGTACGACAGGCTGGTTTCGTACTCCAGCACCTGCAGGCGGGCACCGAGCTGGATCAGGGCCACGGCACGGGCGATGTCGCGCGACTCGTTGAGGATGCTTTTTGCGGTGGCCATGGTGCGTGCTCCGTCCGGTGGGATCAGTGGGCCGACGTGGCCATCGACTCGGCGAACTTGCCGGCCATCAGGATCGAGGCGTGCAGCTGGGTCGTGGTGGCGTTGTCGACCTTCTTCACGTTGTGGCTGGTCAGCAGGTTCCACACCAGGTCGTCGTCCACGCGGAAGCGGCACAGCAGCATGTTGGTGGAGGCGATCTTGAGCAACTGGGCGGTCGAGAGCATGCCCAGCAGGTCGGCGGCCTCTTCGGTCAGACCCAGGCGGTACAGCGCTTCGGCGCGGTCCTTGCGGATCAGGTTCTGGGCCAGCATCAGGTAGGTCAGATTGGCTTCGCGGATTTCGGCCAAGAGTTGTTCGCTGTCCATGTGTTTCTCCTAGAGATCGGTCGGCGGTGCTGGCGGGCTGCTACATCTGCTGACTTGATGTGAGTAATTGTGTCCATCGGTAAAAAAACTTGAATCAGGAAACGGCTGTTCGCACTGTCGGCGCACACCCGACACCGTGTCGGATTTCTTCCTACATCCCAAGTACTCATTTTGGTGTCGGGCGAGCACCCGCCAGCGCGCACCTCTGCGGCCGGGGCAGCGGCACTAAGGCCGGAACAGGGACGTGCATCCCATGCTTATTTCACCGATCCGGTATAGGGCGGGGCTAAAGAATATGTCAGGGCCACCGAAAAGCATCTCAACGAACTTCTAAAAGGTTCGTCGTCCGGCAAGCAACGCGGCGAGACGGTCAGCGGCCCGAGGGCCAACCGGCTGGCAGCGACGAGCACCGGTCATGGCGGCCCGTCGAAAGACGGGCGTTGAGATTGGCAGCGATGCCGGATTACCTTAGTCCAACTTTAGGAGTTAACGATGAGCACCATCAACACCAACGTGCAGTCCCTGAACGCACAACGCAACCTGGCCCAGTCCACCGGTTCGCTGTCCACCTCGATGCAACGCCTGTCTTCCGGCCTGCGTGTGAACACCGCCAAGGACGATGCCGCTGGTCTGGCCATTGCCGAGCGCATGAACGCGCAGGTCAAGGGCATGAACGTGGCGATCCGCAACGCCAACGACGGCATCTCCCTGGCGCAGACCGCTGAAGGCGCGCTGGGCAAGATCGGCGACGCGCTGCAGCGCATGCGCGAACTGGCCGTGCAGTCGGCCAACGGTTCGAACTCCGACGACGACCGCGCCAACCTCGACGAGGAATACCAGGAACTGGCCGCGGAAGTGACCCGAGTGCTCACAGGCACCAAGTTCAACGGCACCAACCTGCTGAACACCTCGGCCTCCCTGACCTTCCAGGTCGGCGCCGACAACGTGACCACCGACCAGATCGACATCGACACGACCGACCTGACCGCCGGTTCGGGCGTGACGGCCGTCGTGGGCGGCGCCATCGCCACCAGCTCCGGCGCGCTGGCCGCCATGGACGACCTGGACAACGCCATCGACGAAATCACGACCGCCCGCGCCACCTTCGGTGCCAAGCAGAACCGCTTCGACTCGGTGATCGCCAGCCTGCAGATCTCGTCCGAGAACCTCGCGGCCTCCCGCGGCCGCATCATGGACGCGAACTTCGCGGTGGAAACCTCGAACCTCTCGCGTGGCCAGATCCTGCAACAGGCCGGCACCGCCATGGTCGCCCAGGCCAACCAGCTGCCCCAGGGCGTGCTGTCCCTGCTGCGCTGATTCACGACACCGTTTCGCCACACCTGCGGGTGTGGCGACCGGCGACGGCGGCACCCCGGTGCCCCCGTCGCGTCGTCTTTCGGGGCATGCACCGATCGCATGCAGACCGCGTGCGATGGGTACATCCCGTCGGGGATGACAAGGAGCGTCCATGGCCACCATCTCGTCACCAGGCATCGGCAGCGGCCTGGACATCCAGAGCATCGTCTCGCAACTCGTCGCCCTGGAGAAGGCGCCCCTGACCCAGCTGAAGACGCAGGCCACGTCCCTGCAGACCAAGCTCTCGACCATGGGCACCATCAAGTCCCAGGTGTCGGCGCTGGGCGATGCCGCGGCCAAGCTGTCCAAGGCCTCGGGCTGGGACCCGGTCAAGGCCACCTCGTCCAACTCGTCCGCCATCGGCGTGACGGTCAAGGCCGGCGCGCCCGCCACCTCGATCACCATGGAGGTGCAGAACCTGGCCAAGGCCCAGTCCACCGCTTCGGCCGCCGTGACCGCGGGCACCGCCATGGGCACCGGCAGCATGACCATCGAACTCGGCCAGTGGAGTGGCAGCAGCTTCACCGCCGGCAGCGGCACGCCGGTCACCATCGACATCGACGCCGGCAAGGACTCGCTGTCCAGCATCGCGTCCAAGATCAACGACTCCGACGCCGGCGTGAGCGCCACCGTGCTGCGCGACGCCTCGGGCGAACGCCTGCTGGTGCGCTCCAAGGCCACCGGTGAGGAGAACGCCTTCCGCATCACGGTCGCCGACGACGACGGCGACGACACGGACGCCGCCGGCCTCTCGCGCCTGGCCTTCAGCGTCGGCAATGCCAACGGCATGTCGCGCTCGCAGAACGCCGAGAACGCGCAGGCCACGATCAACGGCGTGCCCGTCACCTCGGCCAGCAACACGCTCAGCGGCACCCTCACCGGGATGACGATCCAGCTCAGCCAGGAGACCACCGCGCCGGTGACCATCGATGTCACCAACGACACCGAGGCCATCCGCAGCAACGTCAAGGCCTTCGTCGATGCGTACAACACGCTCAACTCCACGCTGACCAGCGCCCTGCGCTACGACGAGGCCACCAAGACCGCCGGCCCGCTGCAGGGCGACGCCACCACGGTGGGCCTGCAGAACGCCCTGCGCGGCATGATGCGATCGGTGTCGGCCAGCACGCCCTACAGCCGACTCTCGGACGTCGGCATCGAGCTCAAATCCGGCGGCAAGCTGGAGATCAACGCGACCAAGATGGACGCCGCGCTGGACAACCTGGACGACCTCAAGGCCCTGTTCACGTCCACCAGCAGCGACCCCACGGCGACCGGCTTCGGCTGGAAGATCAAGAACTTCGCAGAGGGCCTGATCGACGCCGACGGCACGGTCTCCAACAAGACCGATGCCCTGAAGGCCTCGATCAAGCGCAACTCCCTGGACCAGGACCGCGTCAACGACAAGGCTGCGCGCACCGAGAAGCGCCTGCTGGCCCAGTACAACGCCATGGACGCCGCCGTGGGCTCGCTCAATGGCCTGAGCGCCTTCGTCAGCCAGCAGATCATTTTGTGGAACAAGAGCTGACGCAAATGAACACTTCCGTGACTACAGTCCCGGTTGCCGATGCCGATAAAAAAAGGCATCAGCAACAAGGAACCGACACCATGTTCACTTCTGCCACCCACCGCGCCGCCTCTGCCTACAAACGCGTTGCCGTCGAAACCAGCGTACAGGGCGCCGACCCCCACACCCTGGTGGGTCTGCTGTTCGACGCGCTGCTGCAGTCGATCGCCGAAGCCCGCGGCGCCATGGTGCGCGGCGACGCCGCCGTCAAGGGGGCCGCGCTCGGCAAGGCGGTGCGCATTCTGGAAGAGGGCCTCAAGGCCGGCCTGAACCTGCGCGAAGGGGGCGAGATCGCCGCCAACCTGCGCGATCTCTACGGCTACAGCACGCTGCGGCTGACCCAGGCCAACCTGCGCAACGACCCCGCGGCGCTGGAAGAAGTGAGCAAGCTCATCGAGCCCGTGGCGCAGTCGTGGAAACTCATCGGGGGCCCCGGCCCCGCCTACCTGCAGCCCGTTGCGGGCCGTGGAGCCTGATCATGGAGCACAGCTTGCTGGACTACTACAAAGCCATCGAATCCGCCAGCCAGCGCATGCTGGAGGCCGCCCGGGTGGAAGACTGGGACCAGATCGTGCATCTGGAGGGCACCTGCGCGGTGCTGATCGCCCAGCTGCGCCACAAGTCGCGCAACCTGCGGCTGGCACCCGACGAGCGCAAGGAAAAGGCCCGGATCATGCAGCGCATCCTGCGCGCCGACGCCGAGATCCGCTGCCTGGCCGAACCCTGGCTGGGCGACCTCGAACAGCTGATGGATGCAAAACAGGTGCACTGAACAAAGCCCGCCACGCGGGCTTTGTTCAAACCGACATGTTCATGATGTCGGTGTAGGCCTGGACCATGCGGTTTCTGACGTGCATGGTGGCCTGAAAGCCGATCTGGGCCTTCTGCATCGCGAGCATGGTTTCTTCCAGGCTCACGTTGGGATTTCCCTTCTGCACTTCGTTCTGCAGCTGGGAGGCCTCGTTCTGGGCCTTGCTCACCGATTGAAGGGCGGTCTTGAAGTTGTCGGCAAAGCCGCTGCCGACACCGCCCACGCCGGCCGGCGCGCCGCCGCGCGCAGCCGCAGGGCGGCCGATGCCGTTGACGGCCTGGCTGTTCAGGGCATTGATTCGCAGGTCCATGGCGGTGTCCTTTCACTCTGACGGGTGCAGGACTGGATGCTAGTGAGCGGGCCCCTTCCGCGCGCCGGGAATAGGGGGTCAAAGGCAGCCTTTTTCATGGCTATGCCGGGGTGAGCGGGACCGGATACTCGGTCGCAACAGGGGAGATTCCCCCATTTGCCGACCCACTTCGAAGCCCCCGCCATGAGCACTGCCGTCGCCGAAATGGACCTTGCGCCAGAGAACCGCAACGCGCTGAGCGCCGGACTCTCACGTCTGGACCGCGCGCAGAAGATCAAGATGGGCCTGGGCGCCTTCGGCCTGCTGGCGATCGCCCTCGCCCTGTTCTTCATGGGCCGCCAGCCCGACTGGAAGGTGCTCTACAACAACCTGGGCGACAAGGACGGCGGAGCCATCATCGCGCAGCTGACGACGATGAACGTGCCCTACAAGTACACCGAGGGTGGCGGCGCCATCATGGTGCCGGCCGACAAGGTGCACGACACCCGCCTGCGCCTGGCCTCGCAGGGCCTGCCCAAGGGCACGGTCAGCGGTTTCGAGCTGATGGAGGCCAACCGCTTCGGCATGACGCAGTTCCAGGAGCGCCTGACCTTCCAGCGCGGACTCGAGGGCGAGCTCACCCGCTCGATCCAGTCGCTTTCCTCGGTGCAGGCCGCGCGCGTGCACCTGGCCCTGCCGAACCAGAACGGCTTTTTCCGCGAGCAGCAGAAGCCCAGCGCCTCGGTGCTGCTGACCCTGCACCCCGGCCGCACCCTGGACAAGGCGCAGATCGCCGGGATCGTGCATCTGGTCGCCTCCAGCGTGCCCGAGATGAACCCCAAGGCCGTCAGCGTCGTGGACGACGCCGGGACCCTGCTCTCGGCCACGCCCGACGGCATGGCCCAGGGCGCCGACACCCAGAAGCTGCAGTACACCCAGCAGGTTGAACAGCTCTACACCCGCCGCATCCTGGACATGATCGAGCCCCTGGTGGGCGCCGGCAACGTCAGGGCCCAGGTCAGCGCCGACATCGATTTCTCGCTGGCCGAGTCCACCTCCGAGCAGCACCGGCCCAACCAGGGCGGCGAGCCCGGCGCGGTGCGCAGCCAGCAGATCGTCGAGGACGGCACCCCCGCCCAGGCCCAGCCCGCGGGCGTGCCCGGCGCCACCACCAACCAGCCGCCGGCCACCGGCACCGCCCCCATCAACGGCGCCGCCGCGCCGCTGGGTGTGGCCAGCAACGCCGACAAGGCCGGCACACAGCGCCGCGAATCGGTCATCAACTACGAGATCGACAAGACCGTGCGCACCGTGCGCGAGGCCAGCGGCACCGTCAAGCGCCTGACCGCCGCCGTGGTGGTGAACCACCGCAGCGTCACCGACAAGACGGGCAAGCTCATCACCACCGCCATCCCGCCCGAGCAGCTGGAGCAGATGGCCGCCCTGGTGCGCGAGACCATCGGCTTCAAACAGGAACGGGGCGACTCGGTCAACGTGGTCAACGCCGTGTTCAACGTTCCCCAGCCGGTCGAGGACGTGGCGGTGGCCTGGTGGAAGCAGCCCGAGAACATGGAACTGGCCCGCAGCCTGGCCTGGCCCGTTGGCGCCCTGGGCGTGGCGCTGCTGATCCTCATGGGCATGGTGCGCCCGGGCATGAAGATGATGCGCGCCCCGGCGGCACCACGCATCGAGGACAAGGCCAAGGCCAAGGCGCCCCAGCTCGACGCGGTGCTCGACGAGACGCCCGAGCGCCCGGGCCTGCCCATGCCGGTCGAGAACCAGCGCCTGGTCGACGCGAAGCGGCTGGCGCTGGAGAACCCGATGGCGGTGGCGAACATCGTCAAGAGCTGGGTCAACGGCGAAGCGCCGGCGTGAACATGGAACACCCCCGCCTCGCTTCGCTCGACCCCCTCCAGGGGGCGGCACTGGCGGCCCGGCAGAGCCGGTTCCGCGGTGCCCCGGGATTGGGTCCCGTCGCCCCGACGCATCGCTAAGGAAACAAGATCATGGAAGAACAGGGAATCCAGGACGCCGCGATCTTCCTCATGACACTGGGCGAGGAAGAAGCCGCAGAGGTGTTCAAGCACCTGAGCCCCAAGGAAGTGCAGAAGCTGGGCGAGGCCATCGCCAAGACCCGCGCCGTGTCCCACGAGCGGGTCGACCAGGTGATGCAGAAGTTCACTTCCGTGGCCTCCTCGCAGAGCCTGCTGGTGTCCGACACCGACAACTACGTGCGCGCGGTGCTGCGGCGTGCCCTGGGCGATGACAAGGCCTCGCTGCTGATCGACCGCATCCTGCAGGGCGGCGATGTCTCCGGCATCGAGAGCCTGAAGTGGATGGACCCGCTGTCCATCGCCGAGCTGCTGCGCAACGAGCACCCTCAGATCGTCGCGGCCATCCTGGTGCACCTCGAAGCGGACCAGACCGCCGACGTGCTGAAGAACTTCACCGAGCGCACGCGCAACGAGGTGATGCTGCGCATCGCCACGCTCGAAGGCATCCAGCCCACCGCGCTCAAGGACCTCAACGAGGTGCTCTACAAGGTGCTGGCCGGCGGCGACAAGATCCGCAAGACCTCGATGGGCGGCATCAAGACCGCGGCCGAGATCATCAACATGATGGGCAACCAGATCGAGACCTCGGTCATCGAGGCGATCCGCAACTTCGACGCCGACCTGGCGCAGAAGATCATGGACAAGATGTTCACCTTCGAGGACCTGATCAAGCTCGACGGCAAGTCGATCCAGCTGGTGCTCAAGGAGGTGGCCTCCGAGTCGCTGGTGATCGCGCTCAAGGGCGCGTCTTCGGAACTGCGCGAACTGGTCTTCGCCAACATGTCCTCGCGCGCCGCCGAGGGCCTGCGCGACGACCTCGAATCGCGCGGACCGGTCCGGCTGTCCGAGGTGGAGAACCAGCAGAAAGACATCCTGAAGATAGTCCGGCGCCTGTCCGAAGAGGGCCAGATCGCGATCGGCGGAGGCGACGATGAAGGCTTCGTCTAAGCCCAGCACGCACACCCGCTTCATCCCGCGGGAAGAAATCGACGGCGTGTCGGCCTGGCACTTTTCGTCGATGGACGGCAGCGACACGCTCCCGGTCGCGGCGGCGGTGGAGGCCGAGCCCGAACCCGACAAGGCCCTGGAGGAAGCGCTGCAAGAGGCCCGCCAGCAGGCCTACGCCGACGGCTTCGCCCACGGGCACGACACCGGCAGCAAGGAGGTTCGCGACGCGCTCGAAGCCGCCATGCGCCGCACCATCGAGGAAACCGGGGTGCGCATGGGCCAGATGCTGCACGGCATGGCCGAACAGCTGATCGCGGCCGAGCAGAAGATCGGCCGCCAGATCCTGGACCTGGCCTGCGACATCGCGCGCCAGGTGGTGCGGCAGGAGCTGCAGAGCAACACCGTCCACCTGCGCGCCGTGATCGGCGAGGCGCTGGAGCAGATCGTCGAGGACGGCCTGCCCGCCACCGTGCGCATGCACCCCGACGACCTCGCACTGATGCGCGGTGCGCTGATGGAGACCCTGGGCGAGAACGCCCCCGACTTCGTGGCGGACGTCACCATCACCCCGGGAGGCTGCCTGCTGCAGACCCCCGGCGCCACGGTCGACGCCACCATCGAAAAGCGCTGGACACGGGCCTTGGGCAACCTCGGCATGGACGCACCCTGGAACCCGGAGGCGGGCGATGTCTGAACCCGACGGCCGCTGGGCCCAGTACATGGACGACCTGCGCATCGGCGCCAACGTGCACACGCCGCTGGAGACGCGCGGCACGCTGACCCGCCTGGCCGGCCTGGTGCTCGAAGCCGTGGGCCTGCGCGTGCCGGTCGGTTCGCAGTGCCTGATCGCCAACGGCAAGCGCGAGCCGGTGCTGGCCGAGGTGGTGGGCTTTGCCGGCAACCGCGCCTTCCTGATGCCCGCGGGCGACACCCGCGGCCTGGCCAGCGGCGCCAGCGTGACGCCGCTGGCGCCCTACCGCCCGGTGCCGCGCATGGGCCAGGTCAACAAGCCGCCATCGGCCGGCGACCGCGGTCTGCTGCGCCTGCCGCTGGGCCGGGGTCTGCTGGGCCGCGTGGTCGACTCGCACGGCCACCCCATGGACCACATGGGGCCGATCACCGAGGTCGACATCGAGCCCATGAACCAGGCGCCGCTGAACGCGATGGACCGCGACCCGGTGCGCGAACCGCTGGACACCGGCGTGCGCGCCATCAACGCCCTGCTCACGGTCGGCCGCGGCCAGCGCCTGGGCCTGTTCGCCGGCTCCGGCGTCGGCAAGTCGGTGCTGCTGGGCATGATGGCCCGCTACACCAAGGCCGACGTGATCGTGGTCGGCCTGATCGGCGAACGCGGCCGCGAAGTCAAGGAGTTCATCGAGGACATCCTGGGCGAGGACGGCCGCAAGCGCTCCGTCGTGGTGGCCGCGCCGGCCGACGCGCCGCCGCTGGTGCGCATGCAGGGAGCCGCCTACGCCACCGCCATTGCCGAACGCTTCCGCGACGATGGCCTGCACGTGCTGCTGCTGATGGACTCGCTCACGCGCTACGCCATGGCGCAGCGCGAGATCGCCCTGGCCATCGGCGAGCCGCCGGCCACCAAGGGCTACCCGCCGTCGTGTTTTGCCAAGCTGCCGCAGCTGGTGGAGCGCAGCGGCAACGGCCTCAACGGCCGCGGCTCGATCACCGCCTTCTACACCGTGCTCTCCGAAGGCGACGACCAGCAGGACCCGATCGCCGACGCGGCGCGTGCCATCCTGGACGGTCACATCGTGCTCTCGCGCGCGCTGGCCGAATCGGGCCACTACCCCGCCATCGACGTCGAGGCCTCGGCCTCGCGCGTGATGCACAACGTGGCCACGCCGCAGCACCTGGAGCTGGCGCGCAAGTTCCGCAACTACTACTCGCGCTACATGAAGAGCCGCGACCTGATCCAGCTGGGCGCCTACGCCGCCGGCAGCGACCCGGAGACCGACCGCGCGATCGTGCTCTACCCCGGCCTGCAGCGTTTCCTGATGCAGGACATGCGCGAGGCCGCGACCATGGAACACAGCCTGCAGCAGCTGGCCGTGGCGCTGCAGGAAGACAAGCCCGCACGCGACGGCCGCGGTGCGCGCGGGCACGCCAACCACAACCTGTATGAAGGAACCCACGCATGAGCAACCTGCAGACCCTGCACAAGGTGGTGGACCTGGCCACCCGGCGCCGCGACGACGCGCTCACCGCGCTCGGCCAGGCCCAGCGTGAACTGCAGGCGGCGCAGGCCCAGATGAACCAGCTGCGCAACTACGCCGACGAGGCGCTGCAGCGCTGGGCGCAGCGCAGCACCACGGGCGGCGTGGACGCCAACCTGCTGCACCACCACCGCCTGTTCATGGAGAAGATCACCCACGCCATCGAGTTCCAGCAGGCGGTGCAGCGCGGCCGGGAAGAGGTGGTCGAACGCGCCCAGGCCCAGGTCTACGCCGCCGAGCGCGACGTCGCCGGCCTGCGCAAGTACGCCGAGCGCAAGCAGCAGGCGATCGAACACCGCGCCATGCGCCAGGAACAGAAAGCCACCGACGAGATGGCGCTGACCATCCACCTGCGACAGACCCTGTCGGCCGCCCACGGAGCCCGTTCATGAGCAGCACCGCCCCCTCTGCCTCGCACCACTCGTCCAACGGCCCGACCCAGGCGGCACAGGCCGCCGGTCGCCACGGCGCCCAGGGCACCCGCAAACCCGGCGGCCAGGAAACCGGCGCCGACCCGTTCGCCAACCTGCTGTTGCTGCTGAGCGCCAGCGACCAGCTGCCCGCAGACGGAGGCGTGGCCGCCGAGCTGGTGCAGGACACGGCCGAGACCCCTGCGGAGGAGTCCGGCGAAGCCCAGCTGGAAGCCATGATGGCCTGGGCCACCCTGCCCTCCGCTGGCGCACCCGCCGCCCCCGGCGCCCGCGGTCTGGCAGGCACCACCCCGGACGCCGGAGCCCCCGCGCAGGCAGCGACAGCCGACGGCGCGCCCGCAGACACGCTGCAGGGCATGCAGGTGCTGGACCAGCCCGAGGCGCTGGACGAACAGACCCAGGCCCAGCTCTCGGCGGCCAACGCCGGCCCACCGGCCGCGGGCAACAGCGCCCCGGCGTCGAACGCCCGGCCCGGCGCCTGGCGCAGCACCGCCCAGATGGCGGGCACCAGCGCGCTCCAGCAGTGGCACCACACCCAGGCCCAGGCGGCCCCCGCCGCCGAGCGCGCCGCGGTGCGGATCGATGTCGGGCCGGCGCTGCCGCTGCACAGCACGGTCGCGCTCGACCAGCGCTTTGCGCAGGCCGTCAGCGATGACGCCTCGCTCGACACCCCGCTGGCGGCCGCAAGCCTGCAGGGCGCGGTGCCCATGGCCGGCGGCGCCGACCACACCGGCCAGCCCGGCACCGGCGGCGAGGCGGGCACCGAGGGCGGCGACCGCTCCGACACCCGCGACGAGCTGCGCAGCGACGCACGGGACGAGACCTACGACGAGGCGCTGGCGCAAGCCGATGCCGAGGCCGAAGAGCGGCTCGACAGCTTCGCCTCGCCGCACCTGCGCCAGGCCAGCCTGCGCATCGGCGAAGACGGCGAGAACGCCATCGACGTGCGGCTCTCGCTCACCGGCCAGGAACTGGACCTGAGCTTCCGGACCGACAGCGCCGAGGCGCGCGCCGAGCTGCGCCAGAGCGCCGAGGGCACGCTGGCCGACCTGCTGCAGCGCGGTGGCATCCAGCTGGGCGACGTGAGCGTCAGCGACCAGCGCGGCCAGCAAGGGCAGGACGGCCCGACCGCGCCACCCGGCCGCCCAGGCACGCCATCGGCCCGCGCCGACACTGCGGCGGCACCGGCCGGCAACGCCGTGCCGGCCACGCCACGGCCCCGCAGCGACGGCAGCCGCCCGCTGGACCTGTTCGTCTGAGAACGCCAAGCCGGCCGTGCGGAGCCGGCGAATAGCGGGGTTTTCCGGCGCTATTCAGGGCTACGCCCGGGGGGGGTGGCTCCAATAATTCCTCCACAGCCCGCCGGTCTTTTCGGCGGGCACCGCCCCCCACGGGGCGCTCTTCCGGAGGATGTCCATGTCTGCTGTCGCCGCTGCTGCCGCCCCCGCCAATGGCGAGGCCCCAGCCAAACCCAAGAGCAGGAAGCTGCTGTTCATCATCATCGGCGTGGTGATGCTGGCGCTGATCGGCGCGGGCACGGCGCTCTTCCTGCTGAAGAAGGCGCAGAGCGAAGACGAGGAAGACGGCACCGAACTCACGGCCGAGGAGGAGCACGCCGCACCGCTGCGCGACCCCAAGACCCCGCCGACCTTCCTGCCGCTGGACAGCATGGTGGTCAACCTGGCCGACCCGGGCGGCAACCGCTTCGCCCAGCTGGGCATCACGCTGCAGCTGGCCGACGCCAAGACCGGCGAGGAGATGAAGACCTACATGCCCAGCATCCGCAACGGCATCCTGATCCTGGTCTCGCAGCGCACCGCCGAACAGATGCTGCGGACCGACGGCAAGCAGGCCCTGATCCAGGACATCATGGCCGAGATCTCCAACGTCATGGGCTACGACTACGAGCGCCCGGGCGCCGAACCCGTCGCCCAGGGCAAGAAGAAGAAAAAGGCCGCTCCCAACCCGCTTGAGGGCGTGCTCTTCTCCAGTTTCATCGTGCAGTGACCGGGGGGACCTGACGCCATGGCCGATTCGTTTCTTTCCCAGGAAGAAGTCGACGCCCTTCTGGAAGGGGTCACCGGCGAGAGCCAGAAGCTCGAGAAAGAGGACACGCCCACCGACGGCGTCCGCACCTACAACCTCTCCAGCCAGGAACGCATCGTCCGTGGGCGCATGCCCACGATGGAGATCGTCAACGAACGCTTCTCGCGCAACCTGCGCCTGGGGCTCTTCAACTTCATCCGGCGCAGCCCGGAGATCTCGGTCGGCGGTGTGCAGGTGCAGAAGTACAGCGCCTTCCTGCGCGAGCTGGCGGTGCCCACCAACTTCAACATCATGGCCGTGCGTCCGCTGCGCGGTAACGGCCTGGTGGTGTGCGAACCCAACCTGCTGTTCGGCGTGATCGACAGCCTCTACGGCGGCAACGGCAAGTTCCACACCCGCATCGAGGGGCGCGACTTCTCGCCCACCGAGCAGCGCGTCATCGACCGCCTGGTCGAGGTGGTGGCCGAGGAATACAAGAAGGCCTGGCGCGGCGTGTACCCGATCGAGCTGGCCTACCAGCGCTCGGAAATGCAGCCCCAGTTCGCCACCATCGCCACCCCCAGCGAGATCGTGGTGTCCACCAGCTTCACGCTGGAAATCGGCGACATCACCGGCTCGCTGCACATCTGCATTCCCTACGCCACGCTAGAGCCCATCCGCGACGTGCTGTATTCCAGCGTGCAGGGCGACGCCATCGAGGTCGACCGCCGCTGGGTCAAGCTGCTGGGCCAGGAGATCCAGGCCGCCGAGGTCACGATGGTGGCCGAGCTGGCCCAGACCGACGCCACCGTCGAGCAGCTGCTGGCGATGCAGGTCGGCGACTTCATCGAGCTGGACCGCAACCCGGCCATCAAGGCCCACGTCGACGGTGTGCCGCTGTTCGAGTGCCAGTACGGCACGCACAAAGGCAAGTACGCGCTGCGCATCGACCGCAAGCTGAGCAGCAGCACCGACAAGACCTGGCAAGGAGATCCCTATGTCCACTGAGAGCCCCGACACCATGAACGATTCCGTCGCCGACGACTGGGCCCAGGCCCTCGAAGAACAGGCCGTGGCCAGCGCCGGCGGCGGCGCCCACGACGGCGCACCCGCCTTCGACGACCACCCCTCGACGCCTGCCACCGCCGCGGGCAACGTCATGCAGGACATCCAGATGGTGCTGGACATCCCGGTGCAGCTGACGGTGGAGCTGGGCCGGGTGAAGGTGCCGATCAAGTACATCCTGCAGCTGGCCCAGGGCTCCATCGTCGAGCTCGACGCGCTGGCCGGCGAGCCCATGGACGTGCTGGTCAACGGCTACCTCATCGCCCAGGGCGAGGTGGTGGTGGTGAACGACAAGTTCGGCATCCGCCTGACCGACATCGTCACGCCGTCCGAGCGCATGCGCCGCCTCTCCAAAGGCTGAAGGGTTCCCATGCTCCAGAACGCCGCCCCGGCCATCGTGCTGCTCATCGTCATGGTGGGCATCGCCTGGCTGCTGCAACGCTACCGCCGCCACCTGCCGGGCGCGGCGCACCGCGCCGGCCCGCATCTGCAGGTGCTGGGCGGCGTCGCGCTCGGCCCGCAGCAGCGCGTGGTCACGCTGCAGGTCGGCCAGGGCGAACAGGCGGTCTGCCTGGTGCTCGGCGTCTCGCCGGGCAGCGTCACCGCGCTGCACCAGATGCCGCTGCCGCCCGAGGCCAGCGAAGCGCCCGCCGCCCCGGGCCACACCCCCGCCCCCGCCGGTTTCGCCGCGCGGCTGGCCCTGTTCCGCAAGGACGGTGATGCGAACCGCTGAACACCCGCGCCGCGCCCGCCTGCTGGGCCTGGCCTTCCTGCTGCTGGCCGCCGCGCCCGCCTGGGCGCAGCAGACCGGCAACGCCGCGCTGCCCATCGTGGTCGGCCAGGGCGCGGGCGGCACCAGCTACTCGGTGCCGATCCAGACCCTGCTGTTCTTCACCGCGCTGAGCTTCCTGCCCGCGGTGCTGCTGCTGATGACGGGCTTCACCCGCATCGTCATCGTGCTCTCGCTGCTGCGCCAGGCCCTGGGCACGCAGTCCGCACCGCCCAACCAGGTGATCATCGGCCTCTCGCTGTTCCTCACCCTGTTCGTCATGGGGCCGACGCTGGACAAGGTCTACAACGAGGCCTACCAGCCCTACACCAGCAACCAGATCCCGTTCGACCAGGCGCTGGACCGCGCGCAGGGACCGATGCGCGAGTTCATGCTCAAGCAGACCCGCCAGAGCGACTTCGAACTCTTCGCCCGCCTGGCCAAGCTGCCCGAAGACGTGAAGGCCGAGACCGCGCCCTTCCGCGTCATCGTGCCGGCCTTCGTCACCAGCGAGCTCAAGACCGCGTTCCAGATCGGCTTCATGATCTTCATCCCCTTCCTGGTGATCGACATGGTGGTCGCCAGCGTGCTGATGTCGCTGGGGATGATGATGCTCTCGCCGGTGCTGGTCGCCCTGCCCTTCAAGCTGATGCTGTTCGTGCTGGCCGACGGCTGGAACCTGCTGCTCGGCTCGCTCGCCGCATCCTTTGCCACCTAGACAGGACCCAACCATGGACCCCCAAGCCGCCCTCACGATGGGCCAGAACGCCCTCTTCATGGTGCTCATGGTGGCCGCGCCCGTGCTGGCCGTGGTGCTCGGCGTGGGCCTGCTGGTCAGCCTGTTCCAGGCCATCACGCAGATCCACGAAGCCACCCTCTCCTTCGTGCCCAAGCTGATCGCCGCCATCGCCGTGTTCGCGATCGCCGGGCCGTGGATGATGACCACCCTGGTCGAGTTCATCCGCAACACCATCCTCGCGATTCCCAACCACGCGATCTGAACGCTCGCGCGGCCGGCGCCATGTTCTCGTTCACTGAAGCCGACATCATGTCGCTGGTGGCGCCGGTGTTCTGGCCCTTCCTGCGCATCCTCGCGGTGTTCTCCAGCGCGCCCATCTTCTCGGCGCGCTCGGTGCCCATGCGCGCCCGCGTCGCGCTGGCCATGCTGGTGGCCATCTGCGCCCAGGCCGCGCTGGCCGACCAGCCCGTGGTCGGCCTGACCGACCCGCAGGCCATGGGCGTGGTGCTGCAGCAGGTGGTGATCGGCCTGGCGATCGGCCTGGCGGTGCGCATCGTGTTCGCCGCGGTGGAGCTGGCGGGCGAAATCATCGGCCTGCAGATGGGCCTGAACTTCGCTGGCTTCTTCGACCCCACCACCAACCAGCAGACCAGCGCCGTCGGCCGCTTCTACGGCAACAGCACCATGCTGCTGTTCGTGGTGCTCAACGGCCACCTCATGGTGCTGCAGGCCGTGGTGGCCAGCTTCGAGACCTTTCCGATCGGCACCGGCGCGTTCGAGGCCATCGAACGCATGCGCCTGCACGAACTCGGCTCGGTCGTGTTCCGCTACGGCCTGTGGATCGCACTGCCCATGATCGGCATGCTGCTGTTCGTCAACATCGTGCTGGGCTTCATCTCGCGCGTGGCGCCACAGATGAACGCCTTCGCCATCGGCTTCCCGCTCACCCTCACCACCGGCCTGCTGGGCATCGCCGTGACGCTGCCGATGCTGGAAGGCCCGGT
Source organism: Hydrogenophaga sp. H7 (assembly GCF_002025745.1). Lineage (NCBI taxonomy): Bacteria > Pseudomonadati > Pseudomonadota > Betaproteobacteria > Burkholderiales > Comamonadaceae > Hydrogenophaga > Hydrogenophaga sp. H7. The sequence goes on along the minus strand of NZ_MCIC01000017.1, from coordinate 176,121 downwards.
GGTGGCGCTGATGAAACTCGCCACCGGCATGTTCACCGGAAGCTGAGCCCGCGGCTCACTCCCAGCGCAGGTCGCGCAGCTTCCAGTCCGAACCGTCCAGCGCCCACTGCAGCTGCACCGAATAGGGCGAGGCGCGTTCGGGAATCAGGCCCTGCGCGCCGGTCACCAGCACCTGCGCCTCGGTGATGCCGATGCTGGAACCCGGCGGGTCGATGCGGCTGCTGCGCGTGACCGCAATCACCTTCACATTGGCATAGCGCAGGAACATCAGCGCCATGGTCTTGCGCGCCCACTCGGCGTCGTACTCGTCCTGCGCGCGAAAGCGCGTGTCCAGCATCGCCAGCACGGCCTTGCCGTCCCGGGCTTCGAGGTGGTCCTGCAGCTGCTGGACTGCGGCTTCCAGCGCGGTCTGCGGGTCGGGTTTGCTGCAGGCGGTGAGCAGCGCAAAGATCACGAGCAACAGAACGCCCAGAATGAAACGAAACCTCATGTTCAAAGCAATCACATGAAGCCCCTGCTTAGTCTTGCGGACAGATCTTCGCCCCTTCTATCAGTAGTTCAGCGAGCATTCCCGTGAGCCAAGCGCAGAGCGCGTCGAAATCATCTAAATCGCCTTCGATTTTTTGCGTGCTCGACGTCGGGGCAAAGTGCAGCGCCCTAGCTGGTGGTGGCAGGCGCCCCATTGCCCCCACAGTAACCATAGGCAGGTTTGATCGGTGGCTCATACGATTTCGAAGATCGACCCATCTTTGCCATTCGACAGACTCACAAAGAACTGCCAGCCGTTGAGTCAATGCCTTCGCTCCCAGACGACCATTGAGCCAATTTAGCAACGTTTTTGGACTGCAACACCGCTGCTGCTCGGGCCCAAAGGAGAGCCCAAATACGGTGGGATGGCTCGACAAGGCCGCCAACGCATAGACGGTACTTTCGACACATGAAACACCCGAAGAGAACATACCGAAGAGCGCGCGGTCTCGACGAAACTGCTCTTCGTGACTGGCCGCCGCACCGACCGAGAGCCACGAATCTCGGTACCAGTGCCAGTCTTCCACCATGGCTCGATACCGCCACGCGATGAGGTTGGACGCGCCGCCAAATTCAAGCCACTCTTTACCCGCAAATGGTTGCGTCAAAAGCCGGCGAGCGGTGACCCTAAACGCTGCTGCCTCCCGGATTGGAAAACTGCTTGGAACTTCAATGCAGTACTCGTCGCTGTAAAGAAGCTTAATGGCCACACACATCCCCGACACAAATCACAGAAGCAACCGAAGCAAACACTGAGTACTACACCAGACTGTTCCGAATCGCATACACCGTCAGCTCCGCGTTGTTCGACAGGTGCAGCTTCTCCAGCACCCGCGCGCGGTAGACGCTCACGGTCTTGGGGCTGAGCATCAGCTCTTCGGCGATCTCCGAGAGCTTCTTGCCCGAGGCGATCTTCTGCAGGGTCTGCAGCTCGCGCTCGGACAGGCTGGCGTGCAGCTCTTCGGTCTCGGGGGCGTTCAGGTTGTCCACCAGCATCTGCGCCACCTCGGGCGTGACGTACTTGCGGCCCTGGTTCACCGTGCGGATGGCGGCGATCATCTCGGCCGGTTCGCCCGCCTTGTTGAGGTAGCCGCGCGCGCCGGCGCGCAGGCAGCGGATGGCGTACTGGTCTTCGGGGTACATCGAGACCACCAGGGTCTTGACGGGTGAACCTTCCTCGCGCAGCGCGGCCAGCACCTCCAGCCCGCCGCGGCCGGGCATGTTGAGGTCCAGCACCAGCACGTCGCACTCGGTCTTGCGCATCTGCTCGCGCAGCTCGGGGTAGCTGCCGGCTTCGCCGACGACCTGGATGTCGACCGCTTCCGAGATGGTGTCGCGGATGCCGCGCCGGACGACCGCATGGTCGTCGCACAAGATGACCTTGATCATTGTTCTTCGTCCCTGTGGTGATGGTTCCCGTCATCGTCATCGAGCGGCACCGAGAGGATCACGGAGGTGCCCCGCGGTGAGCTGCTGATGTCCAGCCAGCCGCCGACCTTGGCGGCGCGTTCCTTGAGCCCGAGCAGTCCGAAGGACTTGGCCTTGCGCAGCGCCTCGGCGCTCAGGCCCTGCCCGTTGTCGCTGACTTCGAGGGTGAGCACGCCCTCGCGGTCGCTCAGGTCGATGTCCACCGCGCTGGCCCGGGCGTGTTTGGCCACGTTGGTCAGCGCCTCCTGCGCGGTGCGGTAGGCCACGAGCTGCACCGCGTGCGGCACATCGATGTGATCGGACGAACGGCGCACGGTGACACGGGTGCCGTTGCGTTTCTCGAAGCCGGTGGCCATCCACTGCACCGCCGCCACCAGCCCCTGGTCGAGGATGGGCGGGCGCAGGTTCATCATGATGCGCTGGCTGGCGCCCAGGGCGTGCTGCAGCATCTCCAGCGCGGTGTCCATGTGCTGGCGCACCTCGGGGTCGAGCACCGGGCGGCGGGCGATCCAGGCCAGGTCGAGTTTGACGGCGGCCAGCGAACCGCCGATGTCGTCGTGGATTTCGCGCGCGATGTCGGCGCGCTCCTGCTCGATGCTGGTCTGCAGGTGTTCGGCCAGTTCGGCCAGACGGCGCTGGGAGTCGGCCAGTTCGGCGTCGGCCCGTGCCTTGGCACGGCGGGTTTCGGACACCTCGATGGCGCGCTGGATGACGTGGGCCACCCGGTTCATGCTGTCCTTGAGCAGGTAGTCGCTCACGCCGCGGTGCATGGCCTCGACCGCCGCGGCCTCGCCGATGGCGCCCGAGAGGATGACGAACGGCAGGTCCAGCCCGATCTCCCGCAGCCGGTCCCAGGCGTCCAGCCCGGAGAAGCCGGGCAGGTGGTAGTCGGCCAGCACGATGTCGTAGCGGTTCTCGCGCAGCTCGCGCTCGAAGTCGTCGAGGGTGTCGACCAGCAGGATGTCGTGGTTCAGGCCGCTTTTCTGCAGCGCGAACTTGACCAGGGCGTGGTCGACGCGGGAGTCCTCCAGGTGGAGGATGCGGACCGGACGGGATGCGGTGGTATCGGGCATGCGGCTCGCAGTGGTCGAAATGGCGCTGAATTCGGGCCGTTTTCTGCCGATACAGCCTGTCACAGTTCCCGAAAATTGTACTGCCCCAACTCCCTGGAGCGGCCTCGAGAACAACCCTCAAGCCCGACCACAAGGACCCGCCGATGACGCCCCAGACCTTGCCATCCGTCACTCTGCCAGTGAACCTGGTCGCCGATCTCCAGGACTCCCTGCTCATGGCGATGACCGACCTCAAGCGTCTGGAGGGTCTGCTGGACCACGCCACCGACAACCTGATGGAGCGGTTTTCCACCGCCAACCACGCCCTGGCCCACCTGGACGGCAACGAGAACGACGACCTGCTGAGCATCCGCCGCAGCCTGCACCAGGCCGTGACCGAACTCCAGTTCCACGACATGGCCACGCAGCTGATCGTGCACACCGGCAAGGTGCTGCAGGGCTGCGCCTGGAAGCTGGCCGAGGAGGCCATGGAGCCGGAAGAGGACGAACTGCCGATCTGCGTGGACCCGACCCCCGATCGCCCCAGTCCGGTCACCCAGAACGAGATGGACGCCGGTTCCATCGACCTGTTCTAAAGACACGCACCTGTTTGCCGATATCCGAACGAACCACGGAGAACCCCCATGCAATCCATTCTTGCCGTCGACGACTCGGCCTCCATGCGAAAGATGGTGTCTTTCACCCTCACTGGCGCAGGCTTTCATGTCGTGGAGGCAGTCGATGGACAGGATGCGCTTGAAAAGGCGCAGTCCCACCACATCGATCTGGTGCTGACCGACCAGAACATGCCCCGTCTGGACGGTCTGGGCCTGACCAAGAAGCTGCGCGAGAGCGCCAAGTTCAAGGCCACACCGATCCTGATCCTGACCACCGAGTCCAGCGACCAGATGAAGCAGGCCGGCCGCGCCGCGGGCGCGACGGGCTGGCTGGTCAAACCCTTCGATCCGGGCCGCCTGATCGAGGTCATCCAGAAAGTGATCCGCTGAGGAGCGCCCCATGGCAGAAGCAACCCACGAAAACTCCTCCGCCGGTGGCAACATCGACCTGAGCCAGTTCTATCAGATCTTCTTCGAGGAAGCCGGCGAAAACCTGGACCAGATGGAGCAGATGCTGCTCGCGCTGGACCTGGAACACGCCGACGACGAGGAGCTCAACGCCATCTTCCGCTGCGCGCACTCGATCAAGGGCGGCGCCGCCACCTTCGGTTTTGCCGACGTGGCCGAGCTGACCCACCAGATGGAGTCGCTGCTGGACAAGCTGCGCCGCCACGAGCTGCAGCCCACGCCGCCCATGGTGGACGTGCTGCTGGAATCGTCCGACGCGCTCAAGCTGCTGCTGGCCCGCCACCAGGGCCAGGGCGTGGAGCCGCCGCCCACGGGCGAGCTGGTGGCGCGCATCAGTGCGCTGGCCCATGGCACCGCGGTGGCCGTCCCGGCGCCGGCGCCGGTCGCCGCCGCTGCAGCCCCGGTGCAGGCACCGACCCCTGCGCCCGCCGCGGCACTGGCCGAAGGCGAGCGCAAGCTGACCATCCGCATCGGCCCGCTGGACCAGCTGGCCCAGGCCGACGGCATCGGTGAGCTGTTCCGCGACATCGCCGGTCTGGGACGCATCGAATCGACGCGCGACGACGGCCAGTTCCGTTCGCTCGAGGTGTTCACCCGCTCCAGCGACAGCGACCTGCTGGACCTGTTCACCTTCCACGTGAGCAAGGAGCAGATCCAGATTTCCGAAGCCGGCGCGCCAACGACCGGTGAAGGCAGGGACTTCGGCTTTTTCGACGACGCGCCGGGCACGCCTGCGGCCCCCGCAGCGGTCGCGCCGGCCGTGCCGGTGGCACAAGCCGCTCCGGCGGCCAAGCCTGCGCCGCGCGCCGAGGCCCGTCCGGCCGCCGCCGGTGGTCTGGAGTCGAGCACGCTGCGCGTGTCCGTGAGCAAGGTCGACCAGCTGATCAATCTGGTGGGCGAGCTCGTCATCACCCAGGCCATGCTGGCGCAGAAGAGCCGCGAGCTCGACAGCACCGCCAACCAGCAGTTGCTGGCCGGCCTGGTCGACCTGGACCGCAACACCCGCGACCTGCAGGAAGCGGTGATGTCGATCCGCATGATCCCGATGTCGGTGGTGTTCAACCGCTTCCCGCGCATGCTGCGCGACCTGGCCAGCAAGCTGGGCAAGAAGGTCGAGCTGATCACCCACGGTGAAGCCACCGAGCTGGACAAGGGCCTGATCGAGAAGATCACCGACCCGCTGACCCACCTGATCCGCAACAGCTGCGACCACGGCATCGAGATGCCGGAGGAGCGCCTGGCCCGGGGCAAGCCCGATCACGGCACCATCACGCTCTCGGCCTCGCACCAGGGCGGCAGCATCCTGATCGAGGTGCGCGACGACGGCAAGGGCCTCTCGCGCGAGAAGCTGCTCAGGAAGGCCCGCGAAAAGGGCATGGATGCGCCCGATACGATGACCGACACCGAGGTGTGGAACCTGATCATGGCGCCGGGCTTCTCCACCGCCGAGGTGGTGACCGACGTGTCCGGCCGCGGGGTCGGCATGGACGTGGTCAAGAAGAACATCCTCTCGCTGGGTGGCACGGTGGAGATCGACTCCGCCGAGGGCTACGGCATGAGCGTCAAGGTGCGCCTGCCGCTGACGCTGGCCATCATGGACGGCATGAGCGTGCGCGTCAGCGACGAGGTCTACATCCTGCCGCTGTCCTCGGTGATCGAGTCCTTCCAGATCAACCCCGGCGACATCAACACCGTGGCGCAGGGTGCGCAGCTGGTGAAGGTGCGCGAGGAGTACATGCCGGTGATCGAGCTGGAGAAGATCTTCAGCGTGCCGCGCTTCGAGTTCCACGGCGGCAGCCCGATCATGGTGGTGGTGGAGGCCGAGGGATCGCGCGTGGCCCTGATGGTGGACGAGCTGCTGGGGCAGCAGCAGGTGGTGATCAAGAACCTGGAGTCCAACTACCGCAAGGTTCCCAACGTCTCGGGCGCCACCATCCTGGGCGACGGCAAGGTCGCCCTGATCCTGGACACCTCGGGCCTGGTGCGCCGCTCGAGGCACTGATGAGTACCCCCGCCGCGCTCCGCACGCCCCCCTCCAGGGGGCAGCACCTGCAGCCCGGCAGAGCCGGTTCTGCGGTGCTTCCCGTCACGGCCCCACCCTTTGCATTGGACGAAGACGGTCCGCTGGCCCAGGGGCGCGAGTTCGTCTGGTCCGATGCCGACTTCTCGCGCATCAAGGCGCTGATCTACAAGAAGGCCGGCATCAGCCTGCACGACGGCAAGCACGCGATGGTGTACAGCCGCGTCTCGCGCCGCCTGCGCGAGACCGGCCACACCAGCTTCAAGACCTACCTGGACGCGCTGGAACAGCACGACGGGCCGGAGTGGCAGGAGTTCATCAACGCCCTGACCACCAACCTGACCGCCTTTTTCCGTGAGCAGCACCACTTCGGCGTGCTGCAGGAATTGCTGGTGGCCAATCGCTCGCACAACTGGAAGATCTGGTGCTCGGCCGCGTCCACCGGCGAGGAGCCCTATTCGATCGCAATGACCGCGGCGGAGACGCTGGGCGCCTCGGGCAGCTTCCACATCGTCAACAGCGACATCGACACCAAGGTGCTGGCCACCGCGGCGCGCGGCGTCTACAAGGCCGATGGCGTCAAGGGTCTGAGCCACGAGCGCCTGCAGCGCCACTTCATGCGCGGCAAGGGTGCGAACGCCGGTCTGATGCGCGTCAAGCCCGAACTCCAGAAGCACATGGAGTTCATGACCGTCAACCTGATCCACGATCTGCCGTTCCGCGAGCCCTTCGACATCGTGTTCTGCCGCAACGTGATGATCTACTTCGATGCAGCGACCCAGCGCCAGGTGCTCGAACGCATCCACCGGGTGATGAAGCCCGGCGGCATGCTGTTCGTCGGTCACGCCGAAAACTTCAGCGACGCGCGCAGCCTCTTCACGCTGCGGGGAAAGACCGTCTATGAAAGGCTTTGAAAGCCCCACTGCGGCGCTTCGCGCCTTCCCCCTAGGGGGATTTCAGGCCGCAGGCAGTTCGGGCCAGCGGCCAGTCCTTCCGCCAGCCGCCACACCGCCCAGGTCCACACTGGATGCGCTGAAGACCCGGGCGCCCAGGCCGGGCGAGGCCTCCTTCTTCTACCGCGACCACCACTTCAACATCGACACCGTCAAGGTGCTGCCGGGTGAGTACTACGTGACCACCGACGACATGATGGTCATGACGGTGCTGGGCTCGTGCATCGCCGCCTGCATCTGGGACCCCAAGGTCCGCGTCGGGGGCATGAACCACTTCATGCTGCCCGAAGGCGCGGGCGACACCTCGGGCCGCTACGGCTCGTTTGCGATGGAACTGCTGATCAACGAGATGATCAAGCTCGGCGCCCGGCGCGAGAGCATGCAGGCCAAGGTGTTCGGCGGCGGCCAGGTGATGCACAGCTTCACCACCATGAACGTGGGCGAGCGCAACACCGCCTTCGTGCTCGATTACCTGCAGACCGAACGCATCGCCGTGATCTCCAAGGACGTCCTGGACATCCATCCGCGCAAGGTCTGCTACTTCCCGGCGACGGGCAAGGCCATGGTCAAGCGCCTGGCCCACTCGCATCCGGAGACGCTGGAAACACAGGAACGCAAGGGCAATGCTGCGGTGGTCGCCAAGACCAACGCCGGCGGCTCGGTGGACCTGTTCTGAACCGCAGAAAGAACAGCCATGGCCAAGATCAGAGTGGTGGTGGTCGACGACTCGGCGCTGGTGCGCAGCCTGCTCACCGAAATCATCAACCGGCAGCCCGACATGCAGTGCGTGGGTGCCGCGAGCGACCCGCTGGTGGCGCGCGAGATGATCCGCGAGCTCAACCCGGACGTCATCACGCTGGACGTCGAGATGCCGCGCATGGACGGTCTGGAATTCCTCTCGCGCCTGATGCGGCTGCGTCCGATGCCGGTGGTGATGGTGTCCACGCTGACCGAACAGGGTGCCGACATCACGCTGCGTGCGCTGGAGATGGGCGCGGTCGACTATGTGGCCAAGCCCCGCATCGGCATCACCAGCGGACTCAACGAGCTGGCCGGTGACATCGTCGACAAGATTCGCATCGCCGCGGCCGCGCATGTCCGGCGCCTGGCCCCGGCGCCTTCCGCGACCGGCACCATCACCCAGGCCACCCCTGCCACGGCCGAGGCGCCGCGGGCGCCGCTGCCGCGCCTGTCGACCACCGAAAAGATCATCTGCATCGGCGCCTCCACCGGCGGCACCGAAGCCATCCGCGAGGTGCTGACGCCACTGCCGGCCGACTCGCCCGCGATCGTGATCACCCAGCACATGCCCCCTGGCTTCACCACCAGCTTCGCTGCCCGGCTGGACTCGCTGTGCAAGATCCGTGTCGCCGAAGCCCGCGACGGCCAACGCATCCTGCCCGGCCACGCCTACATCGCACCCGGCGGGCGTCACCTGCGCATCGACCGCAGCGGCTCGAACTACGTGGCCGTGGTCGAGGACACCGAACCGGTCAACCGCCACCGCCCCTCGGTGGAGGTGCTGTTCAAGTCGGCCGCGCGCGTGCTCGGCCCCAACGCGCTGGGCATCATGCTCACCGGCATGGGGGCCGACGGCGCCCTGGCCATGCGCGAGATGAAGGACGCCGGCAGCTACAACTACGTGCAGGACGAAGCCAGCTGCGTGGTCTTCGGCATGCCCCGCATGGCCATCCAGGCCGGCGCCGCCCACGAGGTCCTGCCCCTCAAGCAGATCGCCCCGGCCCTGCTCAACCGCCTGGCCAGCAACCCCGCCCTGGTGCGGCACCGCATCTGAGCCCCTACCCACACACCCGCGCCGATCCGCGGAGTCCTTCCATGAAAAACCGCCGCCTCTTCACGGTCAGCGCCCTGCTCGGCGCGCTGACCCTCTCCAGCGCCGCCCTGGCACTGGACGCCCCCAAGGAACGCCCCATCCTCGTCATCAGCGGCAAGATCACCACGAAGAACGCCGGCGAGGTGGCGCGCTTCGACATGAAGATGATCGAGGCCCTGCCCCAGCACAGCTTCACCACCAGCACCCCCTGGTTCGACAGGCCGGTGAAGTTCACCGGCCCGCTGCTGGCCGACGTGCTGGCCGCCGTCAAGGCCAGCGGCAGCAACGTGAGCGCGGTGGCCATCAACGACTACAGGATCACCATTCCCGCGGCCGACGCCGCGAAGTTCCAGGTGATCGTCGCCCGCCTGATCGACGACAAGCCGATCCCGGTGCGCGAGAAGGGCCCGCTGTTTGTGGTGTATCCGTTCGACAGCAGCGCCGAGCTGCGCACCTCGACCTACTACGAGCGCTCCATCTGGCAACTCAAGGCCCTGGACATCCAATGACATTCGCGTTGCCGAATCTGGCCCGCTGGCAAGGTCGGCAATGGGCCATGGCCATCTCGCTGATGCTGGCCGTCACCCTGACGCCGCTGGGCTGGATCCAGTGGCGCCAGTACCGCATGCTCGATGACGTGTCGACCAACCAGGTCGACTCGATCATGTGGCAGGCCTACCAGCTCGAACGCGAGCTGGGCCGGCTCGAACACTCGATCATGGACGCCCTCCAGGCGCCCGGCACGATCGACGGCAACCAGCTCCTTGAGCGCTACGAGGTCTACCTCAGCCGCATCGACCTGCTGACCAGGATACCGCGCCGCGACCTGCTCGAAGCCTCCTTCGAATACACCGCAACCATGGCCAGGGTCAAGGACTTCAACAAGATCGCCGACCCGCTGTTCGCCGATCCGCAGGCGCTGGCGGCCAGCCCCAGGAAGCTGGCCCTGCTGGACCGCGCCATCGAGGACCTCAAGCCGCTGATGGGCGAACTCACGCGCGAGGCCAACCGCGCCGTGGCCCGTTTCGTCGACGAACGCAACGCCCAGCTGCGCCACCAGGGCCTGCTGGTGATCGGCCTGGCGGCGGCGCAGATCGCGGTGATGCTGATCTTCGTCGGCCTGCTGGTGCAGCACATCCGCAAGCAACAGCGCCAGTACGCCAGGCTGCAGAAGCTCAGTGACGAACTGGCCGAGGCCCGCGACCAGGCCGAGGCCGCCAACCACGGCAAGAGCATCTTCCTGGCCAACATGAGCCACGAGATCCGCACCCCGTTCCAGGGCCTGCTGGGCATGCTCAACCTGCTGGACGACGCCTCGCTGACCAACCAGCAGCGCGACTACCTGGGCACCGCGCGCGATTCCGCGATGCACCTGCTGGGCGTGCTCAACGACATCCTGGACGTCTCGACCATGGAGTCGGGCACGCTCAAGCTCTCGGTGGTGCCGATCCACCTGCCCAGCGTGGTGCACGAGGTCGACGGCCTGATGCAGGTGGCCGCCCGCGACAAGGGGCTGGAGCTGAACATCTACGCTGCGGCCGACCTGCCCGGCTGGGTGGAGGCCGACGCCACGCGCCTGCGCCAGATCATGTTCAACCTGATCAACAACGCCATCAAGTTCACCAGCGAAGGCAGCGTGATCGCCGAGCTGACCCGTGCGCCCGCGGGCAAGACCGGTGTGGTGTTCACCGTGCGCGACACTGGCATGGGCATGGACGAGGAAACGGTCTCCCGGCTGTTCACCCGGTTCTACCAGGCCGACAACTCGCTGCGCCGCCGCATCGGCGGCACCGGGCTGGGACTGGAGATCTCGCGCAACCTGGCCCGCATGATGGGCGGTGACATCGAGGTCAGCAGCCAGCTGGGTGTGGGCTCGGTGTTCACCGTCCACCTGGACCTGCCCGAGACCAAGGCCCCGGTCGAGGAAGAGCCGATCTCGGTGATCGGTAGCATCCAGCGCAAGCTCAGGGTGCTGGTGGCCGAGGACCACCCGATCAACCTCAAGTACATGAGCATCCTGCTGGAGAAGATGGGCCACGAGGCCACCTTCTGCGAGAACGGGCAGGAGGCGCTGCAGCTGCTGGCGCACGACCTCTTCGACGTGGTGCTGCTGGACTACCACATGCCGGTGCTGGACGGCCTGGCCACCACCGAGGCGATCCGCCGGCTCGACGGCCCGGTGTCGGAGATCAAGGTGATCCTGGTGACCGCCGATGTCGTCAACGACACGCGCAAACGGGCGCTGGAAGTCGGCGTGAACGAATTCACCAGCAAGCCGCTGCAGGCCGAAGACCTCAAGCGGGCGCTGCGCCGCTGCGGCCTGCTGGACGACCCCGGCATGACGGTGGAAGAACTGGGCCCGACCGAGCTGCGAGCCTCCAGCCCCTTCCCGCTGTCGTCCTACGAAATGCCTGTGCGCCTGCCCGACCGGAGCCACGCAGCGGTGCGTCTGGTCGACACCGACTCCTACCGGGAGATCCAGGACATGATGCCGCAGGAGTCGCTGGAGGAACTGCTCAAGACCCTGTTCGAATCACCCGAGGGCACGGTGCATGTGCTGGGGCAGGCCCTGCGCGCCGGCGACCGCCAGGCCATCGGCTACAACGCCCACAAGCTCAAAGGCTCGGCCATGCTGATGGGCTTCCGCGCCCTGGTGAGGACATCGGCCCAGATCGAGCACATCACCACCCAGACCGACGACCCGGTACCGGCCGAACTGGGTCGGCAGCTGTTGCGCGAAGCCAACCTCACCCGTCAGGCCCTGCGCGACTTCGAGCCGGTGCAGGCGGCCTGAGCCCTGTTGCCGGGCTCAGACCCGGCGGCTGAGCAGGCTGCCGGTTTCCAGGGACTGCCAGGTGCTGGCGCCCTGCTCGGTGTAGGCCACCGGCGCCTGTTCCCGGCGCAGCGCGGCAGGAACGGCCTCGATGCCCGGCAGATCCACCTGGGCATCGTTGGCGACGGGTCGCTGGTTCGCGGCCCCGCTGTCCCGCGCCCCGCTGGCTGCGGCGGCATCGACCGCGTCCGCCGCCTGCTCTCGGCCCAGCACCACCTCGACCACGGCGGCGCTGGCCTTCCACACGGAGGCCAGCACCTCTTGCAACTGGGGCTTCTGCTCCGCCTGCTCACGGGCCTTTTGTTCTTCTTCCTGGCGCTGCTCGGCACGCAGCCTGGCATCGGCCAGGTTGTCGGCGGGCGAGGTTCGTTCGCTGCCCTTGGGACCGTTGGGCAGGATGGGCGCCGGCTGGGCCGTGGACACACCAGCACCCGGCTCCTGGTCGCCGCGGACCGGTGACGGAACACCGCCGCGCGCACCTTGGCCACCGCGGCCCGAATCGGCCTGCGGATCGCGGGCGGACGGCTGCGCAGCCCCGACCGAGGCCACGGCAGGCACCGGCGCCACGGTCACGGGCGCCGCGGTCGGCCAGCTCACGGGCTGGCTGGTACTGATGTTCAGCATGGAAAACCCCCTTTTCAACGGGTCAGCGGCCATGACAATTCCGCTGGTCTTCCGGGTTTTCGACCACCTAAACCGGAACTTGAGGGGTTTTCACCCCCCAATTTCAGCTGGCGGCCAGTTCTTTTTCGTGCATCCAGGCGGCGTGCTTGGGCGCGCGCTTGGTCTGGGACCATTCATTGAGCATGTCCCACTTCACGTCGTCGAGCTTCTTCATCATCTCGGGCGTGGCGGTGTTGGCGGCCAGCTCCAGGCGGTGGCCGTTGGGGTCGAAGAAGTAGATCGACTTGAAGATGGTGTGGTCGGTCAGGCCCACCACCGGGATGCCGGCAGCTTCCAGCTTCGCCTTGGTGGCTTCGAGTTCGGCCACGGTGTCGACCTCCAGCGCGATGTGCTGGACCCAGTCGGGCGTGTTGGGGTCCTTGCCCATCTCGGGCGAGTTCGGCAGTTCGAAGAAGGCCAGGATGTTGCCGCCACCCGCGTCCATGAACAGGTGCATGTAGGGGTCTGGCGCGTGGGTGGACGGCACCTGGTCTTCGGCGATGGCCAGCACGAAGTTCATGCCCAGGTGCTTCTGGTACCACTCGACGGTTTCCTTGGCGTCCTTGCAGCGGTAGGCGACGTGGTGGATCTTGCGGATGTTCATGGGGTTCTCCTGTGGGTGTTCCGTTGTCGGGTGCGGGTTCAGACGCCTTCACGGGCGATGGCCAGGGCTTGTTTCAGGGCCGAGATGTCGCCGACCTGGTTCGCCAGCAACAGGATCAGCTTGGCATTCAACATCTGGCTCTGTTCGTCGCTGAGGTCTCGGTGGGTCTCGATCAGGGCTTCGTAGAAATCGTCGCCGGGCGTGAAGTCGCGGAAGTAGCGCTGGCCGGGTTCGGCGAGGTTGGGTTGCAGTTGCAGGCTCATGAATGTCTCCTCGGGGTTCAGGCGGCGACGGCTTCGGGCTGGGCGGCCGCGGCGGTCAGGCCCTGTCCGGTGGCGCGGGCCAGGGCGGCGCGCACGGCGGCCAGGTCGGAGCGGCGCCAGCGGGCGGTCACGTGCTGGTCGGGGCGGACCAGGTAGGTCGTGCCCGGGCGGGCGTCGTAGCGCTGGGCGAACAGGCCGTCGCGGTCCTGCAGCACGGTGAAACCGACGGCGTTACCGCCATGCGGCGTCACCAGCACCGTCTCCACCGGCACCGGGCCGGCGGCCAGCGCCGTGGCCTGGGCGCGCAGCGACGGCTCCAGCTGGCCCGGGTCGTCCACGAAGGCCAGCAGCACGAAGCGGTTGCCCAGCTGGTCGAGCAGCCAGGCGTCGTAGCCGGCCACGCGCACCGGCGCGTCGTCCATCGGCGCGCCAGGGACCATGTTGCCCTCGAAGGTGTCGGCGTCGGGCGTGTTCAGCGCCGACTGCACCAGGAAGGCAGGCACCGACAGGCGGCCCGAGTTGACCAGCTTGCGGGCGAAGGGCTGCGTGCGCGCCAGTTCCAGTGCGGCGTTGCGGAACAGCTTGCTGACCGCGCTCTTGGGCGTGATGAAGTCGGTGGAGCGGGTGGAGTTGCGGATGTTCTCGTCGGCCGCGTAGGTGCGGTCGGCGTCGTAGCTGTCCAGCAGTGCCTCGGGCGCCTGCCCCTTCATCACCAGCGCCAGCTTCCACAACAGGTCGTCGGTGTCCTGGAAACCGGAGTTGGCGCCGCGCGCACCGAAGGGCGAGACCTGGTGCGCCGCGTCGCCCACAAACAGCAGGCGGCCGTGGCGGAAGTTCTTCATGCGCCGGCACTGGAAGGTGTAGATGCTGGCCCACTCCAGTTCGAACTCGCGGTCGTCGCCCAGCATGGCCTTGACGCGCGGGATGATCTTCTCGGGCTTCTTCTCTTCCTCGGGGTCGGCGTCCCAGCCGAGCTGGAAGTCGATGCGCCAGACGTTGTCGCTCTGCTTGTGCAGCAGCACGCTCTGGTTGGGATGGAAGGGCGGGTCGAACCAGAACCAGCGCTCGGCCGGGAAGTCGGCCTTCATCACCACGTCGGCGATCAGGAAGCGGTCCTTGAAGACATGGCCCTCGATGTCCAGGCCCAGCTGGCGCCGCACGTTGGAGCGCGCGCCGTCGGCCACGATCAGCCAGTCGGTGTCGATCTCGAAGGCGCCGTCGGGCGTCTCGACGCTGACGCGGGCGCCGTCGCTTCCGTTGTCACCCAGGGGCTGCACGCCCACCACCTTGTATTTCCAGCGCAGGTCGGCGCCCAGTTCGGTGGCGCGGTGCACCAGCGCCTCTTCGAGGTGGTACTGCTGCAGGTTGATCATGCCGGGGCGCTTGTGGCCGGCGTCGGGCACGAGGTTGAAGCGGTAGACCTCTTCCTCGCGCAGGAAGGTGCGACCGACGTTCCAGCTCACGCCCTTGTCGACGATGGCGTCACCCACGCCCAGGCGGTCGAGGATTTCGAGCGCGCGCTTGGCGTAGCAGACGGCGCGCGAGCCGAAGGAGACGCTGTCTTCTTCGTCGAACAGCAGCACGTCCAGGCCGTGCAGCCGGGCGTCGATGGCGGCGGCGAGGCCGACCGGGCCGGCGCCGATGACGATCAGGGGTTTGCGCTGGGGGGCGCCGGCCATGAGGTCGGCGGGGGCGCGGTACGGGAAGGTGGGGTAGGTGTAGGTGCCCATCGAGGTCTGTCTCCTGCGGGGTGTGCACCGGCGTGTTCTGGTCTGCCGGCCGGGTGGTTTGGTCCGGGGCGTACTGTAGCTCAGAATTTCATATTGGTAAATACGTTTCTCTAAACGTAATTTCTTTCCAGCCACAGGAATGGTTCTCGCAGTGTTTCTCGGAAGCACCTTCACAGGCCCGAAAGCGGTGCTGGCGCACCCACGGTGGTTCGGCAGCATTTGTTCGAGCGCCAACGGCGCGGGGTGATCACGCAGCGAAGTAAAGGAGGAGGACCGGCGCAGCCGGTCCGGAGGACATGAGCGGAGTGGTCACCCCGCGCCGTTGGCGCAAAGAGGGGGAGTCCTCAACAACGCAACGTACGAAGGCAGGCCGCCGGAGAACAACAGCTCACTCGTCTTCTTCGGAAGGCGCGACCGGCTCCCGCACCACCGTCACCGGCACCGGCGAGTGGTCCACCAGGTGCTGCGTCACCGAACCCAGCAGGGCTGCCCGCAAGCCCCCGCCGGTGCCAGCGGTCATGATCACCGCCTGACAGCCATACCGCTCGATGATGTCGATCAAGGTGTTCGCCGGATCACCGCTGGCCACTTCCTTCTCGACCTTCTGCCCCGCCGCCTCCAGCAGCGCCACCGCCGGCCGCATCAGGTCCAGCCCCGCGCCCTCGCTCACCTTTTCCAGCACCTCGGGATCGTGCGCCACCACCATCTCGTACAGCGTCGCGCTCTCCTGCACGTTCGCCACCACGAAGCGCGCCCGCAGCCCCGAATGCACCAGCCGCACCGCGTGGTGCACCGCCAGCAGCGCGTGGGAGGAACCGTCGACCGGGATCAGGATGTTCAGCATGGCGCTCGCCTCCAGCGAATGGCCCCGCCCCTTGCAGGACCTCCGGACCATGATGCCACGCGCGTGACGCGATGACCATGCCGAGTCCCGTGGCAGCCACAGGGTTGCACCGTGTGCGGAAAGTCTCGCGCTTCCGCCGGCATCCGCAACAACCTGTCAGTGCTGACAGTGATTCATGCTGGCACACCGGGCAAGATGGCGACAGCAACCGCTCCCGAACCGTCAGACCACCGTCCACCACGCCATGCGCCCCCAGACCCGAGAGCTGTTCACCGAGTCCGCCTACGGCGCCCTGCCCCAGCCGGACCCGAGGCTGGCCGCCGCACAGGCCGCCCAGCCCACCGTCGAACCGCCGACCTTCGTCGAAACCCTGGGCTTTCCCAAGGGCACGCCAGCGCTGCCCCTGGCCCTGGTGCTCGAAGACATCCGCGCCACCGCCCCCGGCACCCGCGTCAACCGCCTGCTGGCGCCCGGCACCCTCAGCCGCCTGTTCAGCCAGGAGGCCGCCGCGGCCTCCTACGCGCTTGCCATCCTGTCCATCGTCGAATCCCCCGACTTCGAGTCGACGCTGGCGCGCCTGCGCGCGTGCTGAGTTTCTGCACCTCGCTGCGGGTGCGCGCTTAAGATCTCGGCATCCAACAGCCGCCGAGCCTCACGTGAACACGGACCCGCCGACCAACCTGACGCTGCAGGCCGAACCCGGCCACCTGATCCGCCGCGCGCACCAGCTCGCGGTGTGGACCTTTCATGAAACCCACGGCCGGCAGGTCACGCCGGTGCAGTACGCCGTGCTGCGCGCGCTCAAGGCCGAGCCCGGCATCGACCAGGTGACGCTGGCCGACCGGGTGGCGCTGGACACATCCACCACCGCCGACATCGCCACCCGGCTCGATGCCAAGGGCTGGATCGTGCGCGAACTGCTGCCAAGGCGCCAGCGCGCCCTGCGCCTGACCGCCGACGGCGAGTCGGTGCTGGCCGACATGCTGCCGCGCGTGCACCCGATGTACTCGCGCCTGCTGGAGCCGCTGGAGCCCCACGAACGGGACGAGTTCCTGCGCCTGCTGCGCAAGTTCGTGCACCTCAACGAACAGTCTGCCGCCCCTTCCGATCAGGGTTAACCCGGACTTGCGGGGTCTTTTTTTCCTCGCGCCCTGTTCGTACAATGCACTTCATTCAGCATACTGAATGAAGAAACCACCCACGAAGGAGACCTGCATGTTCCCCGTCAACACCTGGTACGTGGCCTGCTCGGCCGACGAGATCGACGAAAAACCCCTGGGCCGCACCATCTGCAACCAGGCCATCGTGTTCTACCGGGCCCACGAGGGCAAGGTGGCGGCGGTGGAGGACTTCTGCCCGCACCGCGGCGCACCGCTGTCGCTGGGTTATGTGTGCGAAGGAAAACTGGTCTGCGGCTACCACGGGCTGGAGATGGGCTGCGACGGCAAGACGATCGCCATGCCGGGCCAGCGCGTCGGCGGCTTTCCGGCCATCCGCAGCTTCCCGGTGGAAGAGCGCTACGGCTTCGTCTGGGTCTGGCCGGGCGAGAAGGACAAGGCCGACCCGGCGCTGATCCCGCACATGGAATGGCACGACAACCCCGAGTGGGCCTACGGCGGCGGGCTCTACCACGTCAAGGCCGACTACCGGCTGATGATCGACAACCTGATGGACCTGACGCACGAGACCTACGTGCACGCCACCAGCATCGGCCAGCCGGAGATCGACGAGACGCCCTGCAAGACCACCGTCAACGGCGACGAGGTGGTGACCAGCCGCTTCATGAGCGACATCCCCGCGCCGCCGTTCTGGAAGGCCGCACTGCGCGCCAAGGGACTGGCCGACGACGTGCCGGTGGACCGCTGGCAGATCTGCCGCTTCACGCCGCCCAGCCACGTGATCATCGAGGTGGGTGTGGCCCACGCCGGCCACGGCGGCTACGACGCGCCGGCCGAACACAAGGTCTACAGCCAGGTGATCGACTTCATCACGCCCGAGACCAACACCTCGATGCACTACTTCTGGGGCATGGCGCGCAAGTTCAACCCGGGTGACAAGGCGCTGACCGCGCAAATCCGCGAGGGCCAGGGCAAGATTTTCTCGGAGGACCTGGAGATGCTGGAGCGCCAGCAGCGCAACCTCAGCGCTTTCCCGGACCGCGCCCTGCTCAAGCTCAACATCGACACCGGCGGCGTGCAGTCGCGCAAGGTGATCGAGCGCGTGATCGCCGCAGAACGGGGTGCGGCATGACCGCCCTGCTGCGCGTGCGCGTGGCGGTCCGCCGGGACGAGGCGCTGGACATCTGCAGCCTCGACCTGGTGCCGGTGGACGGCAGCGCCCTGCCCGGCTTCAGCGCCGGTGCCCACATCGACGTGCACCTGCCCGGCGGCCTGGTGCGCCAGTACTCCCTGTGCAATCCGCCCGGCGAAACGCAACGCTACCGCATCGCCGTGCTGCGCGACGCTGCCTCGCGCGGCGGCTCGGCCACGGTGCACGACCAGCTGCAGGTGGGCACGGTGCTGGACATCGGCACGCCGCGCAACCTGTTCGAACTTGCCCCTTCGGCGCCGCACCACCTGCTGCTGGCCGGCGGCATCGGCATCACGCCGCTGCTGGCCATGGCCGAGCAGCTGGCAGCACAAGGCGGCGGCTTCACGCTGCACCACGCCACGCGCTCGCGCGAGCGCACACCCTTCGTGGCGCAGCTGGCGAGCGCCCCCTACGCGGACCGAGTGCACCACCACTTCGACGACGGTCCGGCGATGCAGAAGCTGGACCTCGCCGCCACGCTGCGCAGCGCGCCGGCCGGCAGCCATCTCTACGTCTGCGGCCCCACCGGCTTCATGGAGGCGGTGCTGGCCGAAGGCCGCGCCCAGGGCTGGGACGAGGCCCGCCTGCACCGCGAGTACTTCGCGGCCGCGCCCACCGGCACGGCGGGCGACGGCGGCTTCGAGCTGGAGCTGGCGAGCAGCGGCCGCGTGATCCCGGTGGCGGCCGACCAGACCGCGCTGGCCGCGCTGCTGGCGGCCGGCCTGGACATTCCGATGTCCTGCGAGCAGGGCGTCTGCGGCACCTGCCTGACGGGGGTGAAAAGCGGCGTGCCGGACCACCGCGACCAGTACCTCACGCCCGAGGAGCGCGCGGCGAACAACCAGTTCCTGCCGTGCTGCTCGCGCGCCAGCAGCGCGCGTCTGGTGCTGGACCTCTGATCAGGCCCGGCCGGGCCGCTCGTTGAGCACGCACCAGTAGAGCTCGATCTGCTCGGCCACTTCCATGAACTTGCTGAAGCTCACCGGCTTCTCGATGTACGAGTTCACGCCCAGGTCGTAGGCGGCGGTGAGGTCGCGGTCTTCGCGCGAGGAGGTGAGGATCACCACCGGGATGCGGCGGAAACGCTCGTGCGCCTTGAGCTGGCGCAGCACTTCCAGCCCGTTGACCTTGGGCAGGTTGATGTCCAGCAGGATCACCGCCGGCAGCTGTTCTCCCGCGTCCCAGCGCGCCATGAAAGCCAGCGCCTCCTCGCCATCGCGCGCCACCTGAACATGGTTGGTGAGCCGCTTCTTCGTGAACGCCCGGAGCGTCAGGTCCAGGTCCATCGGGTTGTCCTCGACCAGCAGGATCGGGGGCGGCTGCAGGGCAGTGTTCATAGCGGGAACTCCAGATAGAAGGTGGCGCCGGCGCCCGGGGCACTTTCGGCCCACACACGTCCGCCCATGCGCTGCACAGCCTTGGCCACCAGCGCCAGACCGACGCCCGTGCCCGGAAACTCTTCCGCCCGGTTCAGGCGCTGGAAGATGCCGAACATGCGATCGTGGTATTTCATGTCAAAACCCACCCCGTTGTCACGCACCCAGAGGACACGGCACCCGTTTTTCAGGCAGCTGCCGATCTCGACCACGGGCGGGCTGCTGTCCCGGCTGAACTTCAGCGCGTTGCCGATCAGGTTGCGCAGCACCACCGAAATGCCCTCGCGGTCCAGTGCCAGCGTGAAATCCTCCAGCCCGGTCCGCACCTGTGCGCCCTGGCGCTCGATGTCGGCATGGAAACTCTCCAGGATCGATTCGACCAGCGGCCGGATCGCCACCGGCCCGGCGGCCATGTCGCGCCGTTCCATGCGCGAGTACTCCAGCAGGTCGGAAATCAGTGCGCCCATCTGCTGCACCCCGTGGCGGATGCGGCGCACGAAGTGCCGGCCCTCTTCGTCGAGCTTGTCCCCGTACTCTTCCACCAGCAGCTGGCTGTAGCCGTCGATGCCGCGCAGCGGCGCCTTGAGGTCGTGCGACACGGTGTAGGAAAACGCCTCCAGCTCCTGGTTCGCCTGGCTCAGCTGCGCGGTGCGCTCGGCCACCCGCTGCTCCAGCGCCTGGTTGATGTGCCGCAGCTGCTCCTCGGCATGCACCGACTCGGTGATGTCCAGCAAGGTGCCGATGTACCGCGGTTGCAGCTTCTCGGCGCTCCGGTCGATGCGGCGCGCGGTCCGGCGCATCCAGCGCACAGGGCCGTGGGCGGGGTTGGTGCGGAACACAAAGTCCTTGGGCGGGCCACCGGCGCGGATGGTCCGCATGTCGTCCATCACCATGGGACGGTCGTCGGGGTGGATGCGGTCCAGGTACTGCGCATCCGTCGGCGGCCGGGCCGCCGGCTCCAGCCCCAGGTTGCGGAACAGCTGGGCCGAGACATTGAGCCGCTGCGTTCCCGCATCGCCGGCCCAGCTGCCCAGCAGCGACACCGTTTCGGCCTGCTCCAGCATGTCCTTGAGGTCGGTCACCACTTGCGAAGCCAGCACCCGCTCGGTGACGTCCATCGTGGTGCCGAACAGGCGCATCGGCTTCCCCTGACCGTCGCAGGACAGGCGCGCCCGTGTCTCCAGGTACCGGACCCCTGCCGGCGTCACCACGCGGTGGTCGACCACACGGGTGTCGCCGTCCTTGCCAGCGAGGTGCTCCCGCATGGTCTGCTGCATTCGCGGACGGTCGTCCGGGTGCATGCTGGCCATGAAGTTCTCCATCGAGGCCTGGTCGGCGTCCGGGTCAAAGCCCAGCAGCGGAAACAGGCCTCTCGACCAGGACACCTGACGCGACGGCAGGTCGATGCGCCAGTTGCCCATGCGCGAGAGTTCCTGCGCCTCGGCCAGCACCCGGCCCTGCTCGCGCAGCGCGGCCTCGGCCACCTTGCGCTCGGAGATGTCGCGCAGGATGGTCGACAGGTACATCAGCTGCCCGTCGGCTCCGTGGTGCGAGAGAATCATCTGCGACATCGGGATCTCGCGGCCATCCGCGCCGTACACCGCCGTCTCTCCCAGCCAGCGGCCCTGTGCGATCGCCACCGGTATGCCCTGCTCCTTCACGATCCGCACCGCCCATTCGGGGTGCACGCGACCGATCGCGTCTGCCAGCGGTGCGTCCTCAGGCAACCCGAGCACCTCGTAACCGGCGCGGTTGTAATAGAACACCTCCCCCCGAGGATTGGCCATGCTCACGATGTCCGGGGTCGCCTCCAGCACCGAGACCAGGCGGTCCCGGTCACGCTGCGCCTCGACCAGGTCGGTCTCGTCGACCACCATGCCGACGCAGCGCACGAACTGCCCGTCCTCGGGTTCGAACTCGGCCCGCACATGCAGGTGGCGCACACCGCGCACCGGGTTCAGGACGCGGCAGCGCAGGTCGCTGGGCTCACCGGTGCTGGCACCGCGCTGGACGGCCTCCCGCACCAGCGCCCGGTCTTCCGGCACCACCAGGGCATCGGCTTCCTCCAGCGTCATTTCCGGACGTCCGGGGTCGGTGCCATAGATCACCAGCGCCTGCGGCGACGCCACGAAGGTGCGCCTGCGCAGGTCCATGGTCCAGCTTCCCATGTTGCCGATGCGCTGCGCCTTGAGCATCTGGTCCTGCATCTGCTGCAGCGTCTGTTCGTACCGATGGCGTTCGGTCACGTCCTGGATGGTGGCGAACAGCTGCCGGACCTGTCCGCGCTCGTCACGGACCGCGCGCACGTCGATTTCGGCGTGCACCATGCGCCCGTCCTTGCGCACGAAGCGCTTGGACATGCGGTAGCCGCTGCGCTGCCCGGCGATCAGCTCGTCGAACAGCGCCACGTTGCGCTCCAGGTCGCCCGGCGGCGTCATCTCGGCCCAGTTCTTGCGCAGGAGCTCCTCGCGCGGGTAACCGAGGATCTCGCACAGCTGGTCGTTGACCTGCATCCAGCGCTTGTCGGTCGGCGACGAGATCGCCATGCCCAGGAAGGGCAGTTCGTAGAACATGCGCAGCAACTCGGCCTGCTCCCGCTGGGCCTGCTGGGCCTCCTTCTGTGCGCTGATGTCCAGCAGGATGCCGCTGATCCGCACCACCTGGCCGAGTTCGTTGCGCTCGTGGCGGGTGTGGTCGTGCACCCAGGCGGTGGCACCGTCGGCCCGGAGGATCCGGTATTCCTGGTGGTACTCGTCCGGCCCGTGCTCCAGGAAGCGGTCCACCTCGGCCCCGACCCACCCCGCATCGTCCGGGTGCAGCAGCGAGACAAACGGCACGCCCCCCGCCACCAGCGCGTGCGGGTCGTAGCCCCACTGGCGGATGTTGTCGTTGACATAGTGCACGGGCCAGCCAGGCGCCAGACGCCACTCGATCACCACCAGCGGCGAACGGTTGACCAGCTCGCTCAGGTGCAAGGCCACGGCCCGGTCGGTCTCCAGCTGGCCGGCCATGTGGTCGGTGGCGCGTCCGATCAGCGCAAGTTCATCCTCCCCGGTCAGCCCCGCGCGCGCCGAGAGGTCGCCTGCGCCCATGTGTTCCAGGGCCGTGACCAGCTTCTGGGCCCGCCGGAACCAGATCAGGTGCAGCAGCAGCGCCAGCAGGGTCGCCACACCCAGCGCGGCCAGCGCCTCGACGGCCAGTTCCCGCTGCGCCTGCTGCCGGCGCTGCGCCAGAGGGACGGAGATGTCCACGAGCACTCCCAGACGGTGTCCGTCCAGCAAAGTCACCCAGCCGGTCAGCAACGAGGCCTCCCGAACCACCGAGATGTCGATCCCGGTGCGCACCGGCCCGTTGAAAAGCGCCCGCAGGCGCTCGCGCTCGTCGACCTGCGCGAGCGCCTCGTCCAGCGTCCGCCCGATGTCGGCCCGCGACAGCGAGGCCAGCACCACGTTCTGGGGACTGACGAGATAGGCGTGCTCCATGCCATCGTGCAGGCCCAGTGCGCCCACGATCCGGCGCAGCATCAGCGGGTCGGACATGCCCATGCGCACGTCGAGACGGTTCTGGTCAATGCCCAGGCGGTCCCGCAGCCGCTGGGCTTCGATCGCTTCCACTTCGGCCGTCATGCGCCCCATCTGGTGCTGGTACCGGATGCCGATCGCCAGCAGGGCCACCAGAAAGATCAGCAGGGGCACCAGCCGGCGGCCGGACATGCCCAGCAGACCATGGCGCAGCGCCGACATCACGGCTGTGCGCTTTCCAGGGCCTGCAGGCGGTCGGCCCAGCCCTCGTCCAGCAGCCGCGCCCAGTCTGGCGGTGTCCTGATCAGGCCCATCAGGCCCAGGGTGGTGGCCAGACTTTCCGACTGCCGCCCCAGTGCGCGCGGCCGGCCCGACATGAGCGCCTGGCCCTCCTGATCGGTATAGAACTTCAGCCCCTTCAGCGTGGTGAGGTAGTCGGCGGGCGTGAGGTCGACACCCACCGCCAGCAGCTCGGCACTCGCCTGCGGATCGCTCTCCAGGGCACTGAGCCCGCGGCGCCAGCCGAGCACGGCCGCCTCGACCTGCGGCTGGCGCCGCGACAGCGTCTCTGCCCGGACCACCAGCACGTCCACGATGTCGCCCGGCATCTGGCGGCTGTCGAACACCGGCCGCAGTCCTTCGGCCTGCAAGGTCCCGGCCAGGGGCTCGTACGTCACAGCCGCATCGACCAGCCCGTTGCGCAGCGCGGCCAGGTGCTGCGAGGCCTCCAGGTTGCGAACCTGCACCTCGTGCGGCTGCAGGCCACCGACCTGCAGCAGGCGCTGCAGCATCAGGGCGCCCACCGTGGTCCGCTCGACGGCAATCGAGCGGCCACGCAGCCCGGCCGGGCTGCGGATGTCCGGACGCGCCATCACCACATCGGCACCGGCCGAGGTCGACAGCAGGAGCACGATGCGCAGGTCGACGCCCTCGTCGGCCAGACGCAGGGTCTCGTCCAGGGTCAGTGCGGCGCCGTCGAGCAAGCCGTTGCGCAGGTAGCGCATGGTTTCAGAGCTGGAAGCGAGCTCCACCACCTTGACCTGCGTCGCGTCCATCAGGCCCCTGTCGCGCGCCAGCACCATCGGGTCGTAGCCGACCCAGGGGTTCAAGCCCAGTTTCAGTGGCGCCTGGGGCGGCGGCTGGCAGGCGGTCAGCGCCGCCGCACCCAAAGCCAGACAGGTCAGCAGGGCCCTGCGGCTCAGGGTCCTCCCGGTTTCGCTGTCTGCGCCTGTCTGTGGTTCCTGTGGCATGCAATGGGCCGCTGGCTTCTGGTGTGGAACATTCTGTCACCGAAGCTGACAGGCCGGAACCAAGCGTGGTCAACGAAACCCGCCGGTTCCCCAAGAAAGCCTCACTCCACCGTCACGCTCTTGGCGAGGTTGCGTGGCTTGTCGACGTCGGTGCCCCGGGCCAGCGCCGTGTGGTAGGCCAGCAGTTGCAGCGGCACCACATGCAGGATGGGTGAGAGCGCGCCGTAGTGTTCGGGCATGCGGATGACGTGGATGCCTTCCCCGCTGCCGATGCGGGTGTCGGCATCGGCCAGCACGTAGAGCACGCCGCCGCGGGCCCGCACCTCCTGCATGTTGCTCTTGAGTTTCTCCAGCAGCGCGTCGTTCGGCGCCACGGTGACCACCGGCATGGCGCTGGTCACCAGGGCCAGCGGGCCGTGCTTGAGCTCGCCGGCCGGGTAGGCCTCGGCGTGGATGTAGCTGATTTCCTTGAGCTTGAGCGCGCCTTCGAGCGCGATCGGGTAGTGCAGGCCCCGGCCCAGGAACAGCGCGTTGTCCATGCGCGCGAAGTCCTCGGCCCAGCTGATGACCTGGGGCTCGAGCGCCAGCACCGCCTGCAGGGCCACCGGCAGGTGGCGCATGGCCTTGAGGTGCGCCGCCTCCTGCTCGTCCGACAGGCGCCCGCGCACCTGGGCCAGCGCCAGCGTCAACAGGAACAGGCCCGCCAGCTGGGTGGTGAAGGCCTTGGTGGAGGCCACGCCGATCTCCACGCCGGCCCGCGTGATGTAGGCCAGGCGGCACTCACGCACCATGGCGCTGGTGGCGACGTTGCAGATGGTCAGCGTGTGCGCCATGCCCAGGCCCTGCGCATGGCGCAGCGCGGCCAGGGTGTCGGCGGTCTCGCCGCTCTGGCTGATGGTGACCACCAGCGTCTTCGGGTCGGGCACGCTGGTGCGGTAGCGGTACTCGCTGGCCACCTCCACCTGGGTCGGGATCTGCGCGATCTCCTCCAGCCAGTACTTGGCGGCACAACCGCTGTAGTAGCTGGTGCCGCAGGCCAGGATCAGCACGCGGTCGATCTGCTTGAAGATGCCGTAGGCGCCGTCGCCGAACAGCTCGGGGGTGACACCGTTCACGCCTTCGAGCGTGTCGCCAATCGCACGCGGCTGCTCGAAGATCTCCTTCTGCATGTAGTGCCGATAGGGGCCAAGTTCGGCGGCGCCGCTGTGCGCCTGCACCGTCTTCACCGGGCGCTGAGCGGCGTCGAAGCTGCGCCCCTGGCCGTCGGTCACCCAGTAGCGGCCCAGCTGCAGGTCCACCAGGTCGCCCTCTTCCAGGTAGACGATCTGGTCGGTCACGCCGGCCAGGGCCATGGCGTCGCTGGCCAGGAAGTGCTCCTTGCCCCCGTCGCCCACCCCCAGGATCAGCGGCGAACCGGCGCGCGCGCCCACCACGCGGTGCGGCTCGTCCTTGTGGAACACCGCCAGCGCGTAGGCGCCGTGCAGTTGCGCCACCGCCGCCTGCAGCGCCGCGAACACGTCGCCTTCGTAGAGCGAATCGATCAAGTGCGCGATGACCTCGGTGTCGGTCTGGCTCTCGAACACATAACCCTTGGCCTGCAGGACTGCGCGCAGTTCGTCGTGGTTTTCGATGATGCCGTTGTGCACCAGGGCGACCCGGCCGGCCGCACCGCTGGCACTGGTGTGCGCCGGGCCATGGCTGAAATGGGGGTGGGCGTTGTGCACCGCCGGCGCGCCGTGCGTGGCCCAGCGCGTGTGGGCAATGCCGGTGCCGCTGGCGATGTGCTCGGCCTTCACCTGCTCGACCAGTTCGGCCACCCGGGCCGTGCTGCGCGCCCGGCGCAGCCCCTCGCTGTGCACCGCCACGCCACAGGAGTCGTAGCCGCGGTACTCCAGCCGCTGCAAGCCCTGGACCAGAACGGGCACCACATCACGCCCCGAAACCCCTGCCACGATGCCGCACATATTGGTTCACTCCATTGGTTGGTATGGGGGCATGGTAGGCACGACAAAAAGAAATAGGCATTCACATATATGCCATCCAGTGCTTGATAATTTCTTCATTTGCTGTGCTTTTGTTTATATTTCACACACTACACATTTATGGAATCGGAATTCCTTGACGCCACCGATCTGAGGCTGCTGGAGCTGCTGCAGACCGACGCCAGCCGACACAACCAGGCCCTGGCCGCCCTGGCCCACGTGTCCCCGCCCACCAGCCTGCGGCGCATCAAGCGCCTGCGGGAAAGCGGGGTCATTGAGCGCGAGGTGGCGCTGCTGCACCCCGACCGCCTGGCACCGCTGATCGGCCATGGCCTGACCACGCTGGTGGAGGTGACACTGGAACGCCAGGGCGCCGAACACCTGAACGCCTTCGAGGCCCATGTGCTGCCCGACCCCGCCGTGCAGCAGTGCTACCGGGTCAGCCCGGGCCCCGATTTCATGCTGGTGGTGCACACCCGTGACATGCCCGCCTACCTCGCGCTGGCACAGCGGCTGTTCACCTCCAGCGCCAACGTGCGCAACGTCAAGGCCTTTTTCAGTGTGAAGCGCGCCAAGTTCGATCCCAGGATCCCGCTGTCCGGCGGCCTCCAGCCCGGCCTGGCCGATTAGTAACAAGGGGTTATTTGCGCCCAGACCACGTAACACCCCACCTAGAATCCCTGCACCAAAAAGTTGCCATTTGCCAACAGTCAGGAGGTTGCATGTTTCCGTTGTGGACCGCGTTCTTGGTCGCCATCGCCCTGGTGGCGGGGGGTGTCTGGGTCTATCGCCGCTACTTCCGCAAGGTCTCCGGGCGCGAGGACCGCTACACCCCCGAGCGCATCCTGACGCCCGAACAGGTGGCCATGCTGGACTATCTGCGCGACACCTTCCCCGACCAGGTGGTGCTGCCCAATGTCCCGCTCCAGAACATGCTGTCTGTGCGGCGCTCGGCCGACATCCAGCGCGCCAAGGAACGGCTGAAGACCCAGAAGGTCGACTTTGTGGTCTGTGACGCCGACGGGCGTGCGGTGTTCGCGTTCGATGTCGAGCAATACCATCTCAGCGACGCCAAGGCCAAGGCCCACCAGGTCAAGATCAAGAACCGCATCCTCAAGACCGCCGGCGTGCGCTTCCTGTTCCTCAAGAACAGCATCCACCGCATGCCCACGCCCAACGACTTCCGCCGCCAGCTCGATCTGGCCGCCCTGCCCCGGCCCAAGGCCCAGGACGGCGAAAGCAACAACGGCGAAAGCGTCCGCCAGCAATTGGAGTCGAAGTTCTCGGAGTTCGACACCCTGGTCTATCCCAGCACCGGCTTCAAGGAGTCCGAGGTGATGGGCCTGAGCGGCCTGATGGAGCTCGGGGAGGCCCGGACAGACCGCAAGTCCCAACACGAGCGGCAGATCGAGGCGGTACGCCGCCGCGCCTGATCCGCCGCGAACGGTCAGCTCTTTTTCTTCGCGGGCCGCTGCCAGTTCGGAATCACCGCCTGGCGCCCGCGCGCCACGCTCAGCGCGCCCGGCGGCGTGTCGCGGGTGATGGTCGAGCCGCCCCCCACCGTCCCTCCAGCGCCGATCGTGACCGGTGCCACCAGCACGCAGTTGCTGCCCACATGCACGTCGGCTTCGATCACCGTGCGGTGCTTGTTGGCGCCGTCGTAGTTGGCAGTGATGCTGCCGGCGCCGTAGTTCACCCGTTCGCCCACGCTCGCATCGCCCAGGTAGGCCAGGTGGTTGGCCTTGGCGCCGTCGGCCAGCGTGGAGTTCTTGACCTCGACAAAGTTGCCGATGTGCACCTCGCGCCCCAGCCGGGCGCCCGGCCGCAGGCGGGCAAACGGGCCGATCAGTGCGCCTTCGCCGACCGACACGCCGGCTTTCTCGCCTTCAATGTGGGTGAACGGATGGATCACCGCACCGGCACCGATCACCGCGTTGGCGATCACGCAATTCGCACCGATGCGCACCCCGGCGCCCAGTTCCACGCGGCCTTCAAACACGCAGTTGACGTCGATTTCCACGTCCTGTCCGCAGACCAGTGCGCCGCGCACGTCCAGCCGCGCCGGGTCGGCCAGGCGCACGCCCTGCTCCATCAGCGCCTCGGCCACGCGCCGCTGGTGCGCGCGCTCCAGCTCGGCCAGCTGCGCCGGGCTGTTGACGCCCGCCACCTGCAGTGCGTCGGTGATGCGGTGCGCCTGCACGGCCACACCGTCGGCCACCGCGAACTTCACCACGTCGGTCAGGTAGTACTCGCCCTGGGCGTTCCGGTTGTCCAGGCGCGCCAGCCAGCCGCGCAGCAGCTGCGTGGGCACGGCCATGATGCCGCTGTAGATCTCGGTGATCGCGCGCTGCGCCTCGCTGGCGTCCTTGTGCTCGACGATCGCGGTCACCGAACCGTCGGTTGCGCGCTCGATGCGTCCGTAACCCGTGGGGTCGGGCATGTCGAGCGTCAGCAGCGCCAGCCGCTGCCCGCCGCTGAGGTTCAGCAGCGCCTGCAGGGTTTCGGGCCGGGTCAGCGGCACGTCGCCCGAGAGCACCAGGGTCACACCGTCGTCGGGCAGCACCGGCACCGCCTGCTGCACCGCATGACCGGTGCCCAGCTGCGGCTCCTGCCGCACAAACTGCAACTTCAGCGCTTCACCCGACTCCAATGCCGGAGCGACCAGGCCGGCTTCCACCTGTGCGGCGCCGTGACCGGTGATCACCACCACCGAACGCGCCGATACCCGGGCGGCCGTGTCGATCACATGCTGGGCCAGTGCACGACCGCCCAGACGATGCAACACTTTGGGCCTGCTGCTCTTCATGCGCGTGCCTTTGCCGGCCGCCATCACCACCACATCCACAGGGAACGACATGAACACCTTTCCTGAGGCCGACAAGGGCACCTCTTCGATGGCGCGGATTATCGCGCGCGCCCTGGTGCTGGGCCTGCTCTCGCTCGTGCTCGTGGGCTGCAGCGCGCTGCGCCTGGCCTACAACCAGGCGCCCAGCCTGGGCTACTGGTGGATCGACGGCTATGCCGACCTGAACGAGGCACAGACGGGCCAGCTGCGGCGCGACATCGATGCCTTCTTTGCCTGGCACCGCACCACGGAACTGCCGGGCTACATCCAGCGCCTGCAGCAGTGGCAGCAGATGGCCCAGACCGACAGCAGCGCCGACCTCGCCTGCACCCAGTTCGATGCCCTGCGCGGCGCCTACCTGCGCATGGTCGACCGCAGCCTGGAGCCCATGGCCCGGCTGGCCCTCACCCTGACCCCTGCCCAGCTGCAGCATCTGCAGAAGAAGTACGACAAGAACAACCGGGAGTTCGAGCAGAAGTACATCCGCGTCAGCGACGAGGAGCGGCTGGACAACCTGATGGACCGTGCCCTGGACCGCTACGAACCCCTGTACGGCGACCTGAGCAATGCCCAGCTGGCCCTGCTGCGCGAGCGCATCCGCAGTTCGCCGTTCGACGCCCAGCGGGTGAACACCGAGCGCCTGCGCCGCCAGACCGATCTGATCCGCACCCTGCGCGAACTGCAAACCGAGCGCGGCGCCACCGTGGCCACCGCCACCACTGCGCTGCGCCGCTGGCACGACCGCGTGATGCACTCGCCCCTGCCCGGCTTCGCCGCCTACAGCGACAACCTGGTGCGCAATGCCTGCGAGCAGTTCGCCGCCGTGCACAACACCACCACGGCGGAACAGCGGCAGCACGCCGTGCGCGTGCTCAAGGACTACGAGCTTGATCTGCGTTCGCTCACCGCGCAGCACTGAAACTCAGGCCAGCAGCCAGACCACCGCCAGCGACATCAGGGTCACGGGCAGGCCGGTGACCACGTGCCGCTTCCAGTCCAGCACGATGCCCTCCCGGGCCGCGAGGTCGGCCACGATCAGATTGGCGATCGAACCCACCAGCAGCAGGTTGCCCGCAAAGGTGCTCACCAGCGCCAGCTGGGCGCCGGCCTGCTGGGGGTCGGCCCCCAGGTGCGGCAGCAGCAGCATCACCGCCGGCACGTTGGACACCAGGTTGGACAGCACCGTGCCCAGCACCAGCAGGGTGCCCGGGTCGGTCAGGTGCACACCCTGGGTGGCCAGCCAGGCGACCGCCTCGGCCGCCAGCCCGGTCTGCTCGAACGCTTGGTTGACGATGAACAGCCCGATGAAGAGCAGCAGCAGCTGCCAGTCGACCGAGCCCATCACATCCGCGGAATGGAAACGGCGGCTGAGCAGCAGCACGGCCGCCCCCACCAGCGCGGCCACGTCGCGGTGCCAGCCGGTGGCCAGGAACACCACCATCAGCACCAGCGCCACGGTCAGCCCCTTGGCCGTCTGCCAGCGGTCGAACGGCGGTTCGTCTTCGGCCCGCCCCGTGCCGCTGGCCGGCCGAACCGCCGCCGCAGCCCCCACACGCGCCCCGGGACCGTAGGCCAGCCAGAGCCAGAGCAGCGCCAGGCTGATGCCCACGGGCAGCAGGGCCTGCCGCATGTAGCCGTCGAACGGCAGGCGCAGCACGGAACCGATCAGCATGTTCTGCGGGTTGCCGATCAGCGTGGCGGCCGACCCGATGTTGGCGGCGCAGGCCAGACCGATCAGGAACGGCACCGGGTTGAGGCCGCGCTGCAGGCACAGGCGCGCGACCACCGGCGTCATGGCCAGGCAGACGATGTCGTTGGAAAACACCGCCGACAGCCCGCCAGCGACCACGATCAGCGCGGCCAGCAGGCCGGCCCGCGACAGCGGCAGCGCCCCCACCCGACGCGTGACCTCGGTGTAGAAGCCGCCCAGCCGCATCTGGGCCGACACCACCATGAAGGCGAACAGCAGCACGATGGTCGGTAGGTCCACCGACCGGGCCGCGTCCTCCACCGCCATGCCGGAAATCGCGATCACGGCGATGGCGCCCAGCAGCGCCACGCCGGACCGGTCCAGTTTCAGGCGCGGCAGACCGCCGAGAAACATGCCCAGATAGACGGTGGCGAAGACCAGAACCACCCCCCATTCCGAGGGCGACGAGACAAAGGAAGACAGCGCAGGCGACATGAGGAGGCTACAGATCGATACACGATTGTCGGCCCTTGTGCGGTAGCTCCCGGACCCCGAATGGGATTACCATCGTTGGCCACCGATCCGGGAGCCACACATGACAACGTTCAGAAACCTGACCTTCTCGAAATTCCTGCTGGCGAGCTTCACGGCGCTGGCACTCACCGGCTGTCTGCCGGTGCCGATTTACGACGTCACCCCCAGCACCGCGCGGGCCGGTACCGAGCTGACCTTCGACGCGTCCGGATCGGTGGTGTCCAACATGCCCGAGGGCAATGTGGCCGTGGGCTGGTCGTGGAGCTTTGGCGACGGCAGCACCGCCAAGGGCGAAACCGTGACCCACACCTACGACAAGGCCGGCATCTACACCATCAAGCTCACCGTGACCGACAGCGCGGGCCGCGAGGCCTCCGTCGAGGACCAGCTGGAGGTGAAGGAGGCGCTGGTGATCGTGGATACGACCAGCGACGACGAGGACACCAGCTCGCCCCCCCCCATCACCAGCACAACGACGCAGTAGCCCTCTTGCGCCAGCCAACAAAAAAGCCGCTGTATTCACAGCGGCTTTTTTGTTGCCGGAGCGACCTCAGGCCTGCAGCGACTTCCACATCTCCATGTCGCGCTCGGCCGTCCAGATGCGCGGGTTCTTGATGCCGCTGGCCTCGTCGTAGGCGCGGCTGACGTCGAACGGCAGGCAGTGCTCGTAGATGAACACGTGGCCGAACACCGGGTCCATGCTCTGGCGGGTGTGGGCCATGGCGGCCTTGAGGTCCATCCTGGCGGCCACGGCTTCCTTGCCGGCCTGGAATAGGGTCGTGACCCAGCGCTTGGTGTAGTCCAGCGCCTTGTTCACGTTGGCGTTGCCCTTCATGGCCTCGCCGCGGCCGGGCACGATGAACTCGGCGTTCAGCGCGCGCAGCGCTTCGAGCGTGGCAGGCCACTCTTCCAGCTGGGCGTCGCCGGTGTAGACGCCGGCTTCGTACTCGACCAGGTCGCCGCTGAACAGCACCTTCTCGTCTTCCACCCAGGCGATGGTGTCGCCGCGCGTGTGGCCGTGGCCCGGACTCCAGATCTGCACCACCACGCCACCCAGGTTGATCGACAGCTTGCCAGGCTTTTCGCCCTGGGTCGGGTCGCCGCCGCCGATCACCATGGTCGGCCAGGTCAGGCCCGGCACCGAGTCGGCACCGCGGAACAGGCGCGGGAAGCGCTCCATCTCGCTCTTCATGTCCTGTTCGCCACGCTCCTGGATCAGCTCCAGCGTGCCCTGACTGGCGATGATCTCGGTCGCACCTTCGGCGAAGTAGGCGCTGGCACCCAGCACGCGCACCGCGTGGTAGTGGGTCAACAGCACGTACTTGATCGGCTTGTCGGAGACGGTGCGGATCTGCCGAATCAGGTCCTTGGCCATGGCCGGGGTGGCGGTGGCGTCGCTGACCATGATGAATTCGTCGCCAATGATGACGCCCGAGTTCGGATCGCCCTCGGCGGTGTAGGCCCAGCAGTGCGGGCTCAGCTGTTCGAACGTGGTCTTTTTGTCCTGCAGATCGGCCTGGGAGGCGAAGGCTTTGCTCATGGGGAGGTCTCCTGTGGGAATGGTCGACATCGGGCGCCGGAGCGCGAACCGAAGAATTTTACCTAATCGAAATTAATTACGGATGGGTAAATCACTAACCCCATGCATCCACAGGGTCAGCCACCCAGGCCCTGCTCCAGCACCGCCACCACCTCGTCGGCGAAGGCGGCGTAGCTCATGGGCCCGCCGGGGCGCAGCCAGGTAAAGGTCCAGTTGATCATGCCGAACAGCATCATGGTCAGCGCGGTCTGGTTGGCCGGCGTCACGCGACCGGGGTAGGCGCGCTTGATGAAGCGGGTGAAGGCCGCCACCACGTCGCGCTGGCGGTTGAGGATCAGCTCGCGCTGGGTGTCGCCCAGGAACTTGGTGTCGGACACCAGGGCCACATGGCGCGTGGCCGAGCTTTCGTATTCCGCCAGAAAGGCCCGCACCAGCGCGTGCAGGGCCTCACGCTCGCTGAGGTTCTGGCGCTGGGCATGGGCCTCGGCCTCGCCGATCAGCGCCAGCAGGCGCTGGGTGTAGCGGTCCAGCAGGTCGAACAGGATCGCTTCCTTGCTCTCGTAGTAGTGGTAGAGCCGCGCCTTGCTGGTGCCGCAGGCGGTGGCGATGTCGTTCATGCTCGCGGCCGGGAAGCTCTGGCGCGCAAAGCACTGGGCAGCGACATCGAGGATTTCCTCGCGTTTGAGATCGTGGGTAGCGGACTTGGGGCGGGCCATGTGGAGATTGTCCACCCCCTCGGGCTTGTCTACGATGCGCCCATGGCGACGAAACCCATCACCGACCCGTTTGTCCTCCACGCCTGCGAGCTGCTCTTGTGTCTGGGCCCTGTGAAGGCGACGCGCATGTTCGGGGGCTACGGCCTGGCGGTGGACGGCATGAACGTGGCCATCATTGCCTGGGACACGCTGTTCCTCAAGACCAACGCCGAGACCGCGCCGCGTTTCCTGGCCGAGGGCGCCCGGGCGTTCGAGTACGAGGCCCGGGGCAAGACCATGAGCCTGCACTACCACACGCCGCCCGAGGAAGCCCTCGAATCGCCGGCGCTGATGGCGCCCTGGGCGCGGCTGGCGCTGCAGGCGGCGGTGGCGGCGCGCCAGCCGGCGCCCCGCCGGGCCAGGCGCCCGTGAGCGCCGTCCGAACGGTGTGCCGTCAGCGCATGCACTCCAGCGGCGACAGCACCCGCCCGCGACCGGCCACCAGGAACTCGCTGTAGCCCAGCAGGCCACGCGCCACCCGGACGAGGGCCCAGACCGCCTGGCCGAAGGCCGCGACCGCCTCGTGCAGCGGCGCCCGCACCTCGCGACCGAAGCGGCTGTCCTGCGCCTGCGCGGCGCCCGACCAGTCGAAGCAGACCGGCCCGTCCGACTCGCGCCGCGACAGCGGCTCCATCACCAGCCGGGCGCCGGCGGGCACCACCATCGATTCGCCGTCCATCAGGAAGCGGTCGCCCGAGTCCTGCGGCGACGGGGCGCCCGGCTCGCCCAGGGTCACCCACACCGGGCCGCGGTGGATGCGCAGCACGGAGGTTTCCTGCGGGCGCAGGCTCATGGCGTGGCCGGGGTGCAGGCGCCAGCCGCCGGCCGGACGGAACGAGGACACAGTGGAAGCAGCAGATGAGGACATGATGGACTCCGGTGACGACAGCATGGGTGCCATCTTCTGTGTTGCAGCGCCGCAAGTCCAATGAAATGGGGCTAAGCTATTGATTCGACAACCGCATCAATCCAGTCCGACCCGTCCGCCCATGTCCCAGGCCCTCACCCCCAGCCATCCGCGCACCCGGCCGATCTCGGCCGGCCACCTGCGCGCCTTCGAGGCGGTGGCCCGCCACCTCAACTTCCGCGCCGCGGCCGAGGAGCTTTCCCTCACGCAGAGCGCGGTCAGCCGGCAGATCCAGTCGCTGGAGGACGAGGTCGGCAGCGCCCTGTTCCTGCGCCACACACGCTCGGTCGAACTCACCGGCGCCGGCACCATCCTGCTGCGCGCGGCGGGTTCGGCGCTGGAGCGGATTGATGCGGCGGTGCGACAGATCCGGCAGAGCGCCGGGCGCCGCAGCGTGGCCATCACCACCTGGGCCTCGTTCGCCTCGATGTGGCTGATTCCGCGCCTGGAGGCCTTCCAGCGCGAGCACCCGGACATCGACATCCGCATCGACGCCACCGACGCCGCGGTCGACCTGGCCACCGCCGACGTCGACCTGGCGCTGCGCTACGCCGTGCCCGACACCATCGCCGCCGGCGCGATCCGGCTGTTCGGCGAACAGCTCACGCCGGTGGCCAGTCCCTGGCTGCTGCGCGAACACCGCATCGCCACGCTGGACGACCTGGCCAAGGTCACGCTGATCGAGGCCGGCGACGCTCACCGCACGCGCCACCTCGAATACCTCACCTGGCAGCGCTGGCTGGACCACTACGCCCCGACGCCCACCGGCAACGCGCGTGCGCGCAGCAAGGCGCGCCTGAGCCCGCAGCGCTGGCTGTACTTCAACTACGCCAGCCAGATCGTGCAGGCCGCCCTCACCGGCCAGGGCGTGGCCCTGGCGCGCATGCCCCTGGTGGCCGAGAGCCTGGCCAGCGGCGACCTGGTCGAGCCGCTGCCGGCCATGCGGCTGGATTCGCCCCTGGTCTACTGGCTGGTGCTGGCACCGCGCAGCAAGACGCGGCCGGAGGTCAAGGCCTTCTGCGACTGGCTGTTGCGCGAGGCCGAGCGGACCAGGGCCGCGATTGGCGACATCCCCGACCCCGACACGGTGGACCACATCGACTGACCCCCAGTGGCGCCCGCGGCCGTCCGCGGCTGGTGCACACTGCGCCGCTTTGCCTCTTCGTTCATGAACTCCGCCGCCCAGCACGCCCAAGGCAATCTCCGCAGCATCGTCAACATGATGCTGGCGGTGATGTTCTTTTCGCTCATGGACGCGGTGCTCAAGACCCTGTCGGCCCACTACCCGCCGCTGCAGATGGCCTGTCTGCGCGGGCTGACCGCGCTGCCGCTGGTGCTGGCCTGGATTCAGTGGCGCCGAGGCTGGGGCCGGCTGCGCAAGCTGCGCTGGTCGCTGCACATCCTGCGCGGCTGCCTGGGCATCACCATGCTCGCGCTGTTCACGCGCGGTGTGAGCGAACTGCCGCTGTCGGCCACCTACACCATCTTCTTCATCGCGCCGCTGCTGATCACCGCGCTGTCGGTGCCGGTGCTCAAGGAGCGTGTGCCCAAGGCGCACTGGTGGGCCATCGGCGTCGGCTTCATCGGCGTGCTGCTGGCGATCCGGCCCAGCGGCGGCGACCTGCAGGCCGGCTTTGCCACGCCCGGCGGTCTGGCCGTGATGACGGCGGCCCTGTGCTACGCCGTGGCCGCTGTCGCGGGTCGTCTGCTCAGCCGCACCGACAGCACCGAGTCGCTGATCCTGACCATGATGATCTTCATGAGCGTCGGCGGCGGCCTGCTGGCCTGGTCCCAGTGGAAGCCGGTGCAGATGGACCACGCCGCGCTGCTGCTGGCGCTGGCGGTCACCGGCTTTCTGGGCCAGCTCACCATCAACGAGGCCTTCCGCAGCGGGCAGGCCAGCGCCGTGGCGCCGTTCGAATACACCGCCCTGGCCTGGGGCGTGGCGCTGGACTGGCTGATCTGGCAGACCCTGCCCGAGGCCCACACCTGGTTCGGCGCCGCCATCATCATCGGCAGCGGGCTCTACCTCGTGCGGCGCGAGAAGCGCATCAGCGAGGTGCACGCCAACGCAGAACACCCCTGAGCCGGGAGCCTGGCGCGGGGCCTCAGCCGAAACGTTCGCGGGTCCAGCCGCTGACCAGCGCCACACCCTGCTGCAGCTGCTCCGGCTGGCCCTGGAAGTAGTGGTTGGCGCCTGCGATCACCCGCATCTGCTTGTCGGCGCTGCCGGCGGCCGCGAACATGATCCCTATGTCGGGCTGGGGCACGGCGTCGTCGGCGCCGTGTTCGATGGCCAGCAAGGGCACCGTGACCCGCCGCGCACAGGCCTCACCATCGGCACGCGAGTCGTCGATGGACCACTGCGACAGCCAGGCGCGCAGCGTCGAGAAACGCGCCATGCCCACCGGCCCGGTGTTCACCGTCTCGGGCACCCCGAGGTAACAACGCCCCACCGGGCGCCCGTTGGGGTCGATGGCCCCGTCCAGAAAGCGCGGATCGGCCAGCGTGCGGTGGGTGACGAAGCCACGCTCCAGTTCGGCGCCGCCGCGGCGCTTCAATTCCGCCAGCGTCTCTTTCACGCGCTGGGTGATGCGCCTCATGCGCGCCAGCTGCGCCGCGCGGTACGCCGCCAGCCAGTCGGCCGGGTACGGCGGCTTCACCGGCAGGTCGGGCGAATAGAGGTCCAGCGCCGGATCGCGCCGGTCCGGGTCGGCCTCATCCAACACGGACGGGTCGATCCAGTCGCGCAGGCACTGGGCGCGCGAGCGGTGAGCCGCCTCCAGCACCACCGCGTCGGCCGGGATCAGCCCGGCGCCCACCAGGTCGACCGGGTCGCCCGCGGGCGTGTGCGTGATCGTCGGCTGCTCGGCCTGCGACTGGTAGAACAGCGCCAGAGAGCCGCCGCCCGACCAGCCCATCAGCACCACGCGACGGAAGCCCAGCACCTCTTTCGCATGGCGCACGCAGGCGCCCATGTCCAGCAGCACCTTCTCCATGATCAGCGCGGTGTCGTTCTTCGCGTAGCGGCTGCCCATGCACAGCACCGGGTGGCCGGCCGCGGCCAGCGCGGGCGGCAGCGGCAGCAGCTGCAGCGTCGAGCTGGGGTGCATCATCAGGAACACCACCTCGCGCGAAGCGCCGGGTCCGCTGATCAGCAGCCCTTCAAGGTTGACCGCCCCCTGGCTGCCCGAAAAACCGTAGGTCTCGGTGAAGGCGCTGGTCTCGCGGTAGGCGATGTGCACCCACTGGTGCTGCAGGTCGCCCACGGCCCTCAGCCCTTGAGCGGCCACATCACGCCAGTGTCCGCCAGGATCGCGTCCAGCGGCACGTCGTGGGTCTCGGGCTCCAGGTCCGGCAGATAGGCGAAGTCGTAGCCCAGGCCGACGGTGAAGGGCTTGGGCCGCAGCGAGGCCAGGGTGCGGTCGTAGAAGCCGCCGCCATAGCCCAGCCGGTAGCCGCCCGGCCCGAACCCCACGCAGGGCACGAAAATCAGCGTCGGTTCGATGATCTCGGTGTCCTTGGGCTTGGGAATGCCGAAGGCGTCTTCCTCCATCGGGCAGCCGGGGTACCAGCTGTAGAAGGTGAGGGTCTTGTCGACCTTGTTGACCACCGGCAGGCCGATGCGGCGGTGCCGCGCGGCGCTCTGCGCGTCCTCCTCCAGCCCGGCCTCCTGCCAGCGGAACAGCGCCGGCAGCGGGTCGAATTCACCCTTGATCGGCCAGTAGGCGCCGATCACGGTGTCGGGGCGGTGGATCAGCCAGACCCGCATCACGCGCTGCAGCAGGTCGTTGCGCCAGGCGCGATCCGCGAGACTCTGCCGCTTGTCGATCAGCTGCTTGCGCCAGGCGGTTTTGGGGCCTTGCGAGGCCGGGTCTTTCGCGGAGCTGGAGGGCTTGTTGTCCATAATCGACGCATGAGATTGATGCGCGTGAAACAGGGGCTGTTGCCCATTATGGCCGCGCTGCTGATGCAGGGACCGGTCCTGGCCCAGACCAGCGCGGACGCTGCCCTGCTGGAGATGCGCGACGCCTTCCGGCGCAATGCCACCCCCACCCTGACCGCCCTGCTGTGGCGGGTGCAAGGCCACGTGCTCGAACCGGTGGCGGTGTATTGGGAGGCCAGGGCCCGCCTGGAATCGGCACCGGCCGCGGAGATCCGCGCCGCCATGGACCGCATGGCCGGCAGCTACTGGGAAGACCGGCTGCGCAACGACTGGCTGCTTCAACTGGGCAAACAACGCGACTGGGCCACCTTCGAGGCCGAGCTGCCGCGTTACCGCATGAACGACGACCGCCAGGTGCAGTGCTACGCGCTGATGCTGGACGCCGCGGCCCGCCGCAAGCCGTCGGAAGAGGCCGCGCAGGAGGTGGCCCGCCTCTGGCATGCGCAGCGCGAGGCCGACGACGCCTGCGCCACCGCGGCCAAGGCCTTCCTGGACAGCGGCCACCTGCGGCCCGAGGCCGCCTGGCAGCGGGCACGCCTGGCCATGGAAGCCGGCCGCACGGCGGCCGCGGTGCAGGCGGTGAACCTGCTCAACCCCGACTGGGTGCCGATGGTGCATGCCATCGCCAACGACCCCGCGCGTTACCTCGACGAAAAATTCACCGCCATCCGGCCGCGCACCAAGGAACTGGTGACGCTGGCCCTCATCCGGCTGGCCAGCCAGGACGTGGCTGCCGCCGCGCGCGAGATGGACCTCACCCGCTGGAAGGCGCAGCTCACCACCGAGGAGCGCAGCTGGGTCTGGGGCGTGATCGGCAAGCGCATGGCCCAGTCGCTGCAGGGCGATGCGCTGGCGGCGTTTGCCAACGGGAACGACCGCCATATGGCGCCCGACCACCTGGCCTGGAAAGCCCGCGCCGGGCTGCGCGCGGGCACCTGGGGCCATGTGCGGGACGCCATCGCCGCCATGGACGAGGCGCAGCGCCAGGAGCCGGTCTGGGTCTACTGGCGCGCCCGCGCGATGCAGGCCCTGCGCGAGCCCGATGCGCTGACGGCCCAGATCGTCGCCAGCGGCCTCTACCGCTCGATCGCCTCGCACCAGGGCTTCTACGAGCTGCTCGCACTGGAAGAACTGGGCCACAGCGTGACCACGCCGCCACCGCCTGCACCGCCCACCCCGCAGGAGATGGCGTCCATCCAGACCCACCCGGGGCTGCAGCGTGCGCTGGCCGCCATCCGGCTGGGCCTGCGCAGCGAAGGCGTGCGCGAGTGGAACTACACCACCAACCTGCACACGCGCGGCGGCATGGGCGACCGCGAGCTGCTGGCCGCCGCCGCACTGGCCTGCCAGCACGAGCTCTGGGACCGCTGCATCAACACCAGCGAGCGCACCCGCAGCCTGCAGGACCAGGCCCAGCGCTTCCCGATGCCGTTCCGCACGCAGGTGCTGCGGCGCACGGCCGAGATCGGGCTGGACCCGGCCTATGTCTACGGCCTGATCCGCCAGGAGAGCCGCTTCGTCACGGACGCACGCTCGGGCGTGGGCGCCTCGGGCCTGATGCAGGTGATGCCGGCCACGGCCCGCTGGACCGCCCGCAAGATCGGCCTGACCGACTTCCAGTCGCACCAGATCACCGACCGCGACACCAACATCCTGATCGGCACCGCCTACCTCAAGCTGGCGCTGGACGACCTGGACGGCTCGATGCCGCTGGCCGCAGCCGCCTACAACGCAGGGCCGGCCCGCGCCCGCGCCTGGCGCCAGGGTCCGGTGCTGGCCGGAGAGGTCTGGGCCGAGAACATCCCGTTTGAAGAAACCCGCGACTACGTGAAGAAGGTGCTGGCCAACACCACGCACTACGCGAGCCTGATCACCGGGCAGCCGCAGTCGCTGCGCGCCCGGCTCGGGGTCGTCGGCCCCCCCGCCCGCCCGGACGGCTACAACCGGGAGCTGCCATGAAGCGGGTGCTGGTTCTGGGCGGCACCGGGTTCGTCGGGCGCCACTTGTGCGAGAAGCTGCAGCGCGCGGGCTGGCAGACCACCGTGCCGACCCGCCGCGCGGCCAACGCATCGGCCGTGCAGCACCTGCCGCGGCTGACAGTGGTCGAGGCGTCGGTGCATGACGAGGCCACGCTGACCCGGCTGCTGGCGGGCCACGACGCGGTGGTCAACCTCGTGGCCATCCTGCACGGCAACGAGGCCGCCTTCGAGCGGGCGCATGTGCAGCTGCCCGCCACCCTGGCCCGCGCCTGCGAGGCCAGCGGTGTGCGCCGGCTGGTGCATGTGAGCGCGCTGGGCGCCCAGCTGGACGGGCCCTCGATGTACCAGCGCAGCAAGGCCCGCGGCGAAGAGGTGCTGCGGTCCGCCGGACTGGCGCTGAGCATCCTGCGGCCCAGCGTGATCTTTGGTGATGGCGACCGTTTTCTGAACCTGTTCGCGCGGCTGCAGTCGGTGTTCCCGGTGATGCCGCTGGCCGGCGCCGGCACGCGCTTCCAGCCGGTCTGGGTGGAGGACGTGGCCGACGCGGTGCTCGCCTGCCTGCGCGACACCGGCCTGCCCCGCAGCAGCATCGGCCAGACCTTCGAATGCGCCGGACCCGAGGTGCTCACGCTCGGCGAACTGGTGCGGCTGGCGGGACGGCTGGGCAGCCGCGAGCGCCCGGTGCTGCCGCTGCCCACCGCCATCGGGCGCCTGCAGGCCCTGGCGATGGAGTGTCTGCCGGGCGAGCCGCTGATGAGCCGCGACAACCTCGATGCGATGGCGGTCGACAACGTCGCCACCAGCCAGTGGCCCGGCCTGTCCTCGCTGGGCATCGTGCCGCAGTCGGTGCACACGGTGGCGCCGCTGTACCTCGGCCCGCAGGCTGGTCGCGGCCACCTGACCAGCTACCGGAAGCCCCGGTAGCCCGTCGCGGCGCCTCAGTAACGTCGGCTGTACTGCAGGCCGAAGCCGTTCTGGCTCATGCCGATGGAGGTCGGGGCCGGCGCTGAACCGCTCACGGTGTTCTTGCGGCCGTGCCAGGCGGCGAAGGTCAGCTCGTCCTTGTCCGACAGGCTGTAGGTCGCCCCCAGAGTGATGTGCGACTTGATGACGCCCGGCGCCAGCGTGTTGAGGAACACATCGGGCGAAGTCACGGGGTTGGTGCCCTGGTTGTAGCCGGCGCGCAGCGTCCACTGCGGGTTCAGCTGCCACTGCACACCCAGCTTCACCACCTCCACATCCCTCCAGCCGAAGCCCGGGCCATTGCTGGCGCCGAAGCCGTTGCCGAAGTTCGCCAGACTGGCGTTGCCGATGGCCTTCACGCCGCTGTAGTTGATGCGCGAGTAGTCCAGCGCCACCTGCACCGCGGGACTGACCTGGAACGCCACACCCAGCGCGTAGTTCTCGGGAATGTCGAAGTCGCCGCGCTCGGCGAACAGGCGCTCGTACTTCTTGAACCGGCCCATGGCGATCTTGGGTGAGTAGGACGCGCCGATGGTGACCGCGTCGCCGAGTTTGCCCATGTAGCCCAGGCGCAGGCCGACGCCGGTGCTGTCGTCGGTGCCGGGGTTGTTGATGCCGAAGGCCTGCAGGCCCTGGGCCTTGAAGCGCTGGTACACCAGCAGCGGCGACACACCCAGTGCGTGACCGGGGGCCACTTCGTACGACACCGTGGGCGCCACGATCAGCTGCATCAGGTCCACGCCCAGCTTGCCGGTGCCGCAGGTGGTCGGGCTGCTGCACATGAAGTTGCTGTTGCCCGGGAACACCGCCGGGTATTCGGTGTTCATGCCGCCGTTGCCATAGACCGTCAGACCCGCCGACAACTTGCCCGAGAGCCGGGTGGTGAACCCCAGTTCCGGGATCAGGAAGCTGTCCTTGCCACTCTTGACCTCCATCGCCCCCATCGGGGTGCTCACGGTGGCGCTGCGCCTGGGCATGAACACCTCGGCCCCGAGGTCCCAGCGGTTGCCCGCATAGGACACCGAGGCCGGGTTGTTCACGCCGCCGAAGGCGTCGTGCGACTGGGCCACGGCGGTGCCGCCCATGCCCTTGGCCTTGAGGCCGAAACCATGGGGGAAGTAGCCGTTGGTGGCCTGGGCGGGTGGCAGGGCGGTGCCCAGCGCGAGCAGGGTGGCGCCTCGCAAGACGTGCATGCGAACGTTCATGGGTTGTCTCCGTTGTGGTCGTGGGGGGATGGGAACGCGGCGGGGCAGGCGCTCAGAACTCGCCCTTGGAGGCGCGTTCCATCATCTGCCAGATGGTCTCGCGCACCGCCCAGGCTTCTTCCTTGAGCGGCGAGGGCAGCTTGCGGCCCATCTTGACCATCATGTCCATGTTGAGCGTGTACAGCCACAGGCTGCCGTCGTCGTGCTCCACCACGCTGATGCGGCAGGGCAGGTAGGCCGCCATGTGCGGGCTGAAGTCCACCATCTTGCGGGCGGTGGCCGGGCTGCAGTAGGAGTACACGGTCAGCAGCTTCTCTTTCTTGCCCGAGCGGGCTTCGAGTTCCTTGGACAGCGGCAGCACG
The DNA here is from genome assembly GCF_002025745.1 of Hydrogenophaga sp. H7. Lineage (NCBI taxonomy): Bacteria > Pseudomonadati > Pseudomonadota > Betaproteobacteria > Burkholderiales > Comamonadaceae > Hydrogenophaga > Hydrogenophaga sp. H7. The sequence continues at coordinate 133,119 of NZ_MCIC01000017.1, read as the reverse complement.
CCGACGTCGCGCATGTTGCGCTCCACCGCCACCAGCTTGAGGATTTCTTCGACGTCCTTGGCCGTCACCCCCGGTTTGACTTTGCGCTCCCAGGTGGTGGCGACGGCAATGTCCCCGTTGCCCTCGATCCAGCGGTCCCACATGCGAGAGGCCTCGCCACCGGCGCCGTCCTCGAGCTTGCCGATGGTCGAGACCGTGCCGCAGCCGGTGGTCAGAAGCGCGGTGGCCAGCAAGGCCGATGCAACAGAGATTCGTGTCCAGATGCGCATGGAAATGTCCTCGAAGGGCGAATGGATGAGAGGTGTGGACGGGGCGCCGACCTGACATTTGTCAAAGCCACCGACGAACCACACCGTATCCGTGCATTCGAATATCGCCATCGGCGATTACCCTAGGGGGTAGGGTAATCATGACGCCCTCCTCATGGCATCGCGCCGGTCAGCTCCCGTGCCCGGGGTTTTTTGGCACACTCCCCCGGTCCCATCCAACAGAGACACACCATGGCCAGCACCCCCGTCAAAACCAAGCCGATGCCGTCCACCGACGCCGCAGCCGCCGCCTTCCGTTCGGAACACCAGCGCGACGTGGTCAACCGTCTCAAGCGCATTGAAGGCCAGGTGCGCGGGCTGATCGACATGGTCGAAAGCGGCCGCTCCTGCGAAGACGTGGCCCAGCAGATGTCGGCCGCACGCAAGGCCATGGACAAGGCCTTCTACCGCATGATGGCCTGCTCGGTGATGGAGGCCGTCGCGGTGTCGGACTCGGAAGAGCAGACGATCCGCGAGGTCGAGCGCTCAACCCGCATCCTCGAAAAATACGCCTGAACCGCACACCTGCAGGCGGCGAATCAATCGGCCGCCTCTTTGTCATCAATGGCCCGCGGCCAGAGCCCTACCATGCGGGCTCTCAACCGGAGGAACCCATGGCATTGCAGCTCTACATCGGCAACAAGAACTACTCGTCCTGGTCCATGCGCCCCTGGGTGCTGCTGACCGGAGCCGGCATTCCCTTTGAGGAAAAGATGGTGCGCTTCGACTCGTTCGATGCGCAATCGGCCTTCAAGTCGGTGGTCGCGGCCATCAACCCGGTGGGCAAGGTGCCGGTGCTGGTGGACGATGGTTTCGCGGTCTGGGACACGCTGGCCATCGCCGAGTACCTGGCCGAGCGTTTCCCCGACAAGCAGCTCTGGCCAGCCGATGCCAGGGCGCGCGCCCGGGCCCGCAGTGTCTGCGCCGAGATGCACAGCGGCTTCACCGCCCTGCGCAGCCACTGCTCGATGAACATCGAGGCCTCGCTGCCCGAGGTGGGGCGCATCCTCTGGCGCGACCAGGCCGGCGTGCGCGCCGACATCGCGCGGCTCGAAGCCATGTGGACCGGATTGCTGGCCGAACACGGCGGGCCGATGCTGTTCGGCGCCTTCGGCATCGCCGACGCCTACTTCGCCCCGGTGTGCTCGCGCATTCGCACCTACGCCCTGCCCGTCAGCCCGACGGTGGCGGCGTATGTGGACCGCGTGCACCAGCTGCCGGCGGTGCAGGCCTGGGTCCAGCAGGCCCTGGCCGAACACGACTTCATCGATTTCGACGAGCCCTACCGCAGCCGGCCCTGATGCCGGCCGCCGCGACCACAGGACGGACCCCATGCAGGTCGCCGTTCACATCGTCAACGCCTTCCCCGACGCCCCCGGCGGCGGCAACCCCGCCGGCGTGGTGCTGGATGCCGACGCGCTGACCCCGGCCCAGAAGCTGTCGATTGCCCGGCAGGTGGGCCTGTCCGAGACCGCGTTCGTCTCGGCGTCGCAGAAGGCCACCCTCCGGCTGGAGTTCTTCACGCCGGCGCGCCAGATCGCCCACTGCGGGCACGCGACCATCGCCACCTTCTCCCTCCTGAGGCAACAGGGTGTGCTCGGGAACGGCCGCTTCTCGAAGGAGACCGTGGACGGCCCCCGCGACATCCTGCTGGACGGCGACATGGCCTTCATGGAGCAGACCGCACCAGCCTACAGACGCATCGACCCCGCATCGGACCTCGGCGCCCGGATTGCGTCGTCCATGGGCCTTCCGCCAGGACGTCTGGCCGCCGAGGTGGACCCGCATGTGGTCAGCACGGGCAACGCCTTTCTGCTGATCGCCCTGCCGGACGCGCAGGCCCTGGCCGAGCTCCGCCCCCGACAGGACCTGGTGCACGCGATCAGCGAGGAGCTGGACGTGATCGGGGTCTACGCGTTCACCACGAAGACGCAGCGCCCCGGCCGCCATGCCGGCGCCCGCATGTTTGCGCCCCGGTTCGGCATTCCCGAGGAGTCGGGCACGGGCATGGCGGCGGGTCCGCTGGCCTGCCTGCTGCACGACGTGCTGGGTGTGCAGGACCGGGAGCTGCTCATTGAGCAGGGCTGGCTGATGCAGTCCCCGTCGCCAAGCCTGATCCGGGTGGTCCTGGAACTGGAAGACGGGCGCATCACCCGCCTGATGGCCGGTGGCACCGGCCACATCAGCCGGTCGATGGTGCTGGAGGCCTGACCGCACACGTGGCAGGGTGCAGGCCCCGGCCTACACTCGCCGGATGGACATCTACCTGGTGGGCGGCGCGGTGCGCGACGCCCTGCTCGCCCGTGACACCACCGCCGCCGCCCACGTGGACCGCGACTGGGTGGTCGTCGGGGCCACACCCGAGGCCATGGCCGACAGCGGCTTCCTGCCGGTGGGCAAGGACTTCCCGGTCTTCCTGCACCCGCAGACGCGCGAGGAGTACGCGCTGGCCCGCACCGAGCGCAAGACCGCGCCGGGCTACCACGGCTTCGCCTTCCACACCGACCCCGGCGTGACGCTGGAAGAGGACCTGGCGCGGCGCGACCTGACGATCAACGCCATGGCGGTGGCCCAGGCCGAGGCCGACGACCCGGCCCGCGCCGCGCTGATCGACCCCTACGGCGGCCGGAGCGACCTGGAGAACCGGGTGCTGAGGCATGTCACCAGCGCCTTCGCCGAAGACCCGGTGCGCATCCTGCGGCTGGCGCGTTTCGCCGCCCGCTTCCCCGACTTCACGGTCGCGCCCGACACCCAGGCGCTGATGGCGCACATGGTCGGGCACGGCGAGGTCGACCACCTGGTGCCCGAGCGCGTCTGGCAGGAGCTCTCGCGCGGCCTGATGGAGCAGCGGCCCAGCCGCATGTTCGAGGTGCTGCGCAGCTGCGGTGCGCTGGCCCGGCTGCTGCCCGAGGTGGACCGGCTCTGGGGCGTGCCGCAGCGCGCGGAATACCACCCCGAGGTGGACACCGGTGTGCACCTGATGATGGTGCTGGACATGAGCGCGCGCCTGGGCGCCAGCCTGCCGGTGCGCTTCGCCTGCCTGTGCCACGACCTGGGCAAGGGCACCACGCCGGCCGATGTGCTGCCGCGGCACATCGGCCATGAAGAGCGCAGCGCACGCCTGCTCAAGAGGGTGTGCGAGCGCTGGCGCGTACCGCGCGAATGCCGCGAGCTGGCCGACGTGGTGGCCCGGGAGCACGGCAACATCCACCGCAGCGAGGGCCTGGGCGCGGCGGCGCTGCTGCGGCTGCTGGAGCGCTGCGACGCGATCCGCCGCCCGGAGCGCTTCGACGAGGTGCTGCTGGCCTGCGAGTGCGACGCCCGGGGGCGCCTGGGCTTCGGGGAACAGGCCTATCCCCAGCGCGAACGGCTGCTCGGCGCGCTGCGCGCGGCGCAGACAGTCGACAGCGGGGTCATTGCGCGCCAGGTGATGCAGCAGATCGGGCGATCGCGCGAGAATGCCTCCGAACCGCCCGCGGCCGATGCCGGCCCGCGCATCGCCCAGGCCCTGCATGCCGCCCGCGCGGCCGCCGTGGCCCTGGCGCTGAAAGCGGAGAGCCCGACCTAGGAGACGGCCATGGCCCAGCACAACCCGTTCAACCCCACCCTGGCCGACGGCATCCGCCGCCACGGGTTCCGCAAGTGGTATGAACGGGAGCTGCTCTCCAGCCACGCCCACATGGCGCTGGCGCTGCTGGCCTCGGTGGCCCTGATCGCCAGTTTCGAGGCCTTCCAGGGCGGCAGCTGGAACGAGAAGCTGCTCAACACGGGCTTCGTGCTGGCCTGTGCGGTGATCGCGCTGTGGGCGCTGCGCCGCTACCTCTACCTGCTGATGCACGCCGAAGAAATGGCCAACCAGGCCAACTGCGGTCAGTGCAAGGCCTACGGCCTGCTGCTGGTGCCCGACGACGCCCGCAACGATGCGCGGCGGCTGGTGCCGGTGTGCTGCAAACGCTGCGGCTTCCGCTGGGACATGCAGGACGGCTGAGCCGCTCGCCGGATAATCGGATGCATGGCCCATTTGCTGATTGTTGAAGACGACGAACTGCTGCGCGACGGCCTGAGCGCCCAGCTCATGCAGGCCGGCCACCGCATCGACACCGCGGTCGATGGCGAACAGGCGCTCAGCCGCCTGGACACCGAGGCCTACGAAGGCGTGGTGCTCGACCTGGGCCTGCCCAGGGTCGACGGCCTGACCGTGCTGCGCCGCCTGCGCCAGCGCCTGCCCGCGCTGCCGGTGCTGATCCTGACGGCGCGCGACGGCATCGAGGACCGGGTCGAGGGCCTGAACGCCGGCGCCGACGACTACCTCACCAAGCCCTTCAACCGCGACGAGCTGCTGGCGCGCCTGCAGTCCATGCTGCGCCGCGCCAGCCTGCCGGCCTTCGGCCCCAGCCCGCAGGTGCCGGCCCCGCCGCCCGCGCCGGGCACACTGCGGCTGGACCCCGTGCTGCCGCGCGCCTGGCTGGGCAACGAGGTGATCGACCTGACCCAGCGCGAGTGGTCGCTGCTGGACCTGCTGGTGCGCCACAGTGGCCAGGTGGTGAGCCGCGAGGACGTGCTGGCCGCCTGGCAGTCCGACCCGGGCGAAGGCGGCGTCGCCTCCAACGCGCTGGAGGTCTACGTGCACCGCCTGCGCCGCAAGCTCGCCGGCTCGACGCTGAACATCCGCAACATCCGCGGCCTCGGGTACCTGCTGGAAAACACCGGCGCGCCATGACGGGCGCGACCACCACCCGGCTCTCGCTGCGGCGCCAGCTGCTGCTGTGGCTGCTGTTGCCGCAGCTGGTGCTCTGGGCCGGCGGTGGTCTGCTGGCCTACCGCATCGCACTGTCCTACGCCGAAAAGGCCATCGACCAGTCGCTGACCCAGTCGGTGCGGGCACTGGCGCGCCAGGTCAAGCCCATCGGCTCGGGCCTGCTGATCGACTTTCCGCGCGCGGCGCAGGACGTGCTGGAACAGGACCCCAAGGACCGCATCAGCTACATGGTGTCCTCGCCACCGGGCCAGTTCCTGCTGGGCAACCAGACCCTGCCGCAGCCGGAAGAGGGCATGGTGGGCACCGAAGGTCCCCTGCTCTACGCCGCCGAAATCGACGGCAAGCCGCTGCGCATCGTGGCGCTGGACGTGAACTACGGCGAGGTCAATGCGCCGCAGACCCTGCGCGTGCAGGTGGGCAAAAGCCTGGCGGTGCAGCAGCGCATCGCGCGCGAGCTGATCGCCGACATGCTGGCGCCCCTGCTGGCGGCTGGCGTGCTGCTGAGCCTGGCGGTGTACGGCGGCATCCAGCGCGGCCTGGCGCCGCTGACGCGGCTGACGGCCCAGCTGGAGAACCGCTCGGTCAACGCGCTCTCGCCCATCGGCATGACGCAGGCGCCCAACGAGGTGCATGCGCTGGTGCAAGCCATCAACGGCCTGCTGGACGAGGTGGCGCGCAACGTGAACCAGGAGAAGCGCTTCATCAACGACGCCGCGCACCAGCTGCGCACACCGCTGGCCGGGCTGATCAGCCAGGTCGAGCTGGCGCAGCGCGAGAACAGCGACCCGGTGCTGGGTGCGCGCCTGACCAAGGTGCGCACCGGCGCCGAGCGCAGTGCCCACCTGGTGCACCAGCTGCTGACCCTGGCGCGCACCGAGACCACCGCGCGGCGCGAGCCGCTGGACCTGGCGGCCCTGGCGCGCGACGTGGCGCGCGAATGGACGCCGCGCGCGGTGGCCGCCGGCGTCGACCTGGGCTTCGAAGGCGAGGAGCACCGCATGGTGCAGGGCGACGCGCTGCAGCTGCGCGAGGCCATGGCCAACCTGATCGACAACGCCCTGCGCTACACGCCGCGCGGCAGCGCGGTGACGCTCAAGGTCGAGGCCGATGGCGAGCGCACACGCCTGCTGGTGGAAGACAACGGGCCCGGCCTGTCCGAGGCCGACATGGCCCATGTGTTCCAGCGCTTCTGGCGCGCCAGCGAGCTGCCGGGCGGCTGCGGCCTGGGCCTGGCCATCGTCAGCGAGATCGCGCGCCGCCATGGTGGCGAGGCGACGGCGGAAAACATGCAGCCCCATGGGCTGCGGATCACGTTGAACTTGACGGCCTGACGATCCGGCGCCGGGCCGTCCCAAGCCGGATCAGCCCCACGACCCGGTAATGACCTGGTCCCTTCCCGGTCATGGGGCAGCGACCCGCGCAGCGGCGAAGCGTGGGGGTCTGTGCGTTCAGCCGACGAACAGCGAGGTCGAATCCATCGCCGTGATGCGCGCGCCGCTGGCCTTGTCGAACCAGTTGTTGTGGCGCCCGCTCACCGTCATGCCCACGTTGTCGCCCACCGCCACCTTGGTGTTGGCCGCCTCGCGCACGGTGATCAGCCCCACGGCCGTCTTCACCACGATGTAGGTGTCGGCACCGGTCGGCTCCACCAGCACCACCTCGCCGCGCCAGGCCGCATCGGCGCCCAGGTGGATGTGCTCGGGCCGCTGGCCCAGCGTCGCCTCCGGGCCGTCCGGGCAGGGGATGTCCAGCGCACCGCCCTCGAACACGAAGCGGCCACCTTCGCCGGCCTTCTCGACGCGGCCGTTGATGAAGTTCATGGTCGGCGAGCCGATGAAGCCGCCCACATAGGTGTTGGCCGGGCGGCGGTAGATCTCGTCGGGCGTGCCGATCTGCTGCAGGATGCCGTCCTTCATCACCGCGATGCGGCTGCCCAGGGTCATGGCCTCGATCTGGTCGTGCGTCACGTAGACCGTGGTGATGCCGCTGTGCTGGTGCAGGCGTTTGATCTCGGCGCGCATTTCCACGCGCAGCTTGGCGTCCAGGTTGGACAGCGGCTCGTCGAACAGGAACAGCTGCGGGTCGCGCGCCAGGGCACGGCCCATGGCCACGCGCTGGCGCTGGCCACCCGAGAGCTGGGCCGGCCGGCGGTCCAGCAGGTGCTGGATCTGCAGGATGGCCGCCACTTCCTGGATGCGCTTTTCGCGCTCGGCCTTGGGCACCTTGCGCATTTCCAGCGCGAAGCCGATGTTGTCGGCCACGCTCATGGTCGGGTAGAGCGCGTAGCTCTGGAACACCATGGCGATGTCGCGCTGCGCCGGCGGCATGCCGATCACGTTCTTGCCGCCGATGTGCAGCTCGCCTTCGGTGGGCTCTTCGAGGCCGGCAATGATGTTGAGCAGCGTGGACTTGCCGCAGCCCGAGGGGCCGACCAGGATGAGGAACTCGCCCGGTGCGACGTCGATGTCGATGCGCTTGAGCACCTCGACCGCCTTGTCGCCCTTGCCGAAAGCCTTGCGAATGCCCTTGATGTGGAGTGGAGAAGCCATGTGATTCAACCTTTGACGGCGCCGGCCGTCAGACCCTTGACGAAGTACTGGCCCGCGAGGACGTAGACCAGCATGGTGGGCAGGCCGGCGATGATCGCCGCGGCCATGTCCACGTTGTAGTTCTTGACGCTGCTGGTGGTGTTGGCCATGTTGTTCAGGCCCACGGTCACCGGCTTGCTGTCGGCGCCGCTGAAGGCCACGCCGAACAGGAAGTCGTTCCAGATGTTGGTGAACTGCCAGATCAGCGTCACCATCATGATGGGCGTGGACATCGGCAGCACGATGCGCCAGAAGATGCGCCAGAAGCCCGCGCCGTCGATGCGCGCGGCGTTCACCAGTTCGCGCGGCACCGCCGTGTAGTAGTTGCGGAAGAACAGCGTGGTGCCGGCCATGCCGGCCAGGCAGTGCACCAGCACCAGCCCGCCGATCGAGCTGGACAGGCCCAGCCAGCCCAGCACCTGGCTCATGGGCAACAGCACCACCTGGAAGGGCATGAACACGCCGAACAGCAGGAAGCCGAACAGCACTTCCGAGCCGCGGAACTTCCACATGGAGAGCACGTAGCCGTTGAGTGCGCCCCAGGCGGTGGAAATCAGCACCGCGGGCACCGCCATGAACACCGAGTTCATGAAATAGGGCTTGAGACCACGGCAGTCGACACCCGTGCAGGCGGTGTTCCAGGCCAGGTGCCAGGCGTCCAGGTTGAGCGAGGTCGGCAGGCTCAGCAGGTTGCCGGCGCGCAGCTGGTCGGCGTCCTTGAACGAGGTGACGATCATCACGTACAGCGGCGCCAGGAAGAACAGCGCCGCCACCAGCAGCAGGCCGTAGGTGAACACCCGGCCGAAGGTCAGGGATTTAGCGGTCATGGGGCTTGCTCCGCAGTTCGCTGTAGAGGTAGGGCACCACGATGGCCGCCACAGTGGCCAGCATCATGGTGGCGCTGGCCGCGCCCAGGCCGATCTGGCCGCGCGTGAAGCTCATGGTGTACATGAAGGTGGCGGGCACGTCGGTCGCGTAACCGGGGCCGCCGGCCGTCAGGGCCATCACCAGGTCGAAGCTCTTGATCGACAGGTGCGACAGCACCAGGATGGTGGAGAACACCACCGGGCGCAGGATGGGGAGAATGATGCGCCAGTAGATCAGCGGCAGCGAGGCGCCGTCGATCTGCGCGGCCTTGATGATGCTATCGTCGATGCCGCGCAGACCCGCCAGGAACAGCGCCATCGCAAAGCCCGCCGACTGCCAGACGCCTGCGATCACCACGCAGTAGATGGCGTAGTCGGACTGCACCAGCCAGTCGAAGTTGAAGCTGGTCCAGCCCAGGTCGTGCATCAGCTTCTGCAGGCCGTCGCTGGGGTTGAGAATCCACTTCCAGGCCGTGCCGGTCACGATGAAGGACAGCGCCATGGGGTAGAGGTAGATGGTGCGCAGCCAGCCTTCGGCGCGGATCTTCTGGTCCAGGAAGATCGCCAGCACCATGCCGACCAGCATCGAGCCGCCGACGTAGAGCACGCTGAAGATGCCGAGGTTCTTGAGCGCGACGTACCAGCGGTCCATGGTCCAGAGTTGCGCGTACTGCTCCAGGCCCACGAAGTTCTCGTAGTTGGGCAGCATGCGCGAGCCGGTCATGGACAGCACGCCGTTCCAGATCATCAGCCCGTAGATGAAGGCAAAGCCGAGCACGAAGCCCGGTGCGATCACCAGCTTGGGCAGCAGGTTTTCAAAGGATTTCATTGCGGGGACTTCTGTGGGCCGGCCGCCAGGGCCAGCAGTTGCTTCTGTGCGTCATTCACCGACATCTGCGGGTTGTTCCAGAAATCCGAGACCAGCCGGCGCATCTGCGCCTGCTGCCCCGGGGCGAGTGCCATGCCGTGGGCCACCGAGGGCACCAGGGTGCCGGCCTTGGCGGTCTTGCCAAAGTCCTGGGCGGAGACTTTGGCGCATTCGTCGAATTTGTCCATGGCCACGTTCTGCCGCACCGGGATCGAGCCCTTGCGCAGGTTGAAGCGCTCCTGGAAGTCCTTCCCCATCAGCAGATAGGCGAGGTAGCCTTGGGCCTTCTGCGCCTCCCAGGCCTTGAGCTGGAACATGGCGAAGGAATCGACGTTGTAGGTGAAGGCGTCGGCCGTGCCCGGCGCCGGGAAGCAGCGGAAGTCCTTGCCCGGCTGCTGGCCCGCGGCGAGGAACTCGCCCTTGGCCCAGTCGCCCATGAACTGGAAGCCGGCCTTGCCCTTGATGACCAAGTCGGTGCTGGCGTTCCAGTCGCGCCCCGGCGAAGCCGCATCGACATAGCCGCGCAGGCGGCGGAAGGTCTCCAGAGAACGGCGCATGGTGTCGCCGCCCAGGGCCTGTGCATCCAGCTTCACCAGGGCCGCGTCGTAGAACTTCGCACCACCCACGCCCAGCACCACCGACTCGAAAGTGGTGAAGTCCTGCCAGTCCTGGCCGCCGTGGGCCAGGGCGATCAGGCCCGCCGCGCGCACCTTGTCGGCGGCCTTGAAGAATTCGTCGAAATTGCGCGGCGCCTCGTTCACGCCGGCCTGGCGCAGCACCTCGGCATTGGCCCACAGCCAGTTCACCCGGTGCACGTTGACAGGGACCGCCACGAAGCGGCCCTTGTGCTTCATCTGGTCGGCCACCACCTTGGGCAGCACCTCGTCCCAGCGGTCGAAGGAGGCCATGGCGTCGAGGTTGGTCAGCGCGCCCAGCGCCGCCCACTCCTGGATCGCCGGGCCCTTGATGTTGGCCGCCGCCGGCGGGTTGCCCGCCAGCACACGCGCCTTGAGCACGTCCATGGCGTTCTGCCCGCCGCCGCCCACCACCGCGAAGTCCTTCCAGCTGTGGCCGCGCTGGGCCATCATGCCCTTGAGCTCGGCCAGCGACTTGGCCTCGCCACCCGAGGTCCAGTAGTGCAGCACCTCGACCTCACCCGCCCGGGCACCGGGGCCGGTGGCCAGCAGCAGCGACGCCAGCAGCGGCGCGCACACGCGACGAAAACCTGGGTGGTGGAGCATGGTGGAGCGGGAGAAAGGAACGGCGGGCGGGCGTCCGGTCGGCAACACCCGTCCCCACCCACCCCGGTGGCGGGGCGGGTGAAGGCCGGGCGAGGCCCCGGACAGGACTTACTTGGTGGTCGCGGCCTTGGCGATGTTCTTCACACCGTCGGCGACCGAGATCTTGTCGTCGTTCCAGAACTGGCTGACGGCGTCCTTGATGGCGCCTTCGGCCGCAGGGCTGACGGCCATGCCGTGGGCGATCGAGGGCACCAGGCCACCGCTCTTGGCGGTGTCGACGAAGTCCTTGCTGGAGAGCTTGGCGCAGTCGTCGAACTTGTCCATCTTCATGCCCAGGCGGACCGGGATGGAGCCCTTGTTCAGGTTGAAGACTTCCTGGAACTCGGTGCCCATGATGGACGCGGCCAGGTCACCCTGGGCCTTCTGGGCGGCGGCGTCCTTGAGCTTGAACATCGCGAACGAGTCGACGTTGAAGGTGTAGGCGTTGCCCGTGCCCGGGGCGGCGGCGCAGATGTAGTCCTTGCCCGGCACCTTGCCGGCGGCGGTGAACTCGCCCTTGGCCCAGTCACCCATGAACTGGAAGGCGGCCTTCTCCTGGATCACCATGGCGGTGGCCAGGTTCCAGTCGCGGCCCGGGGCGGCGGGGTCGGTGTAGGACTTGATCTTGCGGAAGGTTTCCAGCGACTTGGTCATGGTCGGGCTGGTCAGGGCCTTCTGGTCCAGCTTGACCAGGGCGTCCTGGTAGAACTTGGCGCCACCGACGCCCAGCACCACCGATTCAAACGTGGTGAAGTCCTGCCAGTTCTGGCCACCGTGGGCCACGGCGATCAGACCGGCCTTCTTGACCTTGTCGGCGGCGGCGAAGAACTCGTCCCAGGTCTTGGGCGCGCTGGCCACACCGGCCTTCTTCAGCACATTGGCGTTGGCCCACATCCAGTTGACGCGGTGCACGTTCACCGGTGCGGCGACGTAGTTGCCCTTGTACTTCATGACGTCGGCGACCACGCCGGGCAGCAGGCTGTCCCACTTCTCGGCCTTGGCGACGGCGTCCAGGTTGGCCAGCACGCCTTCGTTCGCCCATTCCTGGATGCCCGGGCCCTTGATCTGGGCGGCGGCGGGCGGGTTGCCGGCCACGACGCGGCTCTTCAGGACGGTCATGGCGGCATCGCCACCGCCGCCGGCCACGGCGAAGTCCTTCCAGGTGTGGCCCTTACCCTGCATGATCTTCTTGAGTTCGCCGACCGACTTGGCCTCGCCGCCCGAGGTCCACCAGTGCAGGACTTCCACCTCGCCGGCAATGGCGGCGGAGCCGGCCATCACGAAGGCGGCGGCGGCGGCGAGTTTCGACAGTTTCATCATCATGTCTCCAGTAAAGAAGGGACGCCGCACGCGAGGGCGTGCACGGCGCGGAACCATCCAGAGCGGCACCATGCCGCCGGATGTCTGTAATTTATCTTTAATTAAAGAATTATTACATCCGCAGAAACCCGAAGTCCCTGCCCTCCCTTGCGCTGGTGACAAAGTTTCAGCGGTGGCGGTCCAGCGCGCGGGCGGCACCCAGCAGCGCGGGCGACTGGGCCGAGGTGATGACCCAGACCGGCATGCCTTGCAGCAGGCGGGTGAAGCGGCCCTTGTTGTCGAAGCGCTCGCGGAACGGCGATGTATCGAACCAGGCGCCCAGGCGAGGCACGATGCCGCCGCCCACGTACACGCCGCCGCGCGCGCCCAGCGTCAGCGCCAGGTTGCCGGCCACCGAGCCGAGCATGGCGCAGAAGATGTTCAGAGTCTCCAGCGCCTGCGGGTGGCCGGCCTTGAGCGCGGCCTCGCTGACCGCGCTGGCGGAATCGAGCCCCTGCACCGTCACGCCGTCGGCCTCGCAGAGGATGGCGCAGGTGTCGACCAGCCCCTGGCCGCAGCACACGCGCTCGGCCGAGGCGTGGCCGTAGCGGCGGATCAGGCCGTCCATGACGGTGCGCTCGCGCGCGGTGGTCGCCGGCAGCGTGACGTGGCCGCCCTCGCCTTCGAGGGGCACCCAGCCGCCGTGGCCGTCGGGCAGCAGGCCGGAGACGCCCAGCCCGGTGCCGGCGCCGACCAGGCCCATGGCCACGCCGGGCACCGCTTCGCCGCCACCGACCTGGCGCAGCTCGGCCGCCGGCAGGTCCGGCAGGGCCAGGGCCAGGGCGGTGAAGTCGTTGAGCATGCGCAGCGTGCGCAGGCCGAACTCGGCCTTGACCGCGGACTGGGAGAAAGCCCAGTCGTGGTTGGTCATGCGGACCATGTCGCCGGTGATCGGGTTGGCAATCGCGATGGCCACCGCCGCGGGCGCGCCGCGGCCCAGCCCGTCGAGGTAGGCGTGCATGGCGGCCTGCAGCGTGGGGTAGTGCGCGCCGGGCAGCACCTGCACGTCGGTGATGGGCGCGCCGGGCGCGGCCTGCCAGGCGAAACGGGCGTTGGTGCCGCCGATGTCGGCCAGCAGCCGGGCGGTGTCGGATGGGGTCTGGGGCATGGCGTCGGTTCCGGAAAAGGTCCCGGAATTATGCCGGAGCTGTAACCAAATTACAGCCGCCCTGCCCCCTGCGGGGGCTTCAGCCCAGGTGCGAGCGGGTCCAGCGCACGATGTCGGCCGCGCCCATGGCGCCCGGCTGGCGCGCCACCTCGCGGCCGTTCACGTACAGCGCCAGCGTCGGAATGCTGCGGATGTTGAGCCGCGCGCCCAGCGCCTGCGCCTCTTCGGTGTTGACCTTGGCCAGGCGCACATGGGGCTCCAGCTGCTTCGCCGCGGCCTCGAACTGCGGCGCCATCATGCGGCAGGGGCCGCACCAGGGCGCCCAGAAATCCACCAGCACCGGCAGTCGCGAGCGCGCGATGTGCTTCTCGAACGCCGCCTCGTCCAGCGCGACCGGGTGGCCATCGAACAGTGGGCGGTGGCACTTGCCGCAATCGGGCGTGGCCGACAGATCGGCCGGCGCCACGCGGTTGGTGGTGTGGCAGTGCGGGCAGACGACGTGCAGGGATTCGGTGGCAACGGTCATGGGCGGGCTCCAAGGGTTTCGGGGCAGATGGGGACCGCCGGCACCACTTCAAGAGACACCCCACCGGGTATGCAACGGGCGCTCAGATCAGCTGGCCGATCAGGCTGGCGACGAAGCTCAGCAGGATGGTGGTGGTCAGCGGGATGAACCACTCGCGGCCGAAGGCCTTGAAGCGCAGGTCGCCCGGCAGCTTGCCGAAACCCAGCTTGTGCAGCAGCGGCGTGAACCAGCTGATCAGCAGCAGGGCCAGGAAGATGACGATCATCCAGCGGATCACGGCGGCTCCTACAGGCGGTGGGTGCGGTCGCCGGTGGCAAAGCCCATCGGGTTCCAGCCTTCGGCGCTGGGCAACGGCGCCAGACCGATCACCTTGAACAGCTCGCCCATCTCGTGCTCGTTGACCAGCTTGGAGAGCATGGCGTTCTCGCGCGAGCCGGCGTCCTTCGCCACTTCCAGCAGGCCGCAGTTGATCAGGAAGCGCCCCTGCGAGGTGTAGCCCAGCACCGCCATGCCGGCGTCCTGCGCGGCCAGCGCGATGCCGGTGAAGTTCACGTGCGCGGTGATGTCCTTGAGGCCGAGGTCGGTCAGCGGGTCGTCGTCGCTGCGGTGGGCGCGGTGGCAGATCAGCGTGCCCATGTGGCGCTGCGGGTGGTAGTACTCGGCCTCGGGGAAGCCGTAGTCAATGAAGAAGGCCGCGCCGCGCACCAGGCGCTCGGCCAGCGTGCGGACGAAGGCCTCGCCCTGCGGGTGGATTTCGGTGAGGTAGTCGTGCGGGCCTTCGACCGCCAGCGGTGGCCGCAGCGCCGTCGGCCGGTCGGCCCAGGCCAGGCGGCCATCATGGGCCAGCGCCACACCGCGCTCGTGCCAGGTGCCCTCATCCTGCCCGCCCACGCGGCGCAGCAGCTGCACCGGCATCGCGTCCAGCACCTCGTTGCCGATCACCACGCCGTCGAACACCGCGGGCAGGCGGTCGGCCCAGACCACGCGGTCCGCATGCCGCGCCAGCGTGGCCCGCTGGCGCTCTCGCAGGCTGCCCGAGAGGTCGACGATGGTGTAGCGGCGCGGCGCCTGGCCCAGCGCCGTGAGCGCATCCAGCAGCTGCAGCGCGAGCGCGCCGGTGCCGGCGCCGAACTCCCAGACCTCGTCGGTTTGGGTGGACGCCAGCGCCTGCGCCACCTGGCGCGCCAGGGTGTGGCCGAACAGCGGCGAGAGCTCGGGCGCGGTCACGAAGTCGCTGCCCTGGCCGGCCACGCCCTCGGGCATCTGGCCGAACTTCGGCGTGGCGTTGGTGTAGTAGCCCAGCCCCGGCTCGTACAGGGCGATGGCCATGAAGCGGTCGAAGGGCAGCCAGCCGCCGGCCTCGCGGATGGCCTCGGCCACGCGCTCAAGCAGGGCGCTCGTTACACTGCCGGGCTGGTTCACTGTGTCGGTGTTCACACGCCGATTGTCCAGGATCGACTGCCCACCATGTCCGGTACTGCCCCCCCGCCCCCGAACCCCGTCCGCACCGCGCTGGTCACCGGTGCCGGCAAGCGCCTGGGCCGAGAGATCGCGCTCACGCTGGCCCGCGCCGGCTGGAACGTCGCGGTGCACTTCCGGCAGTCGGCTGCCGAAGCCGGGCAGACCGCGCGCGACTGCGACTCGCGGACCGGACGCCCGGGCAGCGCCGCCACCTTCGGCGCCGATCTCGCCGACGAGGCCGCGGTGCGCGCCCTGCTGCCGGCCGTGGTGGCGCACTTCGGCGCGGTCGACGCGGTCGTCAACAGCGCCTCGCTGTTCGAACACGACGACGCGACCAGCTTCGGTTTTGCCACCATGGAAACCCACCTGCGCAGCAACACCGGCGCGCCCATCCTGCTGGCCCAGGCGCTGCACGCGCACCTGGCCACGCGCGATGCGGAGGGCGCGGTGGTCAACCTGCTGGACCAGAAGCTCTGGAACCTCAACCCCGACTTCCTGAGCTACACCCTGTCCAAGGCGGCGCTCGAAGCGGCCACCGGCATGCTGGCGCTGGCGCTGGCGCCGCGCGTGCGCGTGGTGGGCGTGGCGCCGGGCCTGACGCTCACCAGCCACCTGCTGAGCGATGAGAAATTCCAGACCCTGCACCGCCAGTCGCCGCTGGGCCGCTCGTCCACCCCGGAGGACGTGGCCGCCACCGTGGCCTTTGCGTTGGGCAACCGCTCGGTCACCGGCACCACGCTGCTGGTTGACGGCGGCCAGCACCTGATGCGCTTCGAGCGCGACTTTTCGATGATGTGAGGCGGATGCCCATGAACTCCACGAACCACGCCGGCACCCAGATCCTCACCCTCACCGGGCTGCGCTTCGACGCCAACCTGGGCATCCTGGAGCACGAGAAGACCAGCCCGCAGCCGATCCAGGTGGATGCCGAGCTCAACCAGGGCACCCAGCCTCTGCTGCCGCACGACGACGACATCAGCCACGTGCTGGACTACCGCAAGGTGCGCCAGATCATCATCGACGAGTGCACCGCCGAACACGTGAACCTGCTGGAGAGCCTGATCGGCAAGCTCACGCGGCGCCTGATGCAGCTGCCTGGCGTGATCGGCGTGCGGGTCAAGATCGCCAAGCTGGAGATCTTCGACGACTGCGAGGTCGCGATCCGCATGGAAAGCGGGCAGTGGTGAGGCGCACGCCGTCCCGGTTCTGAAAAAAGAAAAGGCCCCTCGCGAGGCCCTTTTGATGTGCAGGCTGGTGCTTCAGGCCACCAGCGACGGCATCACTTGAAGTTGTACTGGACGCCGACGCCCAGGTACATCAGCTCTTTCCACGAACGCGCTTCGTCCGAGCTCTTCTTCAGGAACACATCGAAGTCGCTGCGCAGGGACAGGTTCTTGGTGAAGGCGTGGGTCAGGCCCAGGCCCAGGGTCGGGCGGGTCTGCGTGCCTTCGACGGCGTCGGTGTGCTTCACACGGGCCACGCCGGCCTTGCCGAACAGGCGAGTGGCTTCACCCAGGTCGGTGCCAACGGTGCCGCGCAGGCCCAGGGCGTTGACCTTGGACTCCAGGCCGTTCTCGAAGTTGTGGCTGCTGCCGAACTGTGCAAAGGCTTCCGCACCCCAGAGCTTGTTGAACTGGTAGCCGGCGCCCAGTTGCAGGGCGGGCTTGGTGTCGTGGTCGTTGTGCTGGGCGATGCCGTCGATCGGGCCGTTGCCGATCAGGTCGCGCTGGGCGCCCAGGGTGCCGAAGACGTACGGGAAGGCCACGACTTCAGCGGCCTTGGGCACCACCGGTGCAGGTGCGGGCACCGGAGCGGGCGCAGGCGCGGCCGCCACCGGGGCGGGCGCGGGGACCACGGCGGGAGCCGGGGCCGGAGCGGCCACCGGGGTCGGGCGCGGCAGCAGGTCGGAGAAGTGGTTGTCGCACTGGCGCATGGTCACGCGCACGATCTTGCCGCTGGCGTCCTTGTACGCGTTGACTTCCATGGTCGGGCTGAACGGGATCCACTTGCCCTGCAGCGCCTTGCTCACGCCGCCGCGGCCGCGGGCCGTGGCCACACCCTTGTCGCAGGCACCCTTGGCGTAGCTGGGGCTCAGGTCCTTGAGCAGCATCGGCGACACCGAGGCCTCACCGGCGCGCAGCTTGGGCTTCTGCTTGGTCTGGGGCTTGTAGAACTTGGCCGTGCCGCCCTGGATGGCGGCGTCGCAGGCCTCGGGCGTGGCGTAGCCGGTGTTGCCGTCGCGGTCGGTGGTCATGCCGGCGGTCTGGGCCATGGCGACGGAGGCGATGGAAACCAGCATGGACGCCAGGGCGACCCGATGAATAGCAAAGGACATAAAGGACTCCAAATAAAATTGATGTTTTTCCCAGGTTGTGCCGCAGCATGGACACAACAGGATGGCGCGGCGCAACAAGGCCGCTCTCACGGGGAGAAAGTGTAGCTTTCGACCTAAATCCGCCTGTAACAAGCCGCAATCTTGCGGGTTTTGACCACCGACTTGTGCATTGCAGCATACCGCAATGCGAACCTGTTGCGTTTGACGCACACCGCCCCGGCCCGAGGCCCGACCGATGACCCCAGAAAAACTCGCCTTCGAAAACAAGAAACTCGAAAAACGCCTGTGCCGCGAGGTCGGCCGCGCCATCGTGGACTACAACATGATCGAGGAAGGCGACCGCGTGATGGTCTGCCTTTCCGGCGGCAAGGACAGCTACGGCCTGCTCGACATCCTGATGAAGCTGCAGAAGCGCGCGCCGGTGAACTTCGAGCTGATCGCGGTCAACCTCGACCAGAAGCAGCCCGGTTTCCCCGACCACATCCTGCCCGAGTACCTGTCCAAGCTGGGCATCCAGTACCACATCGAAACCCAGGACACCTACTCCATCGTCAAGGAAAAGATCGAGCCGGGCAAAACCATGTGCAGCCTGTGCAGCCGGCTGCGCCGCGGCATCCTCTACCGCGTGGCGCGCGAGCTGGGCGCGACCAAGATCGCGCTGGGCCACCACCGCGACGACATGCTGCAGACCCTGTTCCTGAACATGTTCTTCGGCGGCAAGCTCAAGGGCATGCCGGCCAAGCTGGTCAGCGACAACGGCGAGTTCATGGTGATCCGCCCGCTGGCCTACGTGCCCGAGAAGGACCTGATCCGCTGGGCCGAACACCGGCAGTTCCCCATCATCCCCTGCACACTCTGCGGCAGCCAGGAGAACCTGCAGCGCAAGCAGGTGGGCAACCTGCTGCGCGACTGGGACAAGCAGTTCCCCGGCCGGCTGGAGAACATGCTGCACGCGCTGCAGAACGTGGTGCCCAGCCACCTGATGGACCGCTCGCTCTACCCCTTCCAGACCCTGCAGACCACTGGTGCGCCGGTGGAGGACGGCGACCTGGCCTTCGACGAGGAGCCGCTGGTGGCACCCGCGCCCGCCGCCGACGCGGACGCTGTGGAAGTGAACGTCCGGCCCCGTGCGACGGTCATACCGATTGCCGCCACCACCTGATATGGGTGCTGAGCCAGGCGTCCAACCCGCCGGAGGAACCATGACCCGCCTTGCCCTCGCCCTGCTGACCACCCTCGCCCTGGCCGGCTGCGCCGGCACCTACCGTGTGGACAACGCGGTGCAGAGCTACGCGCACTGGTCGGCCGACATCCCCACCGGCGCCCAGGCCCCGGCCGCCGTGCCCCAGGCGCCGCAGACCTACCGCTTCGAGCGCCTGCCCTCGCAGCGGGAGGGAGGGTCCGCCGAAGACCAGAACCGGCTGGAAGCCTGGACCCGGACCGTGCTGGAAACGCACGGCTGGACCGTCGCCGAGGCGCCGGCCAACGCCCCCTGGCGGGTGCAGGTCACGGCCACCACCGTGCGCAACGCCCGCAGCCCTTGGGACGACCCATGGCCCAGCTGGCGCTTCCGGGGGCAGGTCGTGGCCGGCAATGGCTATTTCTACTGGTCTCCCATGTTCGTGATGCCGATGGACATGCCCTGGTACGAGCGCAAGGTGACCGTGGTGGTCCGCGATGCAGCATCGGGCCGTGTGGTCTACGAAACCCAGGCCGGCCACGACGGCCGCTGGAACAGCACTCCGGCGCTGTGGCAGGCCATGCTGCAGGCGGCGCTGAACGGCTTCCCGGTACCGCCTTCCGGACCCCGGCAGGTCGACATCGACCTGCCGCGCTGAGCCCCGGCCGGCGCCTTCAGCGCGGCGGCGCCTCCATCAACGCGCGCACCGCATCGGCCAGCGCATCCATGCTGTCCTGCTTGCCCAACACATCGGACACCCCGGCCGCGGCCGCGGCATCTAGCAGCGCCTCGTTCACATGCCCCGAGACGATGGCGATGCGCAACCCGGGCCGCAGCGCATGCACCGCCTGCGCCAGTTCCACACCGCTCATGCCCGGCATGTTGTGGTCGGTCACGCACAGGTCCACCGGTTCCCGGCTGACGCGGAACCAGGCCAGGGCCTCCTCGCCCGACAGGAAGGTGCTGACCCGGTACCCCTGCTTGCGCAGCAGCCGGCCGGCCAGGAACACCAGCGCTTCGTAATCGTCCACGTAGACGATGTGCCGCCCCGGCGGCGCGGGAACGGCCGGTGGCGGTGCGGCGGGTGCAGGTGCCTCGGCGTCCGCGGCACCCGAGGCCAGCGGCAGGTAGACATCGAACCGGGTGCCTTCGCCCGGCGTGCTGTGCAGCGTGATCGCCCCCTGGTGCGCCTTGACGATGCCGTGCACCACTGACAGCCCCAGACCGGTACCACTGCCCGGCGCCTTGGTGGTGAAGAAAGGCTCGAACACGCGCTGCTGCGTCGCCTCGTCCATGCCCGGGCCGTTGTCGGCCACGCTCAGCAAGGCATAGGCGCCGGGCGGCAGATGGCCCAGCCGCAGGGCCTGCGCCGCGTCCAGTTCCACCTCGTCCAGACTCACGGTGATGTCGCCAGATCGCTGATCCAGCGCCTGCCAGGCGTTGGTGCACAGGTTCATCAGCACCTGCTGCACCTGCGTCGCGTCGGCCAGCACCGGCAGCGGCGACGAGGCCAGGCGGGTGCTCAGCCGCACGCCCGCGGGCAGCAGCGAGCGCATCAGCCGCAGCGCCTCGTCCACCAGCGGCTTCAGTGGCTGGCGCTGCAGCTCCTGCGTCTGGCGCCGGCTGAAGGCCAGGATCTGCTGCACCAGCTGGCGCGCGCGGATCGCCGCGCGGTGGATCTCGGCCAGGCTCTCCTGGGCGGCGTGGTCCGGCCCCACGTCTTCGCGCGCCAGGGCCAGGTTGCCCAGGATGGCGGCCAGCAGGTTGTTGAAGTCGTGCGCCACGCCGCCGGCCAGGGTGCCGATGGCCTCCATCTTCTGCGACTCGCGCAGCTGCGTCTCCAGCGCCCGCTGCTGCGCCTCGGCCTGCTTAAGTTCGGTGATGTCCGTGTGCGTGCCCACCATGCGCAGCGGCTGGCCGTCGGCGTCGCGTGCGATCACCATGCCGCGCGAGAGCACCCATTTCCAAGACCCATCCTTGCAGCGGATGCGGTGTTCGTTGCGGTAGAGGGCGGTGCGTCCCTCGAAGTGCGCCTGGCGGTCGGCCTGCATCTGGGCCACGTCGTCCGGGTGGGTCCGCCCGTCCAGCTCCTGCGCACGCGGCGCCAGCTCGTCGGCGGTATAGCCGTACATGGCCTTGATGCGCGGCGACACGTATTCCTCGCCGGTCACCAGGTTCCAGTCCCACACGCCGTCCCCGGCGCTGTCCAGCGCCAGCTTCCAGAGCGCCTCGTTCTGCCGCAGCGCCAGCTCGGCCTGCATGCGCTCGCTGATGTCCTCGACCGTGCCTTCGTAGTAGAGCAGCCGCCCCTGCGGGTCGTACACCCCGTGGGCGTTCTCGTTCACCCAGCGGCGTTGCCGGTCGCAGTGGCGCACCACTTCAGAGACGAAGCCGCGCACGAAGCCGTCGCGCACCAGCTGCGCCTGGAACTCGGCCCGGCGGCCGGGCTGCACATACCAGTCGCTGCTGGCCCGGTTCACGTCGTCCAGCATGGCCTGCTCGTCGCTGTAGCCGTTGAGCTGCACCAGCGCCGGGTTGGCGCGCAGCATCACACCGTCCCTGGAACTCCGGTAGGCACCGATCGGCAGGAACTGGAACAGCGACGAGAAGTCCGCCACGCGGGCGTCGTGGTGTTCGGGCATCGCCGTATTGTGTCGCGTCGTCCTCCGGACCGGCCCATCGACCATCCGGTGGTCAGACCGTCCGTCCGGCGCTACAGTGACCGTTTTCTCACCCCGGGGCTTCTTCTTGCACGTCACCCGCATCATCGCCGTGCGCCACGGCGAAACCGCCTGGAACCGCGACACCCGCATCCAGGGCCACACCGACATCGCCCTGTCCGACAAGGGCCGCTGGCAGGCCGAGCGCCTCGCCCTGGCCCTGCGCGACGAACCCATCGCCGCGTTCTACGCCAGCGACCTCTCGCGCGCCTTCGACACCGCCAGCACCACGGCCCGTGCCCACGGCAAACCGGTGCAGACCCACAAGGGCCTGCGCGAGCGCGCCTTCGGCCGATTCGAGGGCCTGACCTGGGCCGAGATCGAGGCCCACCACCCGGAGGACGCACTGGCCTGGCGCAAGCGCGTGCCCGACTTCGCGCCACCGGGCGGCGAGTCGCTGCTGCAGCTGCGCGAACGCGTGGTCGCCGCCGTCGACGAGATCGCCGCGCGCCACCCCGGCGAACAACTGATGCTGGTGGCACACGGCGGCGTGCTGGACATCCTCTACCGCGCGGCCACGCGGCTGGAACTGCAGGCGCCGCGCACCTGGGACCTGAGCAACACCGCGGTCAACCGCCTGCTCTGGACACCCGAAGGCCTGGGCCTGGTGGGCTGGGCCGACACCGGCCACCTGCAGGACGACGGGGCGCTGGACGAGAGCACCGCCTGAGCCACCGACGCCTGCCATGACACCGAACCAGGTCATCGTGCTCGCCACGCCGGTGTTCCTGCTGCTCATCGCCATCGAGTTCTGGGTCGGGCGACGGCGCAGGCGCAACACCTACGCGCTGGCCGACACATTCAGCAGCATCGGCCTGGGCATGCTCAGCCGCATCGCCGACGTGTTCACACTCGCGCTGCGCCTGGGCATCTACGTCTGGGTGCAGGACCACGCCGCGCTGTGGCAGGGCGACGCCTTCTGGACCTCGCCCGCGGGCTGGCTGCTGGCCCTGGTGTTCTACGACTTCCTCTACTACTGGAACCACCGCCTGGGCCACGAGGTGGGCTTGCTCTGGGCCGCGCACGTGGTGCACCACCAGAGCCAGCACTACAACCTCTCCACCGCGCTGCGCCAGCCCGCCAGCTACGCGCTGCTGGGCTGGGTGTTCTACCTGCCGATGGCGCTGGCCGGCGTGCCGCCACTGGTGTTCGCCGTGGTCGGGCTGGTGGACCTGCTCTACCAGTTCTGGATCCACACCGAGCAGGTCGGATCGCTCGGCCGCTTTGACCGCTGGTTCGCCTCACCCTCGAACCACCGCGTGCACCACGCGGTCAACGACCGCTACCTGGACAAGAACTACGGCGGCATCCTGATGCTGTGGGACCACCTGTTCGGCAGCTTCGAACCCGAGGACCCGGAAGAACCCTGCGTCTACGGCACGCGCAAGCCGCTGCAGAGCTGGGACCCGGTCTGGGCCAACGCCGAGGTCTACGCGGGGCTGGCCCGCGACAGCGCGCGCACCGGCCGCTGGGGCGACCGGCTGCGCACCTGGATCAAGCCCCCCGGCTGGCGCGCGCCCGATGTGGCGGCGCGCTGGCCGACCCCGGCCTTCGACCTCGGCGCCGTGCAGCGCTTCGACCCGCCCGCCTCGCGCGGCGCGCAGGCGCTGGCGGCACTGGTGTTCGTGCTGCTGCTCGGCGGCGTCGCCTTCTTCCTCTGGACCGCCGACGCGCGCGCCCTGCCGGGCAACCTGGCCTGGACCGCCGCCCTGCTGGCCGGGCTCTGGGCGCAGGGCGCGCTGCTGCAGGGCCGCATAGGCCCGGGAATGGTGCTGATGGTGCTCAGCGCCGCGTTGGCCACACTCGCCGCCGCGGAAGGCTGGACCGAACTGCACCGGGTGTTCAAGCCGCTGACCATGCTGGTCGTCATCGGTCTGGTGCTGCGCGCGGACGTCCGCCACAAGGGCTGGCTGCTGGCCGCGCTCGCAGGCTCGCTGGCCGGCGACGCCTTCCTGATGTTCGAGGGCTTCTTCATCGCCGGCCTGGCGTCGTTCCTGCTCGCGCACCTGGCCTACATCGCCCGCCTGCGGTCCGACGCGCCCTGGTTCGCTGACCGGCGGGCGCTGGGAGCGGTGGGCGCTGTGGGTCTGGTGATGTACGCGCTGCTCTGGAGCGGAGGGCCGTGGAGCGGCGGTCTGCCGCCGGGCCTGCGGGCGCCAGTGGCGGCCTATGTGCTGGTCATCGCACTGATGGTGTCGCAGGCGCTGGGGCGGGCCCGCGTGCACGCCGATCCGGCGGCCTGGCGCGTGGCCGCGGGCGCCCTGTGCTTCATGCTCAGCGACACCCTGCTGGCGACCGACCGCTTCCTTGTGCCGCTGCCGGCGCGCGACCTGCTGGTGCTCTCGACCTACTACGCGGCGCAGGGCCTGATGGTGGCCGGCCTGCTGCCAGCGGCGCCGCGTCAGGGCGCGTAGACCCGGGCTTCGAGCCCCAGGGCCCGCACCTTCGCCGCGGCCTGCTCGGCCTCTTCGCGCCGCTCGAAGGGCCCCACCCGCACGCGGGTGAGCGGCCCCCGCGCCGACTCGATCGGGTCGTCCAGCACCGGCAGGCCGGCTTCGACCAGCCGCGCCTTGGCGCGCTCGGCGTTGGCCTCTCTGGCGAACATCCCCACGTTGACGCCGAAACCGCGCGGCCGGGGCCGAAGCACCGGCTCGGGCGCCGCCGGGGTGGGTGCAGCCGCCACGGGTTCGACAGGGGCTTGAACCGGCAGCACGGCGGGCGTTGCCGGCGGTGCCTCGGTGGGCGATGCCACGGGGGGCGACGGCAGGAGCCGTGGCGCTCGCTGCGGCGGTGCGGGCGACTGAACCTGCGCCGCACCCACAGCCGCCGGGCGCCACTGCTGCCCGACCACCCCGGCCAGCAAGGCCACCACCACCAGGACCGCAGCCGCGGCCACCAGACCCGCCACGCGCCAGCCGTACTCGGAACGCTCCAGCCGCTCCACCGCCTCCTGGAAACTGTCGGCCTGCTCGACAGCGGCGGCCACGCGCTCGCGCAGGCCCCGGTGCAGCCAGGCCATGCCCCAGAGCCCGGGCAGCGCGCACCACAACACCAGGGCCGACGCCGTCAGCCCGATCCGGATGCCCGTGGGCACGCCCTCGGCACGCATCCACAGCCAGCCCAGGGCCGCGGCGGCGGCGAGCGCCAGCCCGGCCTGCGCGAGCGCGGCGCCCCACAGCCGCCAGTACACCAGCCAGGCCAGCTGGCCCAGCGCCGCGCGCGTGTTCCACACCATGGCCGAGCGCCCACGCTCCTCGAAGCGCGCGATGACCGGGAGATAGGCGCTGGCGCCGGCCGGACCCAGCGCCGCGCGGTACAGCGCCGCCGCGCTGGCGGGCAGCCCGGTCGGGTCGTCCTGCCCCGTGTCCACGTCAGCCGGCGTCCTGGAACAGCTGGTCGCCCGACTGCGGCGGCGCCACGCCCAGGTGCCGATAGGCCGCCAGCGTGGCGGTGCGCCCGCGCGGCGTGCGCTGCAGGTAGCCCTGCTGGATCAGGTAGGGCTCGATCACGTCCTCGATGGTGTCGCGCTCTTCGCCGATGGACGCCGCGATGTTGTCCAGCCCCACCGGGCCGCCGTCGAAGCGGTGGATCACGGCTTCAAGCAGCTTGCGGTCCATCAGGTCGAAGCCCTGGGGATCGACGTCGAGCATGGTCAGCGCGCGGCCGGCGATGTCGGCCGTGATCCGACCGTCGCCCTTCACATCCGCGAAGTCGCGCACGCGGCGCAGCAGGCGGTTGGCGATGCGGGGCGTGCCGCGCGAGCGGCGCGCAATTTCAAACGAGCCGGCGGCGTCGATGGGTGCGTTCAGCAGGCCGGCGCTGCGCGTGACGATGCGCGAGAGCTCCTCGGCGGTGTAGAACTCCAGCCGCGCCACGATGCCGAAACGGTCGCGCAACGGGTTGGTCAGCATGCCCGCACGCGTGGTGGCGCCGACCAGGGTGAAGGGCTGCAGGTCCAGCTTGATGCTGCGCGCCGCCGGGCCCTCGCCGATCATGATGTCGATCTGGTAGTCCTCCAGCGCGGGGTAGAGGATCTCTTCAACGACGGGCGAGAGCCGGTGGATCTCGTCGATGAACAGCACGTCGTTGGGTTCGAGGTTGGTCAGCAGCGCCGCCAGGTCCTTGGGTTTTTCCAGCACCGGGCCGCTGGTCTGGCGCAGGTTCACGCCCAGCTCCTGCGCAATGATGTGGCTCAGCGTGGTCTTGCCGAGGCCGGGCGGGCCGAACAGCAGCACATGGTCCAGCGCCTCAGCGCGCTTCCTGGCGGCGCCGATGAAGATCTCCAGTTGCTCGCGCACCTTCATCTGGCCCACGTATTCGTCCAGCAGCTTGGGGCGCAGGGCGCGCTCGATCGCTTCTTCCTTGGGCGAAAAAGTGGTGGCGGAAACGACCCGCGGAGCGGGGGCGAAATCGTCGGTCTGGATGCTCACGGAGCCGACTATACAGGCCCGTTTCCGGGGCGTTGCTCAAGTCGGGAGCGCCGCCTGCCGATACCCGAAAGACCCCCGTTTTTCGCCGCCACCCGACCATGAACCGCACCGCCGCCCACCGCCCAGCGACCCCGACGCTGATCCGGACCGCCCTCGCTTCGGCACTGGTCATGGCAGCGGCCTGGTGCCTGACGGCACCGGGCACGGCCCGGGCCTCCGATGCTCCCAGCCACTCCGCGCCGCCGCCGGCTCCCATCGCGATGCCGGTGGGCACGGCCAAACCCGGCGCCCAGCCCCGGAACGCCGCGGCGACCCCGGCCGGCGCAACGGCCGCCGAGTCCCGCTCCGACCCGCAGGCGGTCGCCGCCAAGATCAAGGCGGTGCTGGACAAGCACCGCGGCACCGAGGTCGCACCGCCCGCCAACCACCAGACCGCCGACCGGGTGGCCAAGGCCATCCGCAACGGCCACGCCGCGCCCGAGGCCCACGGCAGCCCCGCGTCCAAGGGGCACGACCCGCACTGGTCCTACGAGGGCGCCTACGGCCCCGAGCACTGGGCCCGCGTGAAACCCGAGTTCAACGTCTGCGCCATCGGCAAGCGACAGTCGCCCGTGCATATCCAGGAGACCACGACGCTGCAGGGCCCGGCCGAGCCGCTGCAGTTCGACTACCGACCCACTGGCGGCAGCGTGGTGAACAACGGCCACACCATCCAGGTCGACCTGGAGCCGGGCAACACCCTGAGCGTGCGCGGCGCCACCTACGAGCTGCTGCAGTTCCACTTCCACCACCCGTCGGAAGAGCGGGTCAACCACCGCAGCTTCGCCATGGTCGCGCACCTGGTGCACAAGAACCACGAAGGCCAGCTGGCGGTGGTGGCGGTGCTGATCGACCCGGGCGCGGCCAACGGGCTGATCAACAAGGTGTGGACCCACATGCCGCTGGACAGCGGCGACCGGGTGCGCCTGCCCGCCGGGCTGATCGACCTGCGCGAACTGCTGCCCGCCGACCAGCGCTACTACCAGTTCATGGGCTCGCTCACCACGCCGCCCTGCACCGAGGGCGTGCTGTGGAATGTGCTCAAGACCCCGGTGACCGTGAGCCGGGAACAGCTCAAGCTGTTTTCACAGATCTTCCCGAACAACGCCCGCCCGGTGCAGGCGCTCAACGGGCGGATCGTGCGCGAGGGGATGTAGCCCCCACGCTCCGCCGCTGACGCGGGTCGCTGCCCCCCGAGGGGGCGCGAATTCAGCTTGGGGCGGCCCGGCGCTGAATCCCGTCGCCTCACGCTCCGCCGCTGTACGGGCCTTATTTCGCCAGCGACTTCAGCGCCAGCTTGATGCCCTCGCTCACGCCTACGCCGGCCGGCAGCGCCTTGAGCGCCGCTGCGGCGTCCTTCTCGTTGTAGCCCAGGGCCATCAGCGCCTGCTGGATGTCGCTGGCCGCGTCGCCCACGGCGGCGGCTGCGCCCGGCAGCGGCAGGTCGGCGCCCAGCTTCCCCTTGAGTTCGAGCAGCAGGCGCTCGGCGGTCTTCTTGCCGATGCCCGGCACCTTGACGATGCGACCTGCCTCCTGCGCCGTCACCGCCTGTGCCAGCTCGGCGACGGACAGGCCCGAGAGCACCGAGAGTGCGGTGCGCGGACCGATACCGCTGATCTTGATGAGCTGGCGGAAGGCCTCGCGCTCGGCCGCGCTGCCGAAGCCGTAGAGGATCTGCGCGTCCTCGCGCACCACGAAGTGGGTCAGCAGCGACACCTTCTCGCCCGCCGCCGGCAGGTTGTAGAAGGTGCTCATGGGCACGTCGACCTCGTAACCGACCCCGTGGCAGTCGATCAGGATCTGGGGCGGATTCTTTTCCAGCAACGTGCCGGTCAGCTTGCCTATCATTGAGGTCCTTTCACCAATCAGCCCGGGATTATCTGTTTTGATCCTCCGCCACACCTTCTCGCCGCCCGACAACACCCGCATGGCCCACCTGTGCGGCCCGATGGACAGCCACATCCGCAGCATCGAGGCGGCGCTGCAGGTCAAGGTCGCGCACCGCTTCGAACAGTTTCGGATCGAAGGCCCCAAGGCCAAGGCCAACCAGGCGCTGGAGGTGCTGCAGGCGCTGTACGAGATGGCGAAAAAGCCCATCCCCGAAGAAAAGGTGCAACTCATGCTGGCCGGCGACACGGCGCTGCCGCCCGGCGGCGACGAGGCCACCGCAATGCAGACGCGCCGCGGCGAGGTGCGCGGGCGCACGCCCAACCAGGCGCGCTACCTGGACAACATGGCCACGCACGACATCACCTTCGGCATCGGCCCGGCCGGCACCGGCAAGACCTACCTGGCGGTGGCCTGCGCGGTGGATGCGCTGGAGCGCAGCGCGGTGCAGAAGATCGTGCTGACGCGCCCGGCCGTCGAGGCCGGCGAGAAGCTGGGCTTCCTGCCCGGTGACCTGGGCCAGAAGGTCGACCCCTACCTGCGCCCGCTGTACGACGCGCTGTACGACCTGATGGGTTTCGACAAGGTGCAGAAAGCCTTCGAGCGCCAGCAGATCGAGATCGCGCCGCTGGCTTTCATGCGCGGGCGCACGCTCAACCACGCGTTCGTGATCCTCGACGAGGCGCAGAACACGACCGTGGAACAGATGAAGATGTTCCTCACCCGCATCGGCTTCGGCAGCAAGGCCGTGGTCACCGGCGACGTGAGCCAGATCGACCTGCCGGTGACGCAGCTCTCGGGCCTGATCGACGCCGAGCGCGTGCTCAAGCGCGTGACCGGCATCGCCTTCAACCGCCTGACCAGCGCCGACGTGGTGCGCCACCCGCTGGTCGCCCGCATCGTCGACGCCTACGAGGCGCGCAGCCCCGGCGTGGCAGAAGCCCCGCGCGGCGGCCGCCGCAAATCCAGCTGACCGACTGCCCGACGCACCGACCATGGCCCTGCCTTCGCTTTCGCTTTCCCTGCAGTTCGGCGACCTGAAAGACGCCGCCCGCCACCGCGCCGCGCTGCCGCGCCACACCGTGATCCGCTGCATCCGCCATGCTCTCGAAGCCGACGCCGAGATCACCGTGCGCATCGTCGACGCCGACGAGGGCCAGGCGCTCAACCGCGAGTACCGCGGCAAGGACTACGCGACCAACGTGCTGACATTCGACTACGCCATCGAGCCGGTGGTGATGGCCGACCTGGTGCTGTGCGCGCCGGTGGTGGCGCGCGAGGCGAAGGAACAGAAGAAGACCCTGGCCGCGCACTACGCGCACCTGCTGGTGCACGGCACCCTGCACGCCCAGGGCTGGGACCACGAGACCGGCGAAGCAGACGCCGAGGCGATGGAAGCGCGCGAGATTGAAATCCTCGCCGGACTGGGCATCAAGAACCCGTACTGATCAGCGGACGCACTGTCCTTCGATCTCGACCAGCAGATCGCTGCGGCAGACATCGGCCAGCACATAGGTCACCGGCGCGTCACCCAGGCGCTGCGCGACCACCTCGCGCACGGTGGCCAGGTCGGCCGGGTGGCGCACATAGGCCCGGTAGCCCAGGTCGCCCAGCGCGAACGCGCCGCTGCGGGAGTTCAGTGACGCCTGCGCCAGCACCGCCGCGATGTTGTCCAGGCTCTCGGCCGTCTGCGCCCGCACGTCGCCCCGGTGCACGGTCTCGTGCCCGACGATGCTGGCGGTGCCCGAGACGAACAGGATTTCCTGCCCCGGCGGGTGCACCAGCGCGGCGCGCGAAAAGGTCGGGCTGCGCGGGCCGTAGCGGTCCGGATAGAGGAAGGCGCTGACCTGGCGCGGGTTCTCGACCGGCACGATGGGCGTCGGCCCGGCCAGGAAGGCCACCGTCAGCGGACCGGACGCCACTCCCAGCGCGCAGGCCGCCGGCACCCGCCCCACCACGCTGCGCGCGCCGGCCTCGAAAGCGTCGCCGCGGCCGATGTTGAACTGACGGTAGCGCTCCAGCCCGTCGGCTTCACCGTTGATGTCGGCCATGTAGTTCCACAGCCGCCAGAGGTGCGGCAGCCCCTGGGCATCGAGCAGCCGGAAGATGCGCGCGTAGATGTCGAAAGCCGCCTGCTGCAGGGCGCTGCGGCCGGCCTCGGGAACCACACCGGCCTCCGGCACATCGATCACCCCGAACAGCAGGTCGCCGCTGCGGCGCCACACCACCCCCTCATGCTCGCCGGTCAACACCGGCGCACCGTCTGGCAGCAGCCAGCACTCCCGCAGCGCCTCGCCACCGTCCAGCACCGGGGTCGGCAGGTGCTGCAGCGGCCAGGCCACCGCGGGCGGCGACGCGGCGCCGACGTGAAAGCCACCCAGCACCTGCCCGGGCGGCAACGACGAAAAGGAAGAGGGGCTCAGGAGCGACAGGCTCATGCGGTCAACAGCGAAAAAAACAGGAAGAGCGCGCTCAGTGCATGCGCATCGGGATGGTGACCGGGCCGTCGTTGACCAGGTGCACCTGCATGTCGGCGCCGAAACGCCCGGTGGCGACCTGCGCGTGTTGCGCACGCGCCAGCGCGACGAAGCGGTCGTACAGCGCCTCGCCCAGGGCCGGTGGCGCTGCGCCGGTGAAGCCCGGCCGGTTGCCGCCGCTGGTGTCGGCCGCCAGGGTGAACTGGCTGACGATCAGCAGGCCGCCGCCCTCGTCCTGCACGCTGCGGTTCATCTTGCCGGCCTCGTCGGCAAAGATGCGCAGCTTCAGGATCTTGGCCAGCAGTTTCTGCGCCACGGCCTCGGTGTCGTCGGCTTCGGCACAGACCAGCACCAGCAGGCCGGCGCCGATCTGCCCGACCGTGTCGCCAGCGATGTCGACGCGGGCCTGGCTCACCCGTTGCAGCAGCGCGATCATTTCAGGTCCGCCTCATCGTAGAAATGCGCCTCCACGTCCGAGGGCAGCAGCTGGATGCTGGCGCGCAGCCCCGGCACCGCGCTCATCAGCGCCTGTTCCACGCTGGTGCGCACCGCGGCGGCGCGCCCCAGGGTCCAGGCCGCGGGCATGTGCATGTGCAGGTCCACGAAGCGCCGCTGGCCCGCCTTGCGGGTGCTGACGTGGTCGAAGCGGATGATCTGCGTGTCCCCGCGCGTGTGGGCAAAGCCGGCCAGGGTCTGTTCGATGGTGGCCAGCACCTCGGGCTCGACCGCCTCGTCCATCAGGCCCTGGGTCGAGCGCCAGATCAGGTGGAAGCCCTCCTTGAGGATGTTCAGCGCCACGCCGATGGCCACCACCGGGTCCAGCCACATCCAGCCCGTGAGCTGCACCAGCGCGATGCCCGCCACCACGCCGGCCGAGGTCCAGACGTCGGTCACCAGGTGTTTGCCGTCGGCCTCCAGCGCAATCGAGCGGTGCTCCTTCGCCGCGCGGAACATCACCCAGGCCAGCAGGCCGTTGAGCGCCGAACTGGCCACCGACAGCGCCAGCCCCCAGCCCACCTGCTCCAGCGGCTGCGGGTCGAGCAGGCGCTGACCGGCGGTCCAGACAATGCCCAGCGCCGCGACGATGATCAGGATGCCCTCGAAGCCCGAGGAGAAGTACTCGGCCTTGTGGTGGCCGTACGGGTGGTCGTCGTCGGCCGGACGCGCGGCGATGGTGACCATGACCAGGCCGAACACCGCGCTGGCCAGGTTCACCAGCGACTCCATGGCGTCCGACAGCAGGCCGACCGAGTCGGTGACCCACCAGGCCAGGGTTTTGAGGGTGATGGTGATGACGGCCACCACCACCGACGCCATGAGCAGGCGGCGGGGTGTGAGCCAGGATGAAACAGAAGGACTCATGGTCCGATTGTCGCCCGGCGATCTGGTGAAACTTTGGCGCCTGAAGCGTGTAATTTTGTAACCACCCGGTATCCATTCGGTGCCAGAATGACCCGGGAGCGAGACAAGCATGAACCACCCCACCCCCGCTGACGACACGTTCTGGATCGGTCCCACCGACGCCTGGCTGCTGGCCGAGGGCAGGCACCTGCGGCCCTGGCAGAAGCTGGGCGCCCACCCCACCACACTGGGGGGCCAGAGCGGTGTGGCTTTCGCGGTGTGGGCACCGGCCGCGCGCTGGGTCGGGCTCAGCGGCGACTTCAACGGCTGGCAGCCGCAGGGCATGCGCCACCGGCCCGAGTGCGGTGTGTGGGAACTGTTCGTGCCCGGCGCCGGTGTGGGGGCCTGGTACAAGTTCCAGGTCGAGGGGGCCGACGGCCGCACCTTGATGAAGACCGACCCCTATGCGCGCGAGACCGAGCTGCCGCCCGGCAACGCGGCCCGGGTCTGCGAGCCGCTGCGCAGCGCCCCCGCCCCGTCCGGCCCGCACCAGAGGCCGCCCGTGCCGATGGCGATCTACGAGGTGCACGCCGGCTCCTGGAAGCGCCCCGGCGGCCGGGACGTGATGCCCACCTGGGACGACCTGGCGCAGCACCTCGTGCCCTACGCCACCAGCCTGGGCTTCACCCACCTGGAGCTGCTGCCGGTCAGCGAACACCCCTTCTACGCCTCCTGGGGCTACCAGCCCACCGGCCTGTACGCACCCACCGCGCGCTATGGCCGGCCCGACGGCTTCCGGCGCTTCGTCGACGCGGCCCACGCCGCCGGCCTGAAGATCATCCTGGACTGGGTGCCGGCGCACTTCCCGGCCGACGAACACGCGCTGGCCCGCTTCGACGGCACCGCGCTGTACGAACACGCCGACCCGCGCGAGGGCTTCCACCGCGACTGGAACACCCTGATCTACAACTTCGGCCGCCACGAGGTGAAGAACTTCCTGGTCGGCAATGCGCTGTACTGGATCGAGCAGTACGGCATCGACGGGCTGCGCGTGGACGCGGTCGCCTCCATGCTCTACCGCGACTACAGCCGTCCTGCGGGCGAGTGGGTGCCCAACAAGGACGGCGGGCGCGAGAACTACGAGGCCATCGCCTTCCTGCGCGAGGTGCACGAGGTGCTGCAGCGCGAGGCGCCGCAGGCCATGACCGTGGCCGAGGAGTCGACCGCCTTCCCGCAGGTCACCGGCGCGGTGCAGCAAGGCGGCCTGGGCTTCGACCACAAGTGGAACATGGGCTGGATGCACGACACCCTGGCCTACATGTCGCAGGACCCGGTGCACCGGCGCTGGCACCACCACAAGATGAGCTTCGCGATGATGTACGCCTACAGCGAAGACTACGTGCTGCCGCTCTCGCACGACGAGGTGGTGCACGGCAAGGGCTCGCTGCTGGGCAAGATGAGCGGCGACCCCTGGCAGAAGCTGGCCAACCTGCGCGCCCTGTACGCCTGGATGTACGCGCACCCGGGCAAGAAGCTGCTGTTCATGGGCGCCGAGCTGGCCCAGCCCACCGAGTGGAACCACGACGCCGAGCTGCCTTGGCACCTGCTGGAGCAGCCGGCCCACGCCGGCGTGCAGAACCTGGTGCACGACCTCAACAGGCTCTACCGCCAGGAGCCGGCGCTGCACGCGCGCGACACCGACCCCGACAGCTTCCGCTGGCTGGTGGTGGACGACGCCGACCAGTCGGTGCTGGCCTTCGTGCGCTTCGGGCGCGCGCTGGAGGACACCCTGGTCGCGGTGGCCAACTTCACACCCGTGGTGCGGCACGACTACCGCGTCGGCCTGCCGCACGACGGCGCCTGGACCGAGC
Source organism: Hydrogenophaga sp. H7 (assembly GCF_002025745.1). Classification (NCBI taxonomy): domain Bacteria; kingdom Pseudomonadati; phylum Pseudomonadota; class Betaproteobacteria; order Burkholderiales; family Comamonadaceae; genus Hydrogenophaga; species Hydrogenophaga sp. H7. The sequence goes on along the minus strand of NZ_MCIC01000017.1, from coordinate 99,716 downwards.
GCCTGAACACGGATTCGAGCCACTACGGCGGCGGCAACGTGGGCAACCACGGGCGGGTGCAGGCGCAGCACCAGCCGCTGCATGGCCAGGGCTGGTCGGCGCCGCTGACCCTGCCTCCTTTGGGCGTCCTCTGGCTGCAACCCGAGAAAACATGACACACACGGCCGCACCGGCGCTCGGCGCACATCTGGTCTGCGAACACGGCCAGGACGGTGTGCGTTTTGACGTCTGGGCGCCCGAGGCCACGGCGGTGGAGGTGCAGCTGTTCGGACCGGACCGCACGCCCACCGGCGTGCTGCCGCTGGACGCGGCGGGCGATGGCCTCTGGTCGCGCTTCGTGCCCGGCCTCGGCGCCGGCCAGCCCTACGGCCTGCGCGCCCACGGCCCCTGGAACCCCGAGGCCGGGCAGCGCTTCAACCCGGCCCGACTGCTGATGGACCCCTGGGCGCCCGGCTTCGTGGGCGACACCGCCCGGCTGGCGCTGCAGACCGGCCACGCGGTGGCCAACCCGCTGCAGCCGGTGGAGTCCTGGGCGCAGCACCGGCCCGAACCGGCGGACAACGCTTCGTCCATGCCCCGCTGCCTGGTGGTCGACAGCGCGGCCGAACTGGCGGCGGGTGCCGCGATCACCCCCGGCCCCGGCACCGCACCCGACCGCGTCGTGCTCTACGAGGCGCACGTGAAGGCGCTGACCCGGCTGCACCCCGAGATCCCGCCCGCGCAGCGCGGCACCTACGCCGGCCTGGCCCACCCCGCCATGCGCGAACACCTGCGCCGCCTGGGCGTGACCACGGTCTGCCTGCTGCCGGTGCACGCCTTCACCAGCGAGCGCCACCTGCTGGCGCGCGGCCTCACCAACCACTGGGGCTACAACACGCTCAACGCCTTCACACCGCACGCCGGCTACGCGGCCTGCACGGCGGGGCGCGACCCGGTGGACGCCGTCGAGGCGCAGGCGGTGCGCGACGAGTTCCGTGCCATGGTCGACGCCCTGCACCGCGACGGCATCGAGGTGGTGCTGGACGTGGTGTTCAACCACACGGCCGAAAGCGATCTCGACGGCCCCACGCTCTCGTGGCGCGGCCTGGGCCAGAACCACTGGTACGCCATGGGCGAGCGCGGCGTGCCGCACAACTTCAGCGGCACCGGCAACAGCCTGAACGTGAGCGAACCGCGCGTGCTGCAGTGGGTGATGGACAGCCTGCGCTGGTGGGTCGCGGCCTACGGTGTCGACGGCTTCCGCTTCGACCTCGCGGTCTCGCTCGGCCGCGACGCCTCGCAGGGCCACCGCTTCCAGCGCCACCACGCGCTGCTGGCCGCGATGCGGCAGGACCCGCTGCTGCGCGGCGTGCGCCTGATCGCCGAACCCTGGGACATCGGCCCCGACGGCCACCACACCGGCGGTTTCGCGCCCGGCTGGCTGGAATGGAACGACGCCTTCCGCGACGGCGTGCGCGCCTTCTGGCTCGGCCACCCGGCCTCGCGCGGCGAGCTCGCCACCCGCGTCTGCGGCAGCAGCGACAAGTTCCGCCACGGCGCCCGCACACCGCTGGCCAGCGTGAACCTGCTGACCGCCCACGACGGTTTCAACCTGGCCGACCTCACCGCCTATGCGCGCAAGCACAACCGGGCCAACGGCGAAGACAACCGCGATGGTCATGGCCACAACCTCTCGGCCAACGGCGGCACCGAAGGCCCCACCGACCAACCGGCCGTGCTGCGGCGGCGCGGTCTCTGGCGCCGCGCGCTGCTGGCCACGCTGTTCTGCGCCCAGGGCACACCGCAGCTGCTGGCCGGCGACGAGATCGGCCACAGCCAGCGCGGCAACAACAACGCCTACTGCCAGGACAACGCCCTGACCTGGCTGGACTGGCCGCACGCCGACCCGGCGCTCGCCGCCTTCGTGGCCGGCCTCACCGCCCTGCGCCGCGCCCACCCGGGCCTGCGGCAGGCGCGCTGGTTCGACGGCAGGCCGCCCGCGGATGGCGCCACACCCGACATCGCCTGGTTCGACACCGACGGCGCGCCGCTGAGCGCCCCCGCCTGGCGCAGCCAGGAGCACCGCACGCTGGCCGCCATCATCACGGTCGGCGAGGGCGGCCAACCCGCGCAGGAATCCCTGCTGGTGGTCTGGCATGCGGGCGAAGCCGCCGAGTTGCAGTTGCCACCAGGGCTCTGGGGGCTGCGGCTGGACAGCGCCCGGGCGCTGGTGGTCGCGGGTCCCGACGCCCCAGATGGCCCCAGTATCGAAGGCCGGCTGCTGCTGAGCGAGCCGACGGTGTGCGTGCTGGTCCGGGCCTTGCATGGCCCGTCGAACCCCACCGACCCCGTTTCATGAACGCCACCATCCACCCCCTGCTCGCGCGCCGCACCAGTGGCGTGCTGCTGCACATCACCAGCCTGCCCGGCCCCCACGGCTGCGGCGACCTTGGCCCCGCCGCGCGCCACTTCGTCGACTGGCTGTCCGCCGCCGGCCAGTCGCTGTGGCAGGTGCTGCCGCTCTCACCCGCCGGCCCCGGCAACTCGCCCTACCAGAGCGTTTCGGCCTTCGCCGGCAACCCACTGATGGTCGACCTCGACGACCTGGTGCGCCAGGGCTGGCTGCCCTGGACACCGCGCCAGGGCTTCGACCACCACCGCTGCGACTTCGAGCGCGTCGCCCCCTGGCGCATGGCCTGCCTGCGCAAGGCCTGGAACGGTTTTTCCGAGCGCGCCAGCGACGAGTGCCGCGCCGCCCTGGCCGACTTCTGCGCCGAACACGCGCACTGGCTGGACGACTACGCACTGTTCATGGTGCTGGACGAGCGCTACGGCGGCCCCTGGTCGCGCTGGCCCGCGCCGCTGGCCCGGCGTGAGGCCGCCGCGCTGGACGAGGTGCGCGCGCAATCGGCCCACGCCCTGGGCTTCTGGCGCTTCGTGCAGTGGCGCTTCTGGGTCCAGTGGCAGGGCCTGCGCGACTATGCGCGCTCGCAAGGTGTGCACATGGTCGGCGACGCCCCGATCTTCGTCGCCCACCACAGCGCCGACGTCTGGGGCCACGCCGAGCAGTTCCTGCTGGACGAGCGGCTGGAGCCGCACGTGGTGGCCGGCGTGCCGCCCGACTACTTCAGCCCCACCGGCCAGCGCTGGGGCAACCCGCTCTACAACTGGGACACCATGGCGCACCACGGCTACCGCTGGTGGAAGGACCGGCTGGCGCACCAGTTCCGGCAGGTCGACATCGTGCGGCTGGACCATTTCCGCGGCTTCGAGTCGCACTGGGAAATTCCCGCCAGCGAACCGACCGCGGTGGCCGGCCAGTGGCAGCCGGGGCCGGGCCTGCGCTTCTTCGACGCCATCACCGACGAGCTCGGTCCGCTGCCCATCATCGCGGAGGACCTGGGCCTGATCACCCCCGAGGTCACTGCGCTGCGCGAGGCCTGCGGCTTCCCGGGCATGCGCATCCTGCAGTTCGCCTTCGGCAGCGGGCCGAAGAACCCCTACCTGCCGCACAACCTGGAACGCCACGCCGTGGCCTACACCGGCACCCACGACAACGAGACCACGGTGGGCTGGTGGAACAGTGCACCCGCGGGTGAGCGCCACGCGGCGCTGGACTACCTGGGCCCCTGCATCGCCACCGAGCCGCACTGGACCCTGGTGCGCGCGGCCTCGCAGTCGGTGGTCAACACCGTGGTGGTGCCGTTCCAGGACGTGCTCGGCCTGGACACCCGCCACCGCATGAACACCCCCGGCATGGCCACCGGCTGCTGGGAGTGGCGCTTCGAATGGAATCAGGTCAACCACGAGCCGGCCGAACGCCTGGCCGCTATGACCCGTGCCCATGGGCGATGGCAAGCACCCTGAACACCCCCTTCACCACAACAACCACCGGAGACACCCATGGACAAAACCTCTCCCCAGCAACTGGCGCGTCGCACCATCGGTCTGGTGCTCGCCGGCGGCCGCGGTTCGCGGCTGAAGGCGCTGACCGACCGGCGCACCAAGCCGGCCGTGTACTTCGGTGGCAAGTTCCGCATCATCGATTTCGCGCTCTCCAACTGCCTGAACTCCGGCGTGCGCCGCATCGGCGTGCTCACCCAGTACAAGTCGCACTCGCTGCTGCGCCACCTGCAGCGCGGCTGGAGCTTCCTGCGCAACGAGTTCAACGAGTTCATCGACCTGCTGCCCGCCCAGCAGCGCATCGACGAGGACAGCTGGTACCTGGGCACGGCCGACGCGGTCTACCAGAACCTGGACATCCTGCGCGCCCACAACCCCGAGTACATCCTGATCCTGGCCGGCGACCACATCTACAAGATGGACTACGCCGAGCTGATCGCCGACCACGTGGCGCAGGGCAAGAAGTGCACCGTGGCCTGCATCGAGGTGCCGATCGCCGAGGCCAGCGCCTTTGGCGTGATGGCCATAGACCCCATGCGCCAGATCGTCGAGTTCGTCGAGAAGCCCGCCAACCCGCCGGCCATGCCCGGCAAGCCGGAGGTGTCGCTGGCCAGCATGGGCATCTACGTGTTCGACGCCCAGGCGCTGTTCGCCGCGCTGGAGAAGGACGCCGCCACCCCCGGCTCCAGCCGCGACTTCGGCAAGGACGTGATCCCCGCCATGGTGGCCGAGGGCCAGGCTGTGGCGCACCCCTTCGGCATGTCCTGCGTCAAGAGCTCGCCCGAGGCGCCCGCCTACTGGCGCGACGTCGGAACCGTGGAGGCCTACTGGGCCGCCAACCTGGACCTGACCAACACCATTCCCGAGCTGGACATGTACGACCGCGACTGGCCGATCTGGACCTACCAGGAGCAGCTGCCGCCGGCCAAGTTCGTGTTCAACGACGACGGTCGACGCGGCATGGCAGTGGATTCGCTGGTCTCGGGGGGTTGCATCATCTCGGGCGGCTCGGTGAACCGCTCGGTGCTGTTCTCCAAGGTCCACATCCACTCCTACGCCGAGGTCGACGAGGCGGTGCTGCTGCCCGAGGTCGACGTCGGCCGCGGCTGCAAGCTGCGCAAGGTGGTGATCGACAACGGCTGCGTGATCCCGCCGGGCATGCAGATCGGCTACGACGCCGCCGAGGACGCGAAACGCTTCTACCGCTCGGAAGGCGGCGTGGTGCTGGTGACGCGCGCGATGCTTGAGGCCCTGAAGTGAGCCTGCGCGTCCTCTACGCCTGCTCCGAGGTCTTTCCGCTGCTCAAGACCGGCGGTCTGGCCGACGTGAGCGCGGGCCTGCCGCCAGCCCTGGCAGCGCAGGGCGCCGACGTGCGCCTGCTGCTGCCGGCCTTTCCGTCCATCGTGGCGGGTGTCGTGCCCGAGGGGCCGAGCCTGCTGGTGCCTGGCGGCGACACCGTGGGTCTGCCGCATGGCCTCGGCCCGCGGCCCGGCACCGTGAACGGCCCCACGCCCTGGCTGCGGCGCGGGCACATCGAGGCGTCGGGCCTGCCGGTGTGGCTGCTGCACGCGCCCGGCCTGTACGACCGGCCCGGCAACCCCTACCAGGACGCCAGTGGCAAGCCCTGGCCCGACGCGGCCGAACAGTTCGCCTGGCTGGGCTGGGCCGCCGCTCTGCTGGGCACCGGTCTGGACAGCGGCTGGGTGCCCGACGTGGTGCACGGCCACGACTGGCACACCGGCCTGGCCTTCGCCTACCTCCACCGGCTGGTGGCGGCTGGCCACCGCCGCCCGGCCGGCGTGTTCACCGTGCACAACCTGGCCTACCAGGGCGTGTTCGGCCCGCAGGTGCGCGAGCGCCTCGGCCTGCCCGACGAGCTGTTCCACCTGCACGGCCTGGAATTCCACGGCCAGGTCTCGTTCATGAAAGCCGGCCTGCAGTTCGCCGACGCCATCACCACCGTCAGCCCGACCTACGCGCGCGAGATCACCGGCGCCGAACAGGGCTGTGGCCTGGACGGCGTGCTGCGCGAGCGGCGCGACCGCCTGCACGGCATCCTCAACGGCGTCGACGATGCGGTCTGGGACCCGGCGAGCGATGCCCTCGTGCAACCCGGCTTCAGCGCCGACGACCTGCGCGGCAAGGCCGCCGCGAAGGCGCGGTTGCAGCAGCGCCTGGGCCTGGAGACCCGGCCGGATGCGCTGCTGTTCTGTGTCGTCAGCCGCCTGACCGAACAGAAAGGCCTGCACCTGCTGCCCGGCGTGGTCGACGAACTGGTGCGCCGCGGCGGCCAGCTCGCCGTGCTGGGCGCGGGCGACCCGCTGATCGAACAGGCGCTGCAGCATGCGGCGCAGCGGCATCCGGGTGCGGTGGGTCTGCACATCGGCTACGACGAAGCGCTCGCACACACCGTCATCGCCGGCAGCGACGTGATCCTCGTGCCCTCGCGCTTCGAACCCTGCGGCCTGACCCAGCTCTACGGCCTGCGCTACGGCACGCTGCCCTTGGTGCGCGCCGTCGGCGGCCTGGTCGACACCGTCACCGACAGCAGCCTGGAAAACATCGATGACGGCCGCGCCAGCGGCTTCGTGTTCCACGAGTTGACTGAAGACGACCTGCTCGCGGCACTGCGCCGCGCCTTCGCCCTGCGGCGCCGCGAGGCCGACTGGCGCGCGGTCCAGCGCCACGCCATGTCGCTGCGCTTCGACTGGGCGCGCGCCGCCACCGACACCCTCAAGGTCTACGCACTGGCCCGTGCCGACGCCACTGGCACGGCATCTGCTTGATCCGACCACCTCCTGCCCTGTACTGCACCGCCATGCCCAACACCCTCCTGACGCCCGCCACGGGCACCGCCACCGCCCCGTTCGAGTACGAACAGCTGGAGAACAGCGTTGCGGCATTGCGCGTGTCCATCGCCAACCGGCTGGTCTACGCCGTCGGCAAGGACCTGCGCTCGGCCACCCGCCGCGACTGGCTGTTCGCCCTGTTCCACGCGGTGCGCGACCGCATGATGCACAAGTGGCGCGAGACCCTGGCGGTCTCGCAGGACAGCGACGCCAAGCGCGTCTACTACCTCTCGATGGAGTTCCTGACCGGCCGGGCGCTCACCAACGCCCTGCTCTCGGTCGGCATCTACGACGACGCCAGGGAGGCCTGCACCCAGCTGGGCGCCGACTTCGACGCCCTGATCGACCTGGAGACCGACGCCGGCCTGGGCAACGGCGGCCTGGGTCGGCTGGCCGCCTGTTTCCTCGACTCCATGGCCACGGTCGGCCTGCCCGGCATGGGCTACGGCATCCGCTACGACTTCGGCATGTTCGCGCAGAAGATCGTCGACGGCCGACAGGTCGAGGAACCGGACTACTGGATGGTCAACGGCAACCCCTGGGAATTCATGCGCCCCGAGTTCAGCTACGAGGTGCAGTTCGGCGGCCGTCTGGTGCAGGAGGGGGACCACGTACGTTGGGTCGACACCGACGACGTGATCGCCACCGCCTACGACACCGGCGTGCCCGGCCACGAACTCACCAGCGTCTCCACGCTGCGCCTGTGGACCGCGCGCGCCACCAGCGGCATCAACCTCGACGCCTTCAACAAGGGCGACTACATGCGCGCGGTGGAGGCCAAGAACGAATCGGAGAACGTCTCGCGCGTGCTCTACCCCGACGACTCCACCGAGCACGGCAAGGAGCTGCGCCTGCGCCAGGAGTATTTCTTCGTCAGCGCCTCGCTGCAGGACATCCTGCGCCGCTACCTCAAGAGCCACGGCAGCTTCGAGCAACTGGCCGACAAGGTCGCGATCCACCTCAACGACACCCACCCCGCGCTGGCCGTGCCCGAGCTGATGCGCCTGCTGGTGGACGAGTACCAGGTGGAATGGGACGCCGCCTGGGCCCTGTGCCAGCGCATCTTCAGCTACACCAACCACACGCTGATGAGCGAGGCGCTGGAGACCTGGCCGGTGGACCTGATGGGCCGGCTGCTGCCGCGCCACCTGCGCATCATCTACGACCTCAACGCCCGCTTCCTGGCCGAGGTGCATGACCGCTTTCCCAACGAGAACGACCTGCTGCGCCGCGTCTCCCTGATCGACGAACACGGCCAGCGCCGCGTGCGCATGGCCTACCTCTCGGTGCTGGCCAGCCACAAGATCAACGGCGTCTCGGCCCTGCACAGCGACCTGATGGTCAAGACCATCTTCGCCGACTTCGCGCGCCTGTGGCCCGATCGTTTCAACAACAAGACCAACGGCATCACACCGCGGCGCTGGCTCTCGCAGGCCAACCGCCCGCTGTCGGCGCTGATCGACGCTCGCATCGGCACCACCTGGCGCCGCAACCTCGACGAGCTGAAGCAGCTGCGGCCGCTGGCCGACGATGTGGAGTTCCAGAGCGCCTTCCGCCTGGCCAAGACCCAGAACAAGAAGCGGCTGGCCGAGCGCATCGCGCAGGAGACTGGCATCGTCGTCAGCACCGACAGCCTGTTCGACGTGCAGATCAAGCGCATGCACGAGTACAAGCGCCAGCTGCTCAACCTGCTGCACGTGGTCACGCGCTACCAGCAGATCCTGGCCCACCCCAACCACAACTGGGTGCCGCGCACGGTGATCTTCGGTGGCAAGGCGGCCTCGGCCTACTACATGGCCAAGCTGGTGATCAAGCTGATCAACGACGTGGCGCGCGTGGTCAACCACGACAAGCGCGTGGGCGACAAGCTCAAGGTGGTGTTCATGCCGAACTACCGCGTCTCGCTGGCCGAGGTGATCATCCCCGCCGCCGACCTGTCGGAGCAGATCTCCACCGCCGGCACCGAGGCCTCGGGCACCGGCAACATGAAGTTCGCGCTCAACGGCGCACTGACCATCGGCACCTGGGACGGCGCCAACATCGAGATCGCCGAGAACGTGGGGCTGGAGAACATCTTCATCTTCGGCCACCGCACCGAGCAGGTCGCGGCCCTGCGCGCCAGCGGCTACAACCCGCGCCGCTACTACGACCACAACTACGACCTCAAGACCACCATCGACCGCATCGCCGAAGGCGCCTTCAGCCCGGAAGAGCCCAACCGCTTCCACGACATCACGCGCACCCTGCTGGAGTCGGACTACTACCTGCTGCTGGCCGACTACGCCGACTACATCGCGACCCAGCAGAAGGTCGACGAGCTCTACCGCCGCCCGAACGAATGGGCGCGGCAGGCGATCCTCAACGTCGCCGGCATGGGCATGTTCTCGTCCGACCGCACGATCCGCGAGTACGCCGACGACATCTGGAAGGTCAAGCCGCTGTTCCAGTGACGCGGGCGCAGCCCGCGTGACAGAATCCGCCGCATGCGAACGGACGGCGGATCGGTGTGGTGGTGGGTCGGCGGAACCGTGGTTTCGCTGGCCGGCGCGACGCTGCTGGCCCGCCAGTCCATCGACGAACAGCGCGCGCTGTTCGAGACCGATGCCCGCATCGTGCACCGGCTGCTGAGCCAGCAGGTGGTGCAGCACGACGCCATCCTCGACACCCTGGCCCTGCTGCAACCCGCGCCCGGCGCGCCCGTCAGCGCCGCGCCCGAACAGCGGCTGCCATCCCTCTATCCCCACATCCTGTCGGTGCAGCGGCGCGAGCGCGGCGCGGCCTGGTCCGACCCCGATCTGGCCGCGGCGGAGCAGCGTTCGGCGCAGGACCGCCGGCCGGCGCTGGCCCGCCCGGATCTGGCCTCGGGCCGCTACCGCCTGGTGCTCGCCGCCCAGCCCACCGCCTACGCGCTGACCATCGACCTGCGCGGCATGGTGCCGTGGTCCGAATGGCCGATGACGCCCGAAACCAGTCCGGTGCGCGTGGTGCTGGAGCACGAAGGCCAGCGCGTGGAACTGCAGTCCGGCGATGCGGCGGCTCTGGCCCGCTCGGGCGGCTGGCGCTTCGAGTTCCACAAACACCTGGCCGCCGCCAGCCAGCCCTTCGACGTGGTGGCCGAGCGGCGGCTGGGCTGGTCGCAACTGCCCTGGGGCCAGATGCTGGCGTGGACCGCCCTGGTCGCCACCGCGCTGATGCTGGGCGCGCAGGGCCAGCGCCAGCGCACCGCGCGCCGGCGCGCCGAGGAACTGCTGCGCCTGGGCCAGGTGGCACGCCTGAACACCCTGGGCGAACTGGCGGCCGGCATGGCGCACGAGCTCAACCAGCCGCTGACCGCGGTGCTGGCCAACACCCAGGCCGCGCAGCGCCTGCTGGCCGAGGACCCGCCCGAGCTGGACACCGTGCGCCAGGCCATGGCGCAGGCGGTGGACCAGTCGCGTCGCGCGGCCGAGGTGGTGGGCCGCCTGCGGCGCACGGTGGAACGGCCCGGCACGCCAGACGGTGCGACGACCGCCGCCGTGCTGTCGCTGGATCTGGCCGAGGCGGCGCGGCGGGCGGTGCACCTGCTCGAACCCGAGTGCCTGCGGCGCAGCGTCGCGCCGCAGGTGCAGGCCGACGCCGCGGTGATGGTCGACGCAGACCCGGTGGCGGTCGACCAGATCGTGCACAACCTGCTGATGAACGCCCTGCAGGCGATGGACGCCGTGCCCGTGGCGCAGCGCGCGCTGCAGCTGACCTTGCGCCGCGAAGGGGACGTGGGCGAGCTCGCCGTGGCCGACCGCGGCCCGGGCATCGCCCCCGAGGCCTTGCCGCACCTGTTCGAGCCGTTTTTCTCCACCCGCGACGGTGGTCTGGGTCTCGGCCTGTCGCTGTGCGAGACGCTGGCCCAGGGCATGGGCGGCTCGCTGGCCGCCGCCAATCAGCCCGGCGGCGGCGCGGTGTTCACGCTGCGCCTGCCACTGTCCAGGGGCACCGCATGACCAGCCTCTCGCCCACCATCCACCTGATCGACGACGACGCCGCGGTGCGCGAAAGCCTGGCGCTGCTGATCGGCACCGTGGGCCTGCGCGTGACGACCTGGGCCGACCCGCAAGCCTTCCTGGACGGTTTCGACCGCGAGGCGATCGGCGCCATCGTGCTGGACGTGCGCATGCCTGGCATCAGCGGCCTGACCGTGCTCGACACCCTGGTCGCGCAGGGCGTGGACCAACCGGTGATCATGCTCACCGGCCACGGCACGGTGGAGATGTGCCGCCGCGCGTTCAAGGCAGGCGCAGTCGAGTTCCTGGAGAAGCCGGTCAACGACGAGCTGCTGATCGAGGCGCTGCAGCACGCGGTGCGCCAGCACGTGCGCACCCGCGAGCGCCACCAGGCCGACCGTGCGGCGCGCGAGCGCTATGCGCAGCTGTCCGAGCGGGAGCGCGAGGTGCTGGGCCTGATCGTCGCCGGCCTGACCAACAAAGAAATCGGCCGTGCGCTCGACCTCTCGCCGCGCACCGTCGAGACGCACCGTGCCAACCTGTTCGCCAAGCTGCAGGCCGAGTCGCTGGCGCAGCTGATCCGGCACTACGCAGCGCTGGTGGACGAGGCGTCCGCCGGCTGACGACCCGGCCCTCGATGCCACTCCGTAGTTCTACGGAGCCCGGCGCGTAGCCGTCCGAATGTTGCGAACGGGCGCGAATTTCTACAGTTCTCCCACGGTTGATTGAACCGCACCCACCCGAAGGAGAACCCCATGAAAGCCATCGTTTCTGCCACCGCCCTCGCCCTCTCCCTGATCTCTTCCGCCGCCAGCGCCCAGGCCGTGCGCACCGAGAAGAACATGTCGCTCGAACTCGCCAACCAGATCGCCGCCGCCACCGTGGCCGCGTGCGCGGCGAACAACTACAACGTCACCGCCGCCGTGGTCGACCGCGCCGGCGTGCTGCGCGCGCTGCAGCGCGCCGACAACGCCGGCCCGCACACCCTGGGCGCCGCGCAAGGCAAGGCCTACACCTCGGCCTCCGCCCGCAACACCACGGCCGCGATGCTGGAGAACGTGCAGAAGAACCCGGGCGCGCAGACGTTGGTGGACATCCCCGGTTTCCTGGTGCTCGGCGGCGGCGTGCCGGTCAAGGTCGGCAACGAGGTGATCGGCGCGGTGGGCGTGGGCGGTGCGCCTGGTGGCCATCTCGACGAACAGTGCGCGAACGCCGGCATCGCCAAAGTGGCCGAGTTGCTGAAATGAAGACGCTGCGGGTCTTGTCGCTGAGCCTGTCGCTGGCCTTCGGCTGCGTCGGCGCGATGGCCCAGGTCGCGCCCAGCGTGGCCGAGGCCGCCGCCTACACGGGTCTGCACGCGGCGGCGCACAAGGGCGACGTGGCCAAGGTCCAGCGCCTGGTCGCCTCGGGCGCGGCGCTGAACGCGACGGATGCCTACGGTCGCTCACCGCTGCACGTGGCCGCGTTCGCCCGGCAGCGGGAGGTGATCCGCGCGCTGGCCAAGGCCGGCGCCGACCTCAACAAGCTGGAAAACGATCGCTACGATGCCGTCACCATCGCCTCGGTGGCGGACGACGAGGCGACGCTGAAGGTGCTGCTGGAGCTGGGCGCGAGCGCGAAGCTGGTGACCAGCCGCTACGACGGCACGGCGCTGATCGCTGCGGCGCACCTGGGGCACGACGGTGTGGTGCGGCAGCTGATCGCGGCCGGTGCGCCGCTGGACCATGTGAACAACCTGCACTGGACGGCGGTGATCGAGTCCATCGTGCTGGGCGACGGCGGGGCGCGGCACCAGGCGACGCTGAAGGCGCTGATCGACGCGGGGGCCAACCTGCAACTGGCGGACCGCAGTGGTCAGACGCCACTGGTGCTGGCGAAGGCCCGTGGGTACTCAACCATGGTTTCTATGCTCGAGAAGGCTGGGGCGCGTTGAGCCCCTGGCTCTCCCGTATCGCTTCATGGGACGAGCGCCAGCGGTGGCCGGCTCCGCTCATGTCCCCCGGCTTGGGCTGCGCCCAAGCCTCCTCCTTTACTTCGCTGCGCCGGTCACCGCTGTCACTCGTTCCGCAAACGCGCGGGCGTACCCACGGCTGCACACCCACATCACCTCGGATCGGGGCGACAGTGCGTTCTGTGCAGTGAGGTAAAGGAGGAGGACCGGCGCAGCCGGTCCGGGGGACACGAACGGAATAGAGCGCGCTGGCGCCCCGATCCCGCGAGGTACTGGTTTACGTCAGCGTGACGCGAGCGAACTTCCGCTTGCCCACCTGCACCACGTACACACCTGCGCCCAGCTTCAGCCCCTTGTCGCTGACCACCGACGAGTCGATGCGCACACCGCCGCCGTCTATCAACCGGTTGCCTTCGCCATTCGACGCCACCAGACCAGCGGCATTCAGCAACGCCGCCACGCCCATCGGCGCGCCCGACAAAGTCACTTCAGGAATCTGATCCGGCACCCCGCCCTTGCTGCGATTGATGAAATCCTGCTCGGCCGCCTCGGCCGCCGCCGCGCTGTGGAATCGCGCCGTGATCTCCTTGGCCAGCATCACCTTCGCATCCTTGGGGTTGCGCCCGCCTTCCACTTCCTTCTTCAGCGCTTCGATCTCGGCCATCGACTTGAACGACAGCAGCGTGTACCAGCGCCACATCAGCGTGTCCGAGATCGACAGCACCTTGGCGAACATGGTGTTGGGCTCTTCGGTGATGCCGATGTAGTTGTTCTTGGACTTGGACATCTTCTCGACGCCGTCCAGACCTTCGAGCAGCGGCATGGTCAGGATGCACTGCGGCTCCTGGCCGTACTCCTGCTGCAGGTGGCGGCCCATCAGCAGGTTGAACTTCTGGTCCGTGCCGCCCAGCTCCAAGTCGGCCTTGAGCGCCACCGAGTCATAGCCCTGCATCAGCGGGTACAGGAACTCGTGCACGCTGATCGGCGTGCCGGCGGTGAAGCGCTGGTGGAAGTCGTTGCGCTCCATCATGCGCGCCACCGTGTACTTGGCGGCCAGCTGGATCATGCCCATCGAACCCAACGGTAGCGACCACTCACTGTTGTAACGGATCTCGGTTTTTGCGGGGTCCAGTACCAGGCTGGCCTGCTTGTAATAGGTTTCGGCGTTGGCCTTGATCTGCTCGGGCGTGAGCGGCGGGCGGGTGCTGTTGCGGCCGGAAGGGTCGCCGATCAGGCTGGTGAAGTCGCCAATCAGGAAGATGACCTGGTGACCCAGGTCCTGCAGCTGGCGCATCTTGTTGAGCACCACCGTGTGACCGATGTGGATGTCCGGTGCCGTCGGGTCCAGTCCCAGCTTGATGCGCAGCGGCACGCCGGTCTGCTCCGACTTCGCCAGCTTTTTCACCCAGTCGTCCTGGGGAATCAGTTCGTCGCATCCCCTCAACGTCACCGCCAGCGCCTCGCGGACACCGTCCGTCGGCTGGAGGCCTCCGCCGACCGGCAAAGACACGCCTGAAACATCGGTATCGCTGTGATTCATAAGGGTTTTTTCAGATGCGGACACCCCTCTCGGGGCTACAATTGCAGGTTTGGCGAGCCCGGATTTTAGTGGGCCCGCGCCCTGGGTCTGCTCCATGGCAACCGAACAAGGGCAGGTTCTTCTGACGCCAGGCGGCTTCGTTCGCCGCTTTTTGCCGGACACCGATTTTGAAGCTCACGCACCACAACAACAGACTGCCCACCCTGGCGCGATCCACCAGCAATTCCTTGCTGTCCAGCCTTACAAGTCATCCCCGCCGCGTGATGGCGGGCATCGGTGTGCTGCTGCTGGGCACCGGCGTCACGGCGTTCGGCATTGCCCCGCTGGCTCCGGACGCGTCCCTTCTGCCCGTGCAGCAGGTGGTCGAAGAAATCCAGTCCCAACCGTTCGCCCCCCTCGAAGGCGCCTCGCTTGATGCCTGGTCGCTCTTTCGCAGCGACACCCTTCGGCGCGACGACACCCCTCAGAGCCTGCTGCAACGCCTCGGCGTGAGCGATGCTGCGGCGGCCGCCATGTTGCGCAGCGACAGCAACGCGCACCAACTGTTCTCTGGCCGGGCAGGCAAACTGGTCACGGTGGAAGCCAACAGCCGGCAGGAACTGATCCGTCTGACCGCGCGCTGGCTGCCGGACGACGGTCGCGTTTTCCAGCGCCTGGTAATCGAACGCCAGGGCGGCAGCTTCAGCTCCCGCGTTGAGAGTGGTGAGCTGAACGTCCAGTCGCGGCTGGCCAGCGGCGTGATCCGCAGCTCCCTCTTTGCAGCCACCGACGAGGCCGGTCTGCCGGACAGCGTGGCGGTGCAACTGGCGGAAATGTTCTCCGGCGACATCGACTTCCGCCGCGACCTGCGCGAGGGAGACCGCTTCTCCGTGGTGTACGAGAGCCTGGAAGCCGACGGTGAAGCACTTCGGGCCGGCCGCGTGCTGAGCGCCGAGTTCATCAACAACGGCCGCGAACACGAGGCCGTCTGGTTTGAAGAACCCGGACTACAGGGCGCCTATTACGGCTTTGACGGGCAAAGCTCGCGCAAGTCCTACCTGGCCTCGCCGCTGGAGTTCTCCCGCGTGAGCAGCGGCTACGGCATGCGCTTCCACCCGATCTCCGGCAAGCAGAAGGCCCACCTCGGCGTGGACTATGCCGCGCCCACGGGCACGCCGGTCCGCACCATCGCCGACGGCGTGGTGACCTTTGCCGGCTGGCAGCGTGGGTATGGCAACACCATCGAGGTGCGGCACCGCGACAACCAGACCACACTGTTTGGCCACCTCAGCCGCATCGACGTCCGGGCGGGCCAGAAAGTCGCGCAGGGCGAGTTCATCGGTGCCGTCGGCTCCACCGGGCTTTCCACGGGCCCGCACCTGCATTTCGAGTTCCGTGACAACGGCGTTCACCAGGATCCGCTGGCCATCGCCCGCCGTAGCGAGAACATCCCCGTGAGTCCGGCGGCCCGCGACCGTTTCGACGCCGTGGCCCAGTCGATGCGCATGCAGCTTGATGCCGCGGCCACCGTTCAACAGGCCAGCGCCGAGTAAGTGTCGCGTCCGCCAACCAACAAAAAAGGGAGCCATTGGCTCCCTTTTTTGTTGTGCCGATCCTGACAGCAGGTATCAGGCGCTGAAACTGGACCCGCAGCCGCAGGTGGTGGTGGCATTCGGGTTGCGGATCACGAACTGGGCGCCTTCGAGATCTTCCTTGTAGTCGATCTCGGCACCCACCAGGTATTGATAGCTCATCGCGTCGATCAGCAGGGACACGCCGTTCTTGGTCATCTGCGTGTCATCTTCGTTGACCACTTCGTCGAAGGTGAACCCGTACTGGAAGCCGGAGCAGCCACCGCCCTGCACGAACACGCGCAGCTTGAGGTCCGGATTGCCCTCTTCAGCCACCAGATCGGCCACTTTGGCGGCGGCACTGTCGGTGAAGATCAGCGGGGCGGGCATTTCGGTCTGGGTGGTTTCGGCGACGGCGCTCATGGTGTTCCTCGGTACGGTGGGGCGATGGCGTGCAAGCCGGGCTCACACGTTCAAGCTCGAATGGTAGGGCAAATCACTCGGAATTGTGCTCAGGCGTTGTTTGCCGCCAGTTTCAGTGTGGGTTTGTCCTCGAGGTCGCCGGTCATGGGCTTGAGCTGGCCCGCAATGGTGGCGCCCTGGTGCATCTCCAGCGACTTGTAGGACACATCGCCCTCGATGCGGGCCTTGGGTTGCAGCTCCAACAGTTCCAGTGCGAACACCGGTCCTTTGACCGTGCCGTTGATGATCACGTGATCGGCGTGGATCTGGCCCGTCACGCTGGCCAACTCGCTGATCACCAGGATGCTGGGCTGCTCGTCGCTGGCACGGATGTCGCCCACGACATCACCATCCACGCGAAGGCCATCGTGAAACAGCACGTTGCCCTCGATCCGGGTGCCCTGCGCGATCAGGCTTTTGATGGGAGGCTGTTTCTTCTTGTTGAACATGTCGTGCTCCGGTGTGGCGGAATCAGAGTTTGATGGTGTGAAGGGCCTTGACGGCTCCACCCTGGAGGATTCTGGCGGTCACGGTTTTTACCACGGCCCGCGAAGGAACGTCCACGAGCCCTTCCTGCCGCAGATAGCCCTTGATCAGGACCGCCTGCGGCGTCGCTGCATGCTGCGCCGACCACGGGTTGCCATCCAGCGTGCCAGCGAAACTGATCTCCATCTGCCCTTTGAAGTCAGGGGCATTCTTTTCGGCCTGGATCATCAGGACCTGCCATTTGAGCTGGGTTTCTGCGACCCGTTCGATCTGGAGGCCCCGGATGCTCGGCGCACCCGACCCGGTGCCTGGGATCAGGCGCTCGAAAAAGCCCAGATCGCTGCGCAGCGCCAGGTTGTCGGCCTGCAACTGCCGGATCTGCAGCAGCAGTTGCTCTTGCGCAGTCTTCTCGGTGGTCAGCAAGCTCTCAGAGGTGTTGGCCACCGATTGCGCCTTGCCCAGCGCCTCCCGCAGTTGGCTCACTTCCGTGCGCAACTGCTCCAGCTCCTGTTTGGCGTTGCGGTCCAGCCCCGCAATTTCCTTGCCGAACTCGAAAGCCCAGAGCGCCAGCGCCCCGGAGAACCCCAGCACGACCGCGGCCAGCAACCAACGCAGCGGCCAGGGCATGGTGCTGCGGATGGCCATGCGCGGTGCACTGACCGTCAACCGTCTGCGCAGCAGGCGCAATCTCATGGGACTGGTCCTTTCAGGAAACGGGTGGTCACAAAAAACAAAAACCGCCCCAAGACGAGCTTGAAGGCGGTTGTTGTGGCAGTGAGCGGCGTGTTAACGCTTGCTGAACTGCTTGGCGCGGCGCGCAGAACGCAGACCGACCTTCTTACGCTCGACCTCACGGGCATCGCGGGTCACGAAGCCGGCGTTGGACAGCTCGGACTTCAGTGCGGTGTCGTAGTCGATCAGGGCGCGGGTGATGCCATGGCGGACCGCGCCGGCCTGGCCGGATTCGCCACCACCGTGCACGTTCACCTGGATGTCGAACGTCTCGGCGTTGTTTGTCAGCAGCAGAGGCTGCTTGGCAATCATGATCGAGGTCTGGCGGCCGAAGTACTGTTCGATGTCCTTGCCGTTGACCGTGATCTTGCCGGTGCCTTTTTTCAGAAACACACGGGCGACGCTGGATTTGCGACGGCCGGTGCCATTGTTCCATTCACCAATCATCGTCGGCTCCTCAGATGTCCAGCACTTGCGGCTGTTGGGCGGTGTGCGGGTGCTCGGCGCCGCCGTACACCTTGAGCTTCTTGATCATGGCGTAGCCCAGAGGACCCTTGGGCAGCATGCCCTTGACGGCCTTCTCGAGCGCGCGGCCGGGGTGCTTGGCCTGCATGTCGCGGAAGCTGGTGGCGTAGATACCGCCCGGGAAGCCCGAGTGACGGTAGTACATCTTGTCGGTGTTCTTGGTACCGGTCACACGCAGCTTGGCTGCGTTGATGATGACGATGAAGTCACCGGTGTCGACGTGAGGCGTGTAGATGGCCTTGTGCTTGCCGCGCAGACGGAGGGCCACTTCACTGGCGACCCGTCCGAGAACCTTGTCGGTTGCGTCAATCACAAACCACTCGTGCTTCACGTCAGCGGGCTTGGCGCTGAACGTTTTGGTCATGAGTTTTCTCTTGCGAGTTGGTTTGGCGGACCCTTTTCCACGGTCGGTCGTTCTCTGACGGAACGCTCTTAGGTGGTGTTGATGGCTTCGTCGCGGGGCCACGAAATCGCTGCGAAGCCGAGCATTGTACGATTTTTCACCACCGGCTGGCAAATAGGGCCCGTAACAGGCCGGCCGGCGCTACCATCGCCCGATGTTCAGTTACCGCCACGCCTTCCACGCCGGCAACCATGCCGACGTGCTCAAACACATCACTCTGATGGCCACCCTGCGCCATCTGATGAAGAAGGAGGCGGGCATCACCCTGGTCGACACCCACGCCGGCGCCGGCTTGTACCGGCTGGACGGCGACTACGCCGAAAAAGGCGGGGAAGCCGCAGACGGCATCGTGAAGCTGATGGCGGCGATGCGGCCCGCCACCGGCACGCCGCCCGCGTCCACCGCGGCGCTTGATGACTACCTCGACCTGATCGCAGGCTTCAACCCGGACGGCCAGTTGCGCGTCTACCCGGGCTCGCCATTCGTGATGCAGGCTCTGATGCGCACCGAGGCACGCGACCGCCTCAAGCTGTTCGAACTGCACCCGACCGACAGCCGCACGCTGAACGCCAACATCGCCCAGCTCGAAGCCGGGCGCCAGATCGCGGTCGCGATGCAAGACGGATTCGAGGGCCTCAAACCCCTGCTGCCCCCGCCGCCATCGGTGTCGGGCTCCAAACGCGCGCTGGTGCTGATCGATCCGAGCTACGAGATCAAGAGCGACTACGCCAAAGTGAGTGCCTGCATACAGGAATGCCTCAAGCGCTTTCCAACCGGCACCTACCTGGTGTGGTACCCGATCATTCCCCGGGCCGAGGCGCACGACCTGCCGCGCAAGCTCAAGACCCTGTGCAACCACGCCAAACGCCCCTGGTTACATGCCACGCTGAACATCAGCCACGGCCCGCTGGCCCTCGGCGAGCGGCCGGGACTGACCGCCAGCGGCATGTTCGTGATCAACCCGCCGCACACGCTGAAGGCCGAACTGCAAGCCACGCTGCCGCTGCTGGTGACGCTGTTGGGACGTGGCCGCGGCCAAGCGCAGTCCGTGGAAGCGGGCGGCGCCTGAAGCCGGGAAACGGGCCACGGGTAATTCCCGATCCGCGCCCTGCGAATTAACCAACCGATCGGTCGGCTAATTCCATATACTGCGCATCCACCCCGCTTGGCGGGTGCAGGAGACGCGCATGTACACCCAATCCTTTTCCGTCGCTGATGGCGACGCCAAGGGCGCACCGAAGGCGGCGGCCACGCCGATCCGCGCCGAGGACGCCGCGCTGCAGGCGCATTTCGACACCGTGATCGACGCCGACGGCAAGATCGAGCCGCGCGACTGGATGCCCGAGGCCTATCGCAAGACCCTGGTGCGCCAGATCAGCCAGCACGCGCACAGCGAGATCGTCGGCATGCTGCCCGAGGGCAACTGGATCAGCCGCGCGCCCAGCCTCAAGCGCAAGGCCATCCTGATCGCCAAGGTGCAGGACGAAGGTGGCCATGGTCTCTATCTGTATTCGGCGGCAGAGACCCTGGGCACCAGCCGCGACCAGATGCTCGACGCCCTGCACACCGGCAAAGCCAAGTACAGCTCGATTTTCAACTACCCCACGCTGAACTGGGCCGACGTCGGCGTGATCGGCTGGCTGGTCGACGGCGCGGCGATCATGAACCAGATCCCGCTGTGCCGATGCAGCTACGGCCCTTATGCCCGCGCCATGATCCGCGTCTGCAAGGAAGAGAGCTTCCACCAGCGCCAGGGCTACGAAGCCTTGCTGGTGATGATGCAGGGCACGGCCGAGCAGAAGGCCATGGTCCAGGACGCCGTCAACCGCTACTGGTGGAAGTGCCTGGCCATGTTCGGCCCGCCGGATGACAACAGCCCCAACAGCGTGCAGGGCATGCGCTGGGGCATCAAGCGCATCAGCAACGACGACCTGCGCCAGAAGTTCGTGGACGCCACCGTGCCGCAGGCCGAGGTGCTGGGTGTGACCCTGCCCGACCCCGACCTGAAGTGGAACGAGGCGCGCGGCCACTGGGACTACGGACAGATCGACTGGGACGAGTTCTGGGCCACGGTCAATGGCCACGGTCCGATGAACAAGGAACGCCTGGCCACCCGGGTCAAGGCGCACGAGCAAGGGGCTTGGGTGCGCGCAGCCGCGCTCGCCCACGCCGCCAAGCAACAGCAACGTCAGCAGAAGGAGGTCGCATGAACGCGCCCGCATTGAAGGAATGGCCCCTGTGGGAAGTCTTCGTCCGCAGCAAGCAGGGCCTGGAGCACAAGCACTGCGGCAGCCTGCACGCCAGCGATGCGCGCCACGCGCTGCAGATGGCGCGCGACGTCTACACCCGCCGCCAGGAAGGCGTGAGCATCTGGGTCGTGCCCTCGACCGCCATTACCGCCAGCGAGCCCGACAGCAAAGACAGCTTCTTCGACCCGGCGGCCGACAAGGTCTACCGCCACCCGACCTTCTACGAGATCCCGGACAAAGTGGGGCATATGTGATGAAGGCGCCGGTCGACTACATCCTGCACCTGGCCGACAACGCCTTGGTGCTGGGCCAGCGCAACGCCGAGTGGTGCGGTCACGGCCCCATCCTCGAAGAGGACCTGGCCCTGGCCAACAACAGCCTGGACCTGATCGGGCAGGCGCGACTGCTTTACCAGCACGCGGCCGACCGGATCAACGGCGACGGCGCACTGGCGCAGCGATTCGCCCACCTGCAGGGCGCGCGGCAGGACGGCCGTGTGACCGAGGACACCCTGGCCTACTTCCGCGACACCGCCGAGTTCCGCAACCACACGATCATGGAACTGCCGCACCACGGCCCGCTGGTCGGCTACGCCGTGGCTGAGCGCGACTACGCGACCACCATCGCGCGCAACTTCCTGGTCAGCGCGCTGATGGTGCTGGTGTGGGACCGCTTGCAGTCGTCGAAGGATGCGCAACTGGCCGGCATTGCCGCCAAGTCGCTCAAGGAGGTGCGCTACCACCTGCAGCACGCCAGCGACTGGCTGGTGCGTTTGGGCGACGGCACCGACGAATCGCACCGCCGCGCGCAGGACGCCATCGACCACCTGCTGCCTTTCTGCGAAGCCTTCTGGCAACCCGGCCCGACCGAGCAGGCAGCGGCGCAGGACGGCACGGGTGTGGACATCAACACCCTGCGCGAGCCCTGGAATCTGCTGGTCAACGAGACGCTGAGCGAGGCCACGCTGACCCGCCACGACCAGCCCCACCAAGGCTATGTGGCGCAGGGCCACGTGGGTGTGCATTCGGAGCACCTGGGCTTTCTCCTGGCCGAGATGCAAAGCCTGGCCCGCGCCCACCCGACCGCGGTCTGGTGAACACCATGGGCGCAACCACCGAGTCGTCGCTGCAGGCCCTCGAGCGGGCGCTGGCGCACCTGGCCGACCCCGAGATCCCGGTGGTCAGCCTGAGCGAGCTGGGCATCCTGCGTGAGGTGCGCGAGGGCAGCGACGGTGTGCCTGAGGTGGTCATCACCCCCACCTACAGCGGCTGCCCGGCCATGGGCCAGATCGAGGACGATATCGTCACCGTGCTGCGCGAGGCCGGCTTGCCCGGCCGCGTGGTGACCCAGCTCTCGCCGGCTTGGACCACCGACTGGATGAGCGATGCCGCCAAAGAGAAGCTGCGTGCCTACGGCATCGCGCCGCCGCAATGCGGCAGCAGCCGAGCAGCGCCATCGGGCGTGCTCCAGTTCAGCCGCCATGCAGCGCGACCCGTGGACGTGCCCTGCCCTCGATGCGGATCGCACAACACGACGCAGACCGCCCCCTTTGGCTCCACGGCCTGCAAGGCGCTGTACCGCTGCCTGGACTGCCTGGAACCCTTCGACTACTTCAAGCCGTACTGAACCATGAGCACCGCCGCCGCCCGCTTCCACGACCTCACCGTCTCGCGCATCGACCCCGAGGCCGCCGGCGCCGTCGCCGTCTCTCTGGCCATCCCCGAAGCCTTACGCGACACCTTTGCCTTCGAGCCCGGCCAGTTCCTCACCCTGCGCGCAACCATCGGAGGCCAGGACGTGCGGCGCAGCTACTCGATCAGCAGCCCGCGCAGCCGGCTGGCGACACACGGCGAAGTGACGCTGGGCATCCGGCCGGTGGAAGGCGGCGTGTTCTCCAACTGGGCGGCCACACAGCTGCGGTCAGGGGATACGCTGCGCGTGATGCCCCCCGACGGCCGCTTCACCATCCACAAGCCGCGCGCCCTCCACCGCGTGGGCTTTGCGGCGGGCTCGGGCATCACGCCCATCCTGTCCATCATGGCCAGCACGCTGGAGGAGTCGCCCGACGCCAAGTTCACCCTGGTCTACGGCAACCGCCGCATGGCCAGCGTGATGTTCAACGAGGCGCTGCAGGACCTCAAGGACAGCCACCCTGACCGCCTGACCCTGATCCACGTGCTCTCGCGCCAGGCGCAGGAAGTGCCCCTGCTCGAAGGCCGCATCGACGGTGACAAGGTGCGCGAGATCATCGGCGCACTGCTGCCGGTGGGCAGCATGGACGAGGTGTTTGTGTGTGGCCCCGAGGCCATGATCGAAGCCACCGAGAAAGCGCTGCTGGACGCTGGCGTGCGACCCGACCGCATACACACCGAACGCTTCACGTCACCGACGCTGGAGGCGCTCCCGGCTGCGCAACGCCAGGCCGCCGTGCTCGGTCATCCGGCCGTGCGCACCGACGGCGAGGTGGCGCTGACCGTGGTGCTCGACGGCAAGCCGCACCAACTGCGCATGGGCAAGGACGAGCACGTGCTGGACGTGGCGCTGAACGCCGGGCTGGACCTGCCCTGGTCGTGCCGGGGCGGTGTGTGCTGCACATGCCGCGCCAAGGTGATGGAGGGGGCGGTGACCATGGACAAAAACTTCACGCTCGAACCCTGGGAGACGGAAAAAGGCTTCGTGCTCAGCTGCCAGGCCCGGCCGACCACCGACACGTTGGTGGTGAGCTACGACGAGCGCTGAGCGCGGCGCCTGGCGCAAGGCTCGGCCACCCGACGCCAGCGGGCGTCAAGCGTTTGCGGGCGGGTCCGACGGGACCGTTGCAGCCCCGACGTCGCGCAGTTCTCGGCGCAGGATCTTGCCGATGTTGGTCTTGGGCAGCGGCTCGCTTCGAAACGCCACCACGCGCGGCATCTTGTAGCCGGTCAGGTGCTGCTTGCAGTGCGCGAGCACGTCGGCTTCGGTCAGGTCCGGGTCGCTGCGCACGACCACCACCTTGACCGCTTCGCCCGAACGCTCGTCGCGCACGCCGACCGCCGCGGCCTCCTGCACACCGGGGTGCAGGGTCAGCACGTCCTCGATCTCGTTGGGGAACACCTTGAACCCCGAGACCACGATCATGTCTTTCTTGCGGTCGGTGATGCGGATGCTGCCGCGCTCGTCCATCACCCCCATGTCGCCGGTGCGCAGCCAGCCATCGGCGGTGAACGCCTTGGCCGTCTCTTCGGGGTGGTTCCAGTAGCCCTGCATCACCTGCGGGCCGCGCAGGCAGATTTCACCGACCTCGCCCATGCCCAGATGCGCGCCATCGTCGTCGAGGATGGCCGCCTCCGTGCTCGGCAGTGGCACGCCGATCTGCCCGCTCCACTCCGGGATGGTGACCGGGTTGGCGATCGCCACCGGCGCGCTTTCGGTGAGGCCGTAGCCTTCCACCAGCGGCACGCCGGCCCGCGCTTTCCAGCGGTGGGCCACCACCTGCTGCACCGCCATGCCGCCAGCCACCGCCAGCTTCAGCGGGCGCAGGTCCACCTGGGCAAAACCGGGTGCATCGAGCAGGGCACGAAAGAGGGTGTTGACACCGATGATCGCGGTGAAGCGGGTCTCCCGCAGCACCTGCAGAAACGCCGGCAGATCGCGCGGATTGGGAATCAGCACCGCCTGCGCACCCTTGCTGAAAAAGGACAGCGCACCGGTCAGCGCGAACACGTGGTACAGCGGCAGCGGCAGGATCAGCGTCTCCTCGCCATCGTTCAGGTTGGGCGACATCCAGGCCCCCACCTGGAGCACGTTGGCCACCATGTTGCCGTGGCTGAGCATGGCCCCTTTGGCCACGCCGGTGGTGCCACCGGTGTACTGCAGGAAGGCGAGATCACCGTGCTGGAGCGGCACATCGTCCTGCGTCTGTGCACGGCCGGCGGCCAGTGCCCGTCGAAAGTCCACCGCACCCTTCAGCCGCCAGGGCGGCACCAGCTTCTTCACATGCTTGACCACGGCGTTCGTCAGCAGCCGCTTCACCGCAGGCAGCAAGTCCCCCACCTGCGTCGTCACCACCGTGCGCACGGGGGTCGATGCGATCACCTGTTCCAGCGTGTGCGCAAAGTTCTCCAGCACCACGATGGCCCGGACATCTGCGTCTTTCAACTGGTGCTCCAGCTCGCGCGGCGTGTAGAGCGGGTTGACATTCACCACCACCATGCCCGCGCGCAACACACCGAACAGCACCACCGGGTACTGCAACAGGTTGGGCATCATGAGGGCGACGCGGTCGCCACGCTGCAGACCCGCCACCTTCTGCAGCCAGGCCGCGAACGCGCGGCTGGCGTCGTCGAGCTGGCGAAAACTGATCGTCGCGCCCATTGAGCGGTAAGCCGGCCGGTCGGCAAAGCGCTCGCAACTCGATGCCAGCATGTCCTTGAGCGACGCAAACCGGTGAACGTCGATCTCTGCCGGTACCCCGGCCGGGTATTGACTGAGCCAGGGTCTGTCCATGTGTCCACCTCGTTCTTGCGACAAGCCGCCGCGCCACCGCGACCAGCAAGGGCCAATATGCCACGCGCACGCCGCTGGCGGCTGCGCGAGATCAAGGCCGGTGCAGCCCGGAGACAGAAAAAAACCCGCCAAAGCGGGTTTCACGGGCACGCGGGCGGTGGCTCACACCTTCGCCAGCGCCTGCTCCAGATCGGCCATCAGGTCGTCGATGTGCTCGATGCCGATGGACAGGCGAACCATGTCTGCGCTCACGCCGGCCTTCTTCATTTCGTCCGGGTTGAGCTGACGGTGCGTGGTCGAGGCCGGGTGGCAGGCCAGCGACTTGGCGTCGCCGATGTTGACCAGACGAGTGAAGAGTTGCAGCGCGTCCTGGAAACGCGTGCCGGCAGCGATGGCGTCATCCGATTTCAGGCCGAAGCTGATGATGCCGGAGGCTCGGCCGCCCATGTACTGCTGCACCAGCGCGTGGTCTTTGTGGCCGGGCAGGCCGGCGTAGTTGACCCAGGCCACCTTGGGGTGGTCCTGCAGGTGGTTGGCGATCCTGACGGCGTTGTCGCAGATGCGGTCCATGCGCAGCGCCAGGGTCTCAATGCCCTGCAGGATCTGGAAGGCGTTCATGGGCGAGAGCGCCGCGCCCATGTTGCGCAGTGGCACCACGCGGGCGCGGGCGATGTAGGCGGCCGGGCCCAGGGCCTCGGTGTAGACCACGCCGTGGTAGCTCACGTCGGGTTCGTTCAGGCGCTTGAAGCGCGCCTTGTGCTCGGCCCAGGGGAACTTGCCGCTGTCAACGATCGCACCACCGATGCTGGTGCCGTGGCCGCCCAGGTACTTGGTCAGCGAGTGCACCACGATGTCGGCGCCGTGCTCGAACGGGCGGCACAGGTAAGGGCTGGTCACGGTGTTGTCCACGATCAGCGGCACGCCGGCCGCGTGCGCCACCTTCGCAAGCGCGCCAATGTCGGTCACGTTGCCCAGCGGGTTGCCCACCGATTCGCAGTAGATGGCCTTGGTGCGCTCGTCGATCAGCGCGGCGAACGCGGCCGGATCACGCGGGTCGGCGAAACGCACCGTGATGCCCTGCTGCGGGAAGGTGTGCGCGAACAGGTTGTAGGTGCCGCCGTAGAGCGTCGAGGCCGAGACGATGTTGTCGCCCGCTTCGGCGATGGTCTGGATGGCGTAGGTGATGGCCGCCATGCCCGAGGCCACGGCCAGCGCACCGATGCCGCCTTCCAGCGCCGCGAGGCGTGCCTCCAGCACCCCGTTGGTGGGGTTCATGATGCGGCTGTAGATGTTGCCCGCGACCTTGAGGTCGAACAGGTCGGCACCGTGCTGGGTGTTGTCGAAGGCGTACGCGACGGTCTGGTAGATCGGCACGGCGACGGCCTTGGTGGTGGGATCGGGCGTGTAGCCGCCGTGCACGGCGATGGTTTCGATTTTCATGCGGGTCTCCTTGGGGTGCTGGATGAACAACCGGTCATTCTGGCAGCAACTCGACCTGGGTCACGCCTCGGCCCTGCAGCCCCAGCGCGTTGAACGCGGCCTGGCTGAGGTCGATCACGCGCGAGCGCTTGAAGGGGCCACGGTCGTTGATGCGGACCACCACCTCCTTGCCGGTGACCACGCTGCGCACCCGCACGCGTGTGCCAAACGGCAGCGTCCGGTGCGCGGCGGTCATGGCGTGCCGGTCGTAGCGCTCACCGCTGGCGGTGCGACGGCCGTGGAACTTGCTGCCATACCAGGACGCCAGCCCCTTTTCGAGAACGCCTGCGGAGTCGCGGGACCCGTCCGGGCTGCGAGCCCCGTCAGCGGACCGTTCGGCGGCTGCGGACCCGGTGGGATCTGCCAGGGTGTCGCCGTTGCGGGTCGGGGGAATGGCGGGGCCGTGGGGCACCACCGGCAGCGGGTCGGTGGCGGCCCCGGCTGGAACCGGGCCGGCGAGCGGCGTGGCACAGCCCGCCAGCACCGCCATCAGCAAAGACGGCGCGAAGAACCGCGCGCAGCGTTTCAAAAGCGCCAGTCCAGACGCAGGCTGACGCTCTGATCGGTCATTTTCCCGCGCAGGCTCAGGTCGTAGTGCACGCGCATTTCCATGGCATCGCCGACCTTGTGGGCCACACCCAGCCCCAGCTCGGCCAGGGTGCGCCGCTGCTCCGATCCGGGGGTTGAAAACACCGGACCACCCCCGACGAACTGGGCCGAGGTGCTGTCGCGACCGCCGGACAGGTCGTACCCGACAGCGGCCTGCGCCAGCAGATGGCTCTGCGCACCCAGCGGATGGCGTGCCTCCACGCCCAGCTTGGCGACCAGTTCCTCGGCCTTCTGGGCGGCGACCCGCAGATCCAGCGCCCCGGCACCTGTTTCGGTGTACGCGTTGTTGCGCGCGCGGCGCCAGTCGAGACCCACCGAGGGCGTGACCGAGGTGGTGGCCAGGGTCATGGGGCGCCCCATGCTCAGCCCCAGATGCGAGGCGTGCCCGCGGTAGCTGGCCTTTGCCAAGCGCCCGATGAATCCCAGGTTGCGCTCGGACTTGACCGAACTGCGCGTGGCGTCGGCCTGCCATTGCAGGCGCCATGCCGAGAGGTCGTAGGAACCATAGCCCAGCACCTGGACACTTTCCAGATCGCTGCGGTGCCCCAGCGCGAAGTCACGACCGTCCACACGGCCATCCAGGTAAGCCAGTCCGAAGCCCAGGGTGCTGCCGGACACCATGGACGCCTGGTAACCACCCGCCAGACCTTGTGTGCGCACCCGGTAACCGCTGGCTTGGCGGTAGCGGTCCTGATCCACCCGGTGGTTCAGCGGCTGGACCCAGAGTCCCGTGCCGGGTTTCGCGTCGGCGCCGTCCGGACCACCCACGGCCTGCTGCCCGACCACGGCCGAACCGGTGCTCGAGACATGTGCCAGCAGGGCCTGGGCCGCGTTGCCATGCATCGAGGGCATGGCCTGCCCGACGGCCCTCGCCACCGACGCGTCGTCGGGCAGACGCCCCAGGGCCGTCACCACGGTATCCCAGTCGGTGCCTGTGCGCCCGCCGCGGATGTAGCCATCCAGCACCTGGGCGGTCGGCACACCGTTGATCAATCCCGCCTGGATGGTCGCCGGCACGATGCCCTGCCCGGGGACGGGCTCCGGAGCGGGCTCTGGCGCGGCGCCACCGCCGTGGCCGCCACCTCCCGGAGAGGGCGCAGGCGCAGGTGCTGGAGCCGGGGGAGGAGCAGGAGCAGGGGGAGGAGCAGGAGGCGGGGGCGTACCTGCGGCATCGACCAGCAGGTTCACCTGGCTGCCACTGGTCTGCGACCGGAAGTTGAACAAGGCGCTGTTGTCGGACACATTCGTGGCCGGCGCGGCATTGGTCAGGGTGCCCCCTCCCGTGGCGGTCACCAAGCCCGCCAGCGTGTCGCCCGCGGCCAGGCTGGTGCCGCTGACGTCCACCACAAACGTGGCGCTCGGCTGCAGATCCACGTCGCCGGACACCGTCAGGCGTCCGAAGCTGGAAGAGCTGCTGGCCCCCAGGCGCAAGGCTCCGGACTGCGTGTAGTTGCACGTGATCTGGGCAGTGATGCCCTCAGGAACATGCAAGGTATCCTGGTTGTGAAAGGCGTCTTGCGCCGTGGAAGTGACCGTGATTCCGTGGGAGGTAGCCCGCGACCAAGACGGACGCCGTGGCCAGCCCGGTGGCGGCTTGCCGAAACTCGCGGCGCCGCACGGGTGCGCTGTCAGATCGGAATGTGTGTGCTGGTTGCTTGGACATGGGTCACCCTCAAGGAATTCGGCGCAGAGGGTGTCTGCCTGTCCGACCCTCAAGCAATGGATATTATCTTCTTACACCTCCGACCGACTTTTCCCCTGGTCCAGGGGCCACACGAAAGGTCCCGGCGGGTGTCAGTGGTGCGGCTGCTGTCCCGCCAGCCGCCGCACGATCTCCAGCGTCGCCACGCTCTGGTTCATGGTGTAGAAGTGCAGCGCGGGCGCACCGGCACTGCGCAGCCGATCACACAGATCGGTCACCACATCCAGCCCGAAAGCCTTGATGGACTCGGTGTCGTCGCCGAAGGCCTGCAGGCGCAGCCGGATCCAGCGCGGGATCTCGGCGCCGCAGGCGTCCGAGAACCGCAGCAGCTGCGAGGAACTGGTGATCGGCATGATCCCGGGCACCACCGGCACATCGGCCCCGTGCCGGCGTGCCTCGTCCACGAAACGGAAGTAGGCGTCGGCGCTGTAGAAATACTGCGTGATGGCCGAGTCGGCGCCCGCCTTCACCTTGGTCACATAGGCCTGCAGGTCCGCCTCGGGTGATTTGGCCTGCGGGTGGATCTCCGGGTAGGCGGCCACCTCGATGTGGAAGTCGCGTCCGGTCTCCTCGCGGATGAAGGTCACCAGATCACTCGCATGCTGGAACTCGCCGCCCAGGCCGTAGCCACTGGGCAGGTCGCCGCGCAGCGCCACCAGGCGCCGCACGCCCATTGCCTTGAGCGTGGCCAGCTGCTCGCGCACGCCGGCCTTGGTGGCGCCGATGCACGAGAAGTGCGAGGCCGCGTCCACGCCTTCGGCGAGGATCGCCTGCACGGTGTCGAAGGTGCCCTTCTGGGTGGAGCCACCGGCGCCATAGGTCACCGAGCAGAACTCGGGCTTCAGGGCATACAGCTTCTGGCGCACCACGCGCAGCTTCTCGGCACCCTCGGGCGTCTTGGGCGGAAAGAATTCAAAACTCAGGGGCAGGCCCATACGAAGAACTCCCGGTTGCCATCACCGCCGGTGATGGCGCTTTCAAAATAGTCCCGCAGTCGCAGGCCGTTGTCGTCGCAGGCCTGTGCGATGCGTTGTTGCACGAGCGCGTGGCTCGCGGTGTCTTTCACCAGCCCGCCTTTGCCGATGTGTTCGGGCTGCAGTTCGAACTGCGGTTTGACCAGCATCAGCAAGCTGGCGCCCGGCTTGAGCAGCGGCACGAGGGCCGGCCACACCAGGGTCTGCGAGATGAAGGACAGATCGCCCACCACCAGGTCGAAGGGCGCGGCCGCCGTGTCTCCACCCAGCGCCGCCAGTTGCGCCGCCTTCAGCTCGCGCGCGTTGCACTTCTCGATGCAGACCACGCGCTTGTCGGCGCGCAGCTTCGGATGCAGCTGGCCTTGGCCAACGTCCACGCCCACCACCTGCGCCGCGCCGCGCTGCAGCAGGCAGTCGGTGAAGCCGCCGCTGCTCTGTCCCACGTCGAGGCAGCGCAGGCCGGTCACGTCGATCCCGCAGTGCGCCAGTGCGCCGTCGAGCTTGAGCCCGCCGCGCGAGACGAAGCGCGACTCCGCCGTGTCCAGCAGTTGCAGTTCCGCCGTCTCGCGCAGCTCCTCGCCGTTCTTGGTGACCGGTTTCCAGTCACCGCCTGACAGCCGCCAGCGCACGCCCGCGGCGATCAGCCGCTGGGCCTGTGAGCGCGACGCGGCCAGCCCTCGCTCGACGAGCAACTGGTCAGCGCGCATCGGCGATCAGTAGCGGTAGCTGTCAGGCTTGTACGGACCCTGCTTCGGCACGCCGATGTAGGCGGCCTGCTCGTCGCTCAGCTCGGTCAGCATCGCACCGACCTTCTTCAGGTGAAGGCGCGCGACCTTCTCGTCCAGGTGCTTGGGCAGCACGTAAACCTTGCCCACGTCGTAGCCCTCGGGGTGGGTGAACAGCTCGATCTGCGCGATGGTCTGGTTGGCGAAGGAGTTGGACATCACGAAGCTGGGGTGACCCGTGCCGCAGCCCAGGTTCACCAGACGGCCCTTGGCCAGCAGGATGATGCGCTTGCCGTCCGGGAAGATCACGTGGTCCACCTGGGGCTTGATCTCTTCCCACTGGCACTTCTCTTCCAGCTTGGCGACCTGGATCTCGTTGTCGAAGTGGCCGATGTTGCAGACGATGGACTGGTCCTTCATCGCCGCCATGTGCTCGTAGGTGATCACGTCGCGGTTGCCGGTGGTGGTCACGAAGATGTCGGCCTTGTCGGCGGCCCACTCCATGGTCACGACCTTGAAGCCTTCCATCGCGGCCTGCAGGGCGTTGATGGGGTCGATCTCGGTCACCCACACCTGGGCGCTGAGGGCGCGCAGGGCCTGGGCCGAGCCCTTGCCCACGTCACCGTAACCGGCGACCACGGCGACCTTGCCGGCGATCATCACGTCGGTGGCGCGCTTGATGCCGTCCACCAGCGATTCGCGGCAACCGTACAGGTTGTCGAACTTGGACTTGGTCACCGAGTCGTTGACGTTGATGGCGCGGAACATCAGCGTGCCCTTGGCCGACATTTCCTTGAGGCGGTGCACGCCGGTGGTGGTCTCTTCGGTCACGCCGATGATCTGGGCGCTCTTGCGGCTGTACCAGGTGCTGTCTTCGGCCAGCTTGGCCTTGATGGCGGCGAACAGGATGCGCTCTTCCTCGCTGCCCGGGTTGGCCAGCACGGAAGCGTCCTTTTCAGCACGCTTGCCCAGGTGCATCAGCAGCGTGGCGTCGCCGCCGTCGTCCAGGATCATGTTGGGTCCTTCGCCTTCGCTGCCCTTGGGGCCGAAGTCGAAGATGCGGTGGGTGTAGTCCCAGTAGTCGACCAGGGTCTCGCCCTTGACGGCGAACACCGGCGTGCCGGCGGCGGCGATGGCGGCGGCGGCGTGGTCCTGGGTGGAGAAGATGTTGCACGAGGCCCAGCGCACGTCGGCGCCCAGGGCCTTGAGGGTCTCGATCAGCACCGCCGTCTGGATGGTCATGTGCAGCGAGCCGGTGATGCGCGCGCCCTTCAGGGGCTGCTTGGCCGCGAATTCCTCGCGGATGGCCATCAGGCCGGGCATCTCGGTCTCGGCGATCTTGATTTCTTTGCGGCCCCAGTCGGCCAGGCCGATGTCGGCGATGACGCAGTCGGTGGCGACGGCGGGAATGCGTGCGTTCATGGTTCGCTCCATTGAAGGTTGATGAACCACTTCACGGGCGAGAGGGGGACAAAAAAAAGCCCATCGCACAGAGAAGTGGATGAGCGTCGTTGCATGGATGTCCGAGCCTCACGAACCGCGCCGACCGGGGGGTCGGGGGTGCGCTGCAACGCTCCTCGGATGGCCGCGATTCTACCGCAGGCGCCGATTCTGGGCATCTGCGAAACTGGCGGGCCTTTATGACCCATTCCCTGCTTTCCGACTGGCCGCTGGCCGAGCGCGCGCGCATCCACGGCGTGCTCACCGACATCGACGACACCCTGACCACCGACGGCGCCATCACGCCCGACGCGCTGGCGGCGCTGCACGCCTTGCGCGCCGCGGGCCTGCCGGTGTTCGCCATCACCGGCCGACCCGCGGGCTGGAGCGAGCCGTTTGCGCTGGCCTGGCCGGTGGACGCCATCGTGGCGGAGAACGGCGCGGTGGCGCTCTGGCGCGGCACCGACGGTTCGCTGCAGAAGGACTGGCTGCAGGACGAAGCCACCCGCAGCGCCAACTTCGCCCGCCTGCAGGCGGTGGCGCAGCGGGTGCTGGCCGAGCTGCCGCACACCCGCCTGTCGCAGGACAGCCCGGGGCGCGAGACCGACATCGCCATCGACCACAGCGAGTTCGCCCACCTGCACGAGGCCGATATCCAGCGCGTGGTGGCGCTGATGCGCGAAGGCGGGCTCAACGCCACCGTCAGCTCCATCCACATCAACGGCTGGATCGGCGAGCACCACAAGCTCGAAGGCGCTCGCTGGATCGTGCGCCAGCGGCTGGGCCGTGACCTTGATGCAGAGCGGGGCCGCTGGGTCTACGTGGGTGACTCAACCAACGACGCGCTCATGTTCGGTCACTTCCCGCACAGCGTGGGCGTGGCCAACATCGCCCGCTTCTGGAACCAGCTGGCGCAGCGTCCGCGCTACGTGACTCGGGGAGAACGTGGCGCCGGGTTTGCCGAGGTGGCGCAGGCGGTGCTGGCCGCGCGCCCGGCCGGAGCCGGCGCATGAGCGGCCCCCTGCTGCCTCCGCCGTCCACCTCCGCCCCGGCGGCGGCGCCTGCGCTGGCCCGCCGGGGCCTGTGGGCCATCTTCATCGCCACCTTCTGCGAGCTGGTCGGCTACTTCATGCTCATGCCCTGGCTGCTGCTGCAGCTCAAGGACGGTGGCGAGTCCACCGCGCTGGCGGGGCTGTTCGCGGCCAGCGGCTGGGTCGGCGTGTTCTTCATGACGCCCTTCGCCTCGGCCATCACCCAGCGCCTGGGCCGACGGCCCACGCTGTGGCTGTCGGCGCTCATCCCCGTGGTCTCCACCACCGGCTTCCTGCTCACCGACGCCCTGCCCGTCTGGTTCGCCTGCGAGTTCATCGCCGGCGCCGCCTCCGGCCTGCGCTGGGTGCTGGCCGAGGCGGTGGTGGCCGAGTTCGCGCCGCCCCACCAGCGCGGGCGCATGGTGGGCCTGTTCGAAACCATGGTCGGCACCACCTTCGTGATCGGCCCGGCCCTGCTGGCGCTGGTGGGCCCCACCAGCCCGGTGGCGCTGTGGATCGTGCTGGGCTTTCTGGTGCTGGGCCTGCTGGGCAGCCTGTGGATTCCGCGCCTGCCGGCCGCCGCCGACGCGCACGAGGCGCGCGTGGGCCTGCACGGCGTCTGGCACGCGCTGCGCGCGCACCCGCTGATCATGATGGTCGGCTTCGTCGGCGGCTTCTTTGAAAGCGGCCTGACCTCCATCCTGCCGCTCTACGGTCTGGCGCTGGGCATGGGGGCAGCGGCCGCGGCGCTGCTGGTGTCGGCCAGCGGCCTGGGCAGCGCGCTGATGATGCTGCCCGCCGGCATGGCGGCGGACCGGCCCTCGCTGCAGCAGCGCCACGGCGGCGAACACGGCGCCCGGGTGCTGATCCTGCACGCCTGCGCCCTGATCACCCTGCTGGCGACGGTGCTGATTCCCTTCGTGGCCGGCGCCCCCTGGCTGGCGGCGGCGGTGGCCTTCGTCTGGGGCGGCGCGGGCGGCAGTCTGTACACGCTCGCCATGATCGACATCGGCTCGCGGGAGGAAGGCATCACCCTGGTCAACAGCACGGCGGTGCTGGTGCTCTCGTACACGCTGGGCGGCGTGCTGGCGCCGGCGCTGGGCGCCGCCATGCTGGACTGGGCGCCGGTGAGCGGCTTTCCGGCGCTGCTGCTGGCCGTGGCCGGGCCGGGCTGGTGGCTGTTGCGGCGCGAATACCGCGCCCTGCGCTCAGGGCGCCGCGGCCGCGCCTGATGCCGCACCGGCCGGTGCGGCCGGCCGGGGACGGTCCAGCACCCGGTCGGCCAGGCCGCCGCCGACCCACATGCCCGCCAGCGTGAGCCAGGCGGTGACGGCGAAGATGGCGCCGCCGGTCATGCCGGCACCCACCGCGCAGCCGCCGGCCAGCATGGAGCCGAAGCCCATGAGGATGGCGCCGATGATGTAGCGCGGCATGGTGTAGCCGCCGCCGAAACCT
The DNA here is from genome assembly GCF_002025745.1 of Hydrogenophaga sp. H7. Taxonomy (NCBI): domain Bacteria; kingdom Pseudomonadati; phylum Pseudomonadota; class Betaproteobacteria; order Burkholderiales; family Comamonadaceae; genus Hydrogenophaga; species Hydrogenophaga sp. H7. Next base: position 65,210 of record NZ_MCIC01000017.1, on the reverse strand, counting down.
TCGAGCTTCCAGTCGCCGCCCACCAGCGCGCCGATGAGCGAACCCAGGAACACGCCCGGCATCAGGCCGAGGTCGAAGTTCCAGGGCTCATCGGGGTTGCTCAGCACGCGCATCAGCCACTCGGCCGAGGGTCCGCTGAAGGTCATGCCCTGCACCTGGACCGGCTCGAAGGAGTGCGCCAGCACCTGGTAGGTGAACAGCCAGGCCAGGGCCACCGCCAGGCCGGTGCCGATGCCGCCCAGCCATTTCCAGACGCCCCAGCCGCTGTAGTAGGCGAAGAAGCCCGCGGTCACCATCCACACCGCGCCGAAGGCCAGACCGTCGTTCGGACCCACGCCGACCAGGGCCAGCAGGCTGCGCGCCGGTCCACCGTCCACCACCCACAGCCCGGCGATGGCCTCGCGCCAGGGTGCCAGCACGCCGGCCAGCGAGGCCTGCGCCGTGACCGCGAAGATCAGCCCCGAGAGCAGCGCGCGCAGGTTGCCGTTGGCCGAGAGCACCAGCAGGCGACTGGCGCAGCCGCGCGTCATGACCATGCCGACGCCGAAGATCAGACCACCGATCAGCGCGCCCGACAGACTGCCTTTGGAAGCGAGCTGCCGCGCCGTGCTGACGTCCAGCAGGCCGGACACCACGAACAGCTGCACCGCCACCACCGCGGTGGAGAACGCCAGCAGCCACACCGCGAGCTTTTCACCGAACCGGCCGTGCCAGAACTCGATGACCGCGGCGCGCAGGCAGAACTTCGAGCGCTGCGCAAAAAAGCCGAACAGCAGCCCGCTGAGCAGGCCGCCCACCAGCAGCACCCGGGGCTCTCCGTAGTGTTCGATCCAGGCGGTCCAGTCCATGCGATCCTCATTTATCAAAACATGCGAATTTACGGATGTTATGCCTGTTATCGCCCATTTCTCTTGACGCGGCGCAACATGTGACGGGACGCTAAGCTCCCGGGCGGGCAGTGCCCCCCACATGAAAGGACTCCCATGCCCATCCCCTGGCTGACCGCGCTGAAGGTGATTCCCTGGGGCGACGTGATCGAACACGCGCCCAAAGTGCTCAAGGGCGCGCGCGACCTGCTGAACCAGCAGCGCCAGCGGCGCCGCGAGACCGCCGAGCCCGCCCCCGCCCCGGACGCCGCCGTCATCGAGGCGCCCGGCCCCACGCCGCCCGAGCTGCGCGAACTCCAGCAACAGCTGGCCACGGCGCGCGAGGACCTCACCCGGCTGCAGCAGACGCAGGACCAGATCACCCAGACCGTGGCCGAACTGGCCGAACAGAACACCCGGCTGGTGGCCGCGGTGGAGCTGCTGCGCACGCGCACGCGGCTGCTGATGGGGGCGGTGGTGGTGCTGGCGGTGGTGCTGGCCGCCTGGTATTTCAGCGCCGCTTGAAGGGCACCTGGTAGAGCCAGACCGGCTTGCCCTGGACGGTTTCGAGCCGGGCTTTCGGTGTGAAACCGGCGGCCTCGAACTCCAGGCTGGCCAGCCAGGCGCCCGGCGCCAGCTCGGCGGCGGCCTTCTCCATCGCGCGCGGCATGCTCTCGGGCCGCTGGAACAGGTAGACCATGCGGTAGCCCGACCAGTCCTGTGCCCAGATGTCGGCACGGCGCACCGTTGCAAAGCGGCAGCGCAGCCGGCACAGCAGGGCCAGCGGCCAGCTCCATTCCAGGCCGTGGATCTGCGCCTTCGGATACTGGCGGCGCAGCGCGATCAGGCCGGCACCAAGCCCGCAGCCCGCGTCCACCACCGCCGCGCCATCAGGCAGCGGCGCCCTCTGCGCCAGCCCGTCCAGTGCGTTCTCGGGCGTGGGGAACAGCGGCGCGTCGCCCCAGCTGCCCAGCGGGTACAGGGCCAGCAGCAGGGCCAGCGGCAGCAGCCAGACCCAGCCCGGCACCGCAACCGCCGCACCGCTGGCCAGCAGCGAGAGCGGGAAGCCGGCCAGCATGAACAGGCGTCGCCAGGGCGTGCGGCCGGTCCAGGCGGCCAGGCTGGCGGCCAGCAGGGCGAACACAAAGGCCGCCACCGGTCCCAGACCCGCCGACTGGAGGCCCATGAACAAGCCCCAGGCCAGTGCCCAGGTCAGCAGCGCGGGGAGCGGCCAGATCAGCATGCGGGCATTGTCATCGCTCGCGGCGCGGCCGCCGGCGTCGCCAAGGCGATGGTGGCGGCTTGCCTCGGCGGCACGGCGTGTCTATGGTGCGTCTTCCACCACAACATTCAGGAGACACCCCCATGGCCCTCGACCCCCGCTTTTCCGTGCTCGTCTCAGGCTACACCTTCTTCGAAAGCCCGCGCTGGCGCGACGACCACCTGTGGCTGTCGGACTTCTACACCCACCAGATCATCCGCGTCGACGGGCAGGGCCGGGTGGAAAAAATCGCCGACGTGCCGCAACAGCCCTCGGGCATGGGCTGGCTGCCCGACGGCCGCCTGCTGGTGGTCTCGATGCGCGACCGCAAGGTGTTGCGCCGCGAGGCCGACGGCCGCCTCGTCACGCACGCCGATCTGTCGTCCGTCGCGAACGGTCATGTCAACGACATGGTGGTGGACGCGCAAGGCCGTGCCTACGTGGGCAATTTCGGCTTCGACCTGATGGGCGGCGGCGCGCCACACACCGCCACACTGGCGCGCGTCGACCCCGACGGTTCGGTGCACGCGGCGGCCGAAGGCCTGTACTTCCCCAACGGCAGCATGATCACGCCCGACGGCCGGACCCTGATCGTCGCGGAGACGATGGGCAACCGCATCTCGGCCTTCGACATCCAGCCCGACGGCCAGCTGGGGCCGCGCCGCGACTGGGCCGCCTGGGGCCCGTTGCCGGCCATGACCGACGTGCCGAGCGTGCTGGGCGCGCTCAAGGCGGCACCCGACGGCGCCACGCTGGACGCCGAGGGCGCGGTGTGGTTCGCCGACGCCGTGGGCCACCGCGTGGTGCGCATGGCCCCGGGCGGCGAGATCCTGGAGAGCATTTCCACCGGGGACCAGGGCGCCTTCGCCTGCACGCTCGGCGGCCCCGATGGCCGCACCCTGTTCATCTGCGTGGCGCCGGACTTCCTGGAGCACGCGCGCCAGGCCGCGCGCGAGGCGGCCATCTGGACCACCACCGTGAACGTGCCGGGCGCCGGCCGGCCCTGAACGCAGCCGCCCGGCGGGCGGGCTGTTCAGCGCGCCAGCACCGGCGCCAGCACCTTGCCCGTGTGGGTGCCGAGCGCCACCACCTCCTCCGGCGCCGCCGCCGCCACGATGCGGCCGCCGCCCGAGCCGCCTTCCGGCCCGAGGTCGATGATCCAGTCGGCCTCGGCCATCACGTCCAGGTCGTGTTCGATCACGACCACGCTGTGGCCACCGTCCACCAGGCGGTGCAGCACGCGGATGAGTTTTTCCACGTCGGCCATGTGCAGGCCCACCGTGGGTTCGTCCAGCACGTACAGCGTGTGCGGCGCCTTCTGGCCGCGGCGGCCTACCTCGTCGCGCACCTTGCTGAGTTCGGTCACCAGCTTGATGCGCTGCGCCTCGCCGCCACTGAGCGTGGGTGACGGCTGACCCAGCGTGAGGTAGCCCAGGCCCACGTCCTTGAGCAATTGCAGCGGGTGGCTGATGGCGGGCATGCTGGCGAAGAACTCCACCGCCTCGTCCACCGCCATCTGCAGCACGTCGCCGATGTTCTTGCCCTTCCAGGTGACGGCCAGGGTCTCGGGGTTGAAGCGCGCGCCGTGGCAGACCTCGCAAGGCACCTTCACGTCGGGCAGGAAGCTCATCTCGATGGTGCGCATGCCCTGCCCTTCGCAGGCGGGGCAGCGGCCTTCGCCGGTGTTGAAGCTGAAGCGGCCCGGGCCGTAGCCGCGCGCCTTGGCTTCCAGCGTGTCGGCGAACAGCTTGCGCACCGTGTCCCAGAAGCCGATGTAGGTGGCCGGGCAGGAGCGCGGCGTCTTGCCGATCGGCGTCTGGTCGACCTCGAGCACGCGGTCCACGGTCTCGCTGCCCAGCAGCTTGCTGCAGCCGGTCCAGGCGGGGCGCACACCCTCGTTGTCCCAGGCCTGGCGGCCGGCGAAGGTGCTGCGCATCGACACCGCCTCGGCCACATTGGTGAGCAGCACGTCGCGCGCCAGCGTGGACTTGCCGGAACCGCTGACGCCGGTGACCACCACCAGGCGCTTGAGCGGCACGGCCACGTCCACCTGCTGCAGGTTGTGCATGGTGGCGCCGCGCAGTTCGAGCTGCTCACCGTCGGCGGTGACGGCGCGCCGCGGCTGCAGCGGGTGCTTCATCGCGTGCAGCAGGTAGCGGCCGGTCAGCGACTCTTCGCTGGCCGACAGGTCGGCCACCGTGCCCTGCGCCACCACGCGGCCGCCGCGTTTGCCGGCGCTGGGGCCAATGTCGATGATGTGGTCGGCACGGCGGATGGTGTCCTCGTCGTGCTCCACCACCACCAGGGTGTTGCCCATGTCGCCCAGCTTGTGCAGCGCGTCCAGCAGGATCTGGTTGTCGCGCGGGTGCAGGCCGATGGTCGGCTCGTCCAGCACGTAACACACGCCCTGCAGGTTGCTGCCGAGTTGGGCGGCCAGGCGGATGCGCTGCGCCTCGCCGCCGCTGAGCGTGGGGGCGCCGCGGTCCAGCGTCAGATAGGACAGCCCCACTTCTTCGAGGAAGGCCAGGCGGCTTTCGATTTCGGGCAGCAGGTCACGAGCAATGTCGGCTTCCCGACTGCTCAAGCCACCGTCGGCCATGAGCGCACGGACCTTCTGCCGCACCTCGCTCACCGACAGGCGCGCGATGTCGGTGATGCCCACACCGCCGAACTTCACAGCCCGCGCCTGCGCGTTCAGCCGCGTGCCTTCGCAGCTGGGGCAGGCCTCATCGGTCAGGTCGTCCACCTCGGGCTCGGCGAAGCTCTGCTCGCGGCCCTTCTGGTCGTCGTCGCGCACCGAATCGTCCAGCGCCTTGCGCTGCTCGCGCGAGAGCTTGACGCCCGTGCCCACACAGTCGGGGCACCAGCCGTGTTTGCTGTTGTAGGAGAACAGACGCGGGTCCAGTTCGGGGTAGCTTGTGCCGCAGGTCGGGCAGGCGCGCGTGGTGGAGAACACCTCCAGTTTGCCCAAGCCGGCGGTGGAACGCCCCTCGGCCAGCGCGGGCGCGAGGCCGTCAAGATCGGTCAGCAAGTGCAGCGTGCCCTTGCCGATTTCGAGCGCCTTGGTCAGCTGGGTGCGCAGCCAGGCTTCGTTCGCCGGGTCCACCACGCCGTCGGCCACCGGCAGTTCGATGGTGTGTTCCTTGAAACGGTCGATGCGCGGGAAACCGGTGGTGGGCAGGAACTCGCCGTCCACTCGCAGGTGCGTGTAGCCGCGCGGACGCGCCCAGTCGGCCAGCTCGGTGTAGACGCCCTTGCGGTTGACCACCAGCGGCGCCAGCAGGCCGATGTGGCGGCCGCGGTAGCGGGTGAGGATGGCGGCGGCGATGCTCTCGGGGCTTTGCGGCATCACGGCCGCGCCGTCGTGCACGCAGTGCTGCGTGCCCAGCTTCACGTAGAGCAGGCGCAGGAAGTGCCAGACCTCGGTGGTGGTACCCACGGTGGACTTGCGGCCGCCGCGGCTGAGGCGCTGCTCGATCGCCACCGTGGGCGGGATGCCGTAGACCGCGTCCACCTCGGGCCGGCCCGCGGGCTGCACGATGCTGCGTGCGTAGGCGTTGAGCGATTCGAGGTAGCGCCGCTGGCCTTCGTTGAACAGGATGTCGAAGGCCAGCGTGCTCTTGCCCGAACCGCTGACGCCGGAGATGACGTTGAACTTGCCGCGCGGGATGTCCACGCTCAGGTTCTTGAGGTTGTGTTCCTTGGCGTTGACGATGCGCACCGCGTTGCCGCCGGCCTGCGCGGGCCGTCGCTTCACGGCATAGCTCGCGATCACGTCGCTCACCGTGTGCACCTTGTCCATGGCGGCGGCGTAGTCGCGCAGGGCCTTGGCGGTGTGGCTGCTGCGGTGCTCGCGCACCTCCTCGGGCGGGCCTTCGGCCACCACCAGGCCACCGCCCGAACCGCCTTCGGGGCCGAGGTCGATCAGCCAGTCGGCGCTGCGGATCACGTCCAGGTTGTGTTCGATCACGATCAGCGAATGGCCGGCTTCGAGCAGCTTGCGCAGCGAGCGCATGAGCTTGGCGATGTCGTCGAAGTGCAGGCCGGTGGTCGGCTCGTCGAACAGGAACAGCGTGCCCTTGCGGGCCAGCGCCTGGCGGCTGGCCGCGCTGTTCTTGGCCGCCTCGGCCAGGAAGCCCGCGAGCTTGAGGCGCTGCGCCTCGCCGCCCGAGAGCGTGGGCACGGGCTGGCCCAGCTTCACGTATTCCAGCCCCACGTCGACGATGGGCTGCAGCACGCGGATGACCTCGCGGTCGGCCTTGAACAGGTCCGCGGCTTCGCTCACGGTGAGTTCCAGCACATCGGCCACGTTGAGCATCCGCCCGCCGCGTTCGATGCGCACCTCCAGCACCTCGGGCCGGTAACGCTTGCCATCGCAGTCCGGGCAGCGCAGGTAGACATCGCTCAGGAACTGCATTTCCACGTGCTCGAAGCCCGAGCCGCCGCAGGTCGGGCAGCGCCCGTCACCGCTGTTGAAGCTGAACTTGGCCGCGGTGTAGCTGCGCTGGCGCGCAAGCGGCGCGTCGGCGAACAGCGAGCGGATCGCGTCCCAGGCGCCGACGTAGCTGACCGGGTTGGAGCGCGCGGTCTTGCCGATGGGCGACTGGTCCACATAGACCACCTCGCTCAGGAAGTCGGCACCCAGCAGGCGGTCGTGCGCGCCCGGCGTTTCGGTGGCCTTGCCGAAATGTCGCAGCAGCGCGGGCGCGAGCACGTCCTGGATCAGCGTGGACTTGCCCGAGCCGGAGACGCCGGTGACCACGGTCAGGCGCTGCAGCGGGAACTCGACGTAGAGGTTCTGCAGGTTGTGCTCGCGCGCGCCTTCGAGGATCAGGCGCGGCGTGCTGTCGGTGACCATGCGCTTGAAGCCCATGCCCACGGTCTTGCGCGCGCCGAGGTAGGCGCCCGTGAGCGTGTCGGCGCTGCGGATGGCCTCGGGCGTGCCGTCGAACACGATCTGCCCACCGCGCTCGCCGGGGCCGGGGCCCATGTCGATCAGGCGGTCGGCGGCCAGCATCACGGCCGGGTCGTGCTCGACCACCACCAGGGTGTTGCCAGCGTCGCGCAGGCGCAGCATGGCGTCGTTGATGCGCGCCATGTCGCGCGGGTGCAGGCCGATGCTGGGCTCGTCGAGCACGAACAGCGTATTGACCAGCGAGGTGCCGAGCGCGGTGGTGAGGTTGATGCGCTGGACTTCGCCGCCGCTCAAGGTGCGGCTCTGGCGGTCCAGCGTGAGGTAGCCGATGCCGACCTCGCACAGGTAGCGCAAGCGGGTGTTGATCTCTTCGAAGAGCAGCTTCAGGGCCTGTTGTTCGCCGCTGCCCTTGATGCTCGCTGCATCGGCGCGGGNGCGCGGGGGGCAGGGGCTGCGTCGTCAGTCGCAGGCTCCGATTCCTCCTTCGCCCCCGCCCCCCGCGCCGATGCGGGCGCGGGCGTTCCGAGGTTCTTCGCCAGGTCGTCGAAGAAGCGCCGCAGATCGGTCAGCGGCATCAGCATCAGGTCGTGCAGGCACAGGCCGGGCAGGGCTTCAAGCTGCGCGCGCGACCACTTCACCCCGGTCGGCAGGTAGCGCCTGCCGGCCGGCAGCACCGCGTCGGCCTGCGCCTTCGTGCCGATGCGCCACAGCAGGCTGTCGGTCTTCAGGCGCGCGCCGCCACAGCTGGGGCATTCGGTGTAGCTGCGGTACTTGGACAGCAGCACCCGGATGTGCATCTTGTAGGCCTTGGTCTCCAGGTACTCGAAGAAGCGCGCCACGCCGTACCACTGCTTGCCCCACTGGCCGTCCTTGTAGCTGGGGGTGCCGCCGATGACCCACTGCTTCTGCTCGGACGTGAGCTTGTTCCAGGGCGTGTCGCGCGGAATGCCGGAGATTTCCGCGTGGCGCATCAGGTCGTCCTGGCACTCTTTCCACGCGGGGGTCTGGAACACCTTGACCGCACCGTTGCGCAGCGTGAGCTTCTGATCCGGGATCACCAGGCCGTAGTCGACCCCGATCACACGCCCGAAGCCGCGGCAGGCCTCGCAGGCGCCGACGGCGGAGTTGAAGGAAAAGGCGGAGGGCGTGGGCTCGGTGTAGCGGATGTCGCTTTCCGGGCAGTGCAGGCCAGTCGAAAACCTCCAGATGTCCGGCGTCATGGCCCCCACGCTCCCCGCTTCGCGTGGTTCGCTGCCCCCCGAGGGGGCTGACCCGACTTGGGGCGGCCCGGCGTCGGGTCGGCCCTCTTCCTTCAGCACATAGACCATCAGCTTGCCGGCGCCGCGCTTGAGGCCGGCTTCGATGGCCTCCATCACCCGCGCCGGTTCGGCGTTGCCCAGGCGGAAGCGGTCGGCCACCACGTCCAGCAGCTTGACCGCCTCGATCACCGGCTTGGCCTTCTTGCCCTTGGCGGGGGCCTCCTCCTTGGCCTCGCGCTGCACGGTGCGTTCGGCCTGCACGCGGGTGTAGCCGCTGGCAGAGAGCCACTGCTCGACTTCTTCGGGCGTGGTGGACGCCGGCAGCTCGACCGGGAAGGTCACGACCAGCCGGGGGTCACCTTGCTCGGCGGAACGCCTTTGCAGTTCCGCGTAAATGGACTCCGGCGAATCGTGCCGCACCGGCAGCGCGGTCTCGCGGTCGAACAGGTTCGCCCCGCGCGCGAACAGCAGCTTGAGGTGGTCGTTCAGCTCGGTCATGGTGCCGACCGTGGAGCGCGACGAGCGCACCGGGTTGGTCTGGTCGATGGCGATGGCCGGGGGCACGCCCTCGACCTTGTCCACCGCCGGCTTGTCCATGCGGTCCAGGAACTGGCGCGCGTAGGCGCTGAAGGTCTCGACGTAGCGCCGCTGGCCTTCGGCGAACAGGGTGTCGAACACCAGGCTGGACTTGCCCGACCCGCTGGGGCCGGTGACCACCGTGAGCTCGCCGGTGCGGATGTCCAGATCGAGGTTCTTGAGGTTGTGCTGGCGGGCACCGCGGATGCGGATCGTGCCGCCGCCGTCTGCGGGCGCCTCGACAGGGGACAGGGGTTCGTCGGCGGGGCGGAGATCGTCGGACATGCAGGCCTTCCTGAGAGGGAGCCGAACATTCTAGGAGCCGCACGTCGGGCTGTCCGGGGGCTACGTCATTCCCCCAATGCCGCGGTCCCCTCCGCTGCCTAGACTGGCGCTCCCAAAGGAGACAGACGAATGACAAACACAACAAGCGTGCGCCGGACCCTCGGCGCCATGGGGCTGGCCGCTGCGCTGGCCTGGCCCGCAGCCGCCTGGTCGCAGATCCGCATCGGCCAGACCGCCGGCTTCAGCGGCCCCGTGGCCGCCGGGGTGAAAGAAACCACCGACGGCGCCAGGCTGTACTTCGACGCCATCAACGCCAAAGGCGGGGTGAACGGAGAGAAGATCGACCTGGTGTCGCTGGACGACAAGTTCGACCCCAAGCTGGCGGCCGAAAACGCCCGGAAGCTGGCCGACGACAAGGAGGTGGTCGGCCTGTTCCTGAACCGCGGCACCCCGCACACGCAGGCCATCCTGCCGGTGCTGGCGGACGCCAAGCTGCCCCTGGTGGGCCCGTCCACCGGCGCCATGGTGCTGCACCGACCCGTCAACCCGTGGGTGTTCAACGTGCGCGCCACCTACCAGCGCGAGGCCGAGCGCGCGGTGCAGCACCTGAGCCTGATCGGTATGGACCGCATCGGCGTGCTGCATGTGGAGGACAGCTTCGGCGCCGACCTGCTCGAAGGCGCCCAGAAGGGCTTTTCGTCGGTGGGCAAGAGCCCGCTGTTCATCGAGAAGTTCGACCGCGCCCAATGGGACTTCAGCGCGATCGCCCCCCGCATCGCCAGCTCGGGCGCCCAGGCGGTGCTGTTCATCGGCTCGGGCGTGGCGGTGGCCGATGGCGTGGCCGCCATCCGCAAGGCCGGCTCGCGCGCCCAGATCATCACCAACTCCAACAACGCCTCCGGCGGCTTCGTGAAGTCCCTGGGCACCCACGCCTCGGGCACCATCGTCACCCAGGTCTTCCCGTACGAGCGCTCGCTCTCGGTGGCCATGGTGAAGGAGGCGATGGACCTGGCCAAGGCCAAGGGACTGGAGGGCGTGAGCCCGGCGATGCTGGAAGGCTTCGCGGCGGCCAAGGTGCTGGTGGCGGGCCTGCAGCGCGCCGGCGCCAACCCGACACGGGCCAAGCTGCGCGACGCGCTGGAAGGGCTGTCCAAACTGGACATCGGCGGCCTTGAGGTGGGCTTCGGGCCGAACGACCACACCGGTCTGGAGTTTGTCGACCTGTCCATCATCGACAGCGGCGGCAAGTTCCGCCGCTGAGCAGCGCTCAGTCCTTGACGATCAGCACCGGCAGGCGGGTGTGCGTGAGCACCTTCTGCGCCACGCTGCCCAGCACCAGCGCCTTGACGCCCTGGCGGCCGTGCGAGGCCATCACGATCAGGTCGCAGCCTTCGGCCTGCGCCGTCTCGATCACCCCTTCGTAGACCACGTTGCGCTCGATGGTGTCGCCGGCAAACGGCACGCCTTCGGCCGCGAAGACCTTGCCCAGCTCATCCAGCGCCTGCCCGGCCACGCTGCGCGATTCGGCCAGGTAGGCCTGCAGGCCGGCGGCCGATGCGTCCCCGATGCCGATGTAGGGGAACGGGTCGATGACGTAGACGCCGATCACCTGGGCGCCGTGCGCCTTGGCCAGCTGCACCGCGGTGGAGGCCGCACGCAGGGCCAGCGCGGAACCGTCGGTGGGGACGAGGATTTTCTTGAACATGTCGTATCTCCTTGTGGGTGAGCGCATTTCTCAGAGCGCCCGGGCGCCGGGACAGGCCCAGGACACAGTCATATTAGTGGCATCCTGAGCCAGCGGCTCTGCGCGAGATCAATGAGGCCGCTTCAGGCCTTGCGCTGCACGCCCACGGGCAGACGGTGCGCCGCCTCCCAGTCGCCGCACTGGAACCACGCCGCGCCGTCCAGGCTTTCGCGCAGCATCGGCAGCGCGTCCAGCCCCCAGAACACCCGCCCACCCGCGACCATGGACGGCACGCCGAACAGGCCCAGCGCCAGCGCCCGCTCGGTGTTGTCGCGCAGCCGCTGCTTCACCACCTCGCTGTCGGGTTCGTTCCAGGGTTTGTCGCGCTGCCGCATGTGGTCCTGCAGCTGCGATTGCAGGGCCAGCAGGCGCGCGGGGTCGAGCGGATCGGCGCCGCCGTGCCAGACGTGGTGGAACAGCTGCTCGGTCACATACCGGTTGGTCTGGCCGGGCGCGTCGTCGGTGGAGGCGCACAGCCCCAGACGCAGCAGCGGCAGCGGGTTGAAGGGGTGCATCGCCGGCAGGTCCAGCCGCACGCCGTGGCGCTGCGCCAGCCAGAGCACCTGGCGGTAGGTCCAGTCGCGCTTGGACGGGATCTCGGCTGGGCCGAGCTGTCCGTGCGCCTTGAGCAGCGCCGCGAACAGCACCGGGCGGTAGTGCACCAGCACGCTCAGCCCTTCGAGGGCCTGGGGCAGCCGCTCGAAGGCCAGGTGGGCATAGGGCGAGATCGGGTCGTAGAAGAAGTCGATCTCGTGCAGGGTGGCGGACATGGCGGCGGAGGGCATCAGGTGATGGAGCGCGGCACCTGGCGCGCCTCGATGCGCTCCCAGATCGCCAGCCGCTGGGTCTCGCCGGCCTGGCCCCAGCCGGCGATCTCGTCGACCGTGCGGTAGCAGCCGCTGCACAGGCCGGTGGCCGGGTTCATCTGGCAGACCGAGATGCAGGGCGAGGGCACCTCGGGGTCGAGGTGGCGCGCACGCGCGTCCTCCAGGTTGATCAGGGGTTTGGGGCGCGGCGGCGGTGATGCCTCGCGGCGGCCGAAGAGTTTCTTGAACATCTTGAAAGGTTCAGGAGGAAGGGGGCGCGGTCACGTCGTGCACAGGCGCGCCGGTGAGCCGCTTGAGGTCGTCGGGGCTCAGGCGGAACACGCCGTGCGGATGGCCGGCCGCGGCCCAGATCACGTCGAAGCGGAACAGCTGGTCGTCGATCAGCGTGACCGGCGGCTCGGCGTGCGCCAGCGGCGACACACCACCGATGGAGAAGCCGGTCTTGGCCTTGACGAAATCGGCATCGGCGCGACCGAGCTTGCCGCCCTCGGCGCAGACGATGGCCTGGACCTTCTTTTCGTCGACGCGCAGGTCGCCCGAGGTGATGACCAGCACGGCCGCATCGTCGCTCTTGCGGCGGAAGATGATGCTCTTGGCGATCTGGCCCAGGGCCACGCCCAGCACGTCGGCGGCCTGCTGCGCGGTCCGGGCCGCGTCGTCGAGCATCACCGGCGTATGCGGATGGCCCAGCGCGGCCAGCACCTCGGTCACGCGCAGCACGCCGGGTGGAAGGGGTACGGAAGCAGAGAGGTTCATGGCCCGCGATGGTAGCGGGCTCAGCCGCCCTTGCGCACCAGCAGCAGGCTCGCCCCCATGGCCATCAGCACGCCGCCGAACACGCGGTTCTGCGCGCGCCGCGCCTTCGCCGTGGCCAGCCAGCGCTGCGCGCGCGAGGCCAGGAAGGCGTAGCCGTGCATCACGATCAGGTCCACACCCACCGAGGTGGCGAGCAGGATCAGCAGCTGCAGCCACAGCGGCCGCTGCGGGTCGACGAACTGCGGCAGCACCGCCACCATGAACACGATGCCCTTGGGGTTGGTCACATTGGTCATGAAGCCGGTCAGCACCCGCTCGCGCACCGACGGCAGGCCGGCGTGCTTCACCAGCGCCTCGCCGGCGGCGGGGGCCTGCTGCGCGACCGGCGCGCGCCACTGCTTCACGCCTAGGTAGATCAGGTAGGCCGCGCCCACCAACTTGACCACGGTGAACGCGGCCGCCGAGGCCAGCAGCAGCGCGCCCACGCCCACCCCGGCGATCAGCAGGATCACCGCCAGTCCCAGCTGCAGGCCGGCGATCGTCGCGCTGGTCTGGCGCACGCCATAGGCCAGGCCATGGCTCATCGACAGCACCGCGCCGGAACCCGGCGAAATGGCGATCACCCAGGACGCCGCGAAGAACGCCAGCCAGACGCTGAACTCCATGGCGATCACCCTGCCCTCTTGGCCAGCAGCGCCCGCGCCACGCGCGAGCCGCTCGGGCGGCCCAGGTGATCGCTGATGAACTGGCCGGCGTCGACCAGCGCGTCGATGTCGATGCCCGTCTCGCTGCCCATGCCGTGCAGCAGGTAGACCACGTCTTCGGTGGCCACGTTGCCGGTGGCGCCCTTGGCGTAGGGGCAGCCGCCCAGCCCCGCCACGGACGACTGGAAGTTCCAGACGCCCAGTTCCAGCGCGGCCAGCGTGTTGGACAGCGCCTGGCCATAGGTGTCGTGGAAATGCCCGCTGATGTGGTCGATGGGGAAGTGCCGCTGCGTGGCCTCGATGGCCGCCTGCACCTTGCGCGGCGTGCCCACGCCGATGGTGTCGGCCACGTCCACGCGCTCGACGCCGATGCCCTTCATCAGCCCCGCGAGGTAAGCCACGCGCTCGGGCGCGATGTCGCCCTCGTAGGGGCAACCCACGGTGCAGCTCATGGCGCCGCGCACCGCGATGCCGGCGGCCTTCGCAGCAGCGACCACCGGCGCGAAGCGCTCGATGCTCTCGGCGATGGAGCAGTTGATGTTCTTCTGGCTGAAGGCCTCGCTGGCGGCGCCGAAGACGACGATCTCGTCGGGCTTGTCGAGCACCGCTGCCTCGTAGCCCTTGAGGTTGGGCGTAAGCACCGAGTAGCGCACGCCGCCCTGGCGCGTCATGCCGGCCATCACCTCGTGGTTGTCGGCCATCTGCGGCACCCACTTGGGCGACACATAGGACGTGACCTCGATCTCCTTCAGGCCCGCGGCCTGCAGACGCTGCACGAGTTCGATCTTGACCGCCGCCGGCACCGGCTGCTTCTCGTTCTGCAGGCCGTCGCGCGGGCCGACGTCGATGAGGCGGACTTTCGATGGGATGTTCATGGTGTGTCTCTTCTTCAATAGCCGCGGACCGGGTCCACGACACCGGCCACCGGCTGGCCGGCTTCGAGCGCGCGGATCTTGCCGGCGATCTGGGCAATGCTCTCGTCGCGCAGCGTGCGCGCCGACGTGTGGGGTGTGACGGTGATTTTCGGGTGCTGCCAGAAGGGGTGGCCGGCGGGCAGCGGCTCGGTGCGGAACACGTCCAGCGTGGCGCCGGCCATGTGGCCGCTGTCCAGCAGGGCCAGCAGGTCGTCTTCCACCAGGTGGGCGCCGCGCGCCACGTTGATCAGGTAGCCGCCCGGCTTGAGCCGGCCCAGCGACTTGCGGTTGAGGATGTCGCGTGTGTCCGGCGTGAGCGGCAGCAGGTTCACCAGCACCCGGCTGTTGCCGAGGAAGGTGTCCAAGCCGACCTCGCCGCTGTGGGTCACCACACCTTCGATGGCCTTGGGGCTGCGGCTCCAGCCGAAGACCGGAAACTCGAACACCCGCAGCGCCTTCGCCACGCGCTCACCGAGCACGCCCAGCCCCATCACGCCGACCGGGAAGTCCTTGCGCTCGCGCGGTTTGCGGTACGACCATTTGCCGGCCTTCACGTCGGCCTCGTAGCCGTCGAACTCGCGGAAGTGGCGGATCACGGCGTGGCACACGTACTCGGCCATCTGCACCGACATGCCCGCATCATCCAGACGCACGACCTTCACACCTGGCGGCAGACGCAGCTTCAGCAGCGCATCGACGCCGGCACCGATGTTGAACAGGCCCTTGAGCGCGGGCTGTTCGTCCAGAAACTGTTGGGGCGGCGCCCAGACCACGGCGTGGTCGGCCTGGGGCGCGCCGGCTTGCCAGACGGTGACGGTGGCGCCGGGCAGCGCCGCGCGCAGGCCCTCCAGCCAGGGCTCGGCCTTGGTGTCGGTGCAGCAGAATGTGATGTTCATGCGCCGAGCTTAGCGGGCCCGGAGCCGCCGGGCCGCCCCAAGGCGACGAGCGCCCCCTTGGGGGGGCAGCGTCGGACACGCAGTGCCGAGCGTGGGGGCACCCATTCTTACCCTTGGGCTCACGCGGTGGCGACCGCCAGCTTCAACAGTTCCGCGCCCTCGGCCACCTGGTCACCGGGTGCGAACAGCAGCTCGGCCACCGTGCCGTCGGCCGGCGCGGCGATGGTGTGCTCCATCTTCATGGCTTCCATCACCGCCAGGGGCTGGCCCTTGCGGACGGTGTCGCCGGCCTTGACGGCAAAGCTCACCACCTTGCCCGGCATGGGCGCGGTCAGGCGCCCGCCTTCGGCCGCGGTCTCGCCAGCGTGGGCCAGCGCGTCCAGCTCGGTGATCACGGTCGCGCCGCGGTCGCAGAACAGGTGCACGCTCTCGCCGAGCTGCCAGCACTGCACCGTCTGGCGCTGGCCGTTGTACTGCAGATCCACCACGGTGCCGCTGTCGGCCGGCTGGGCCTGGAAGTTGAGCACGGCGTCGGCATCACCCACCGCCAGTTGCAGCGCACCGCCGTGCCCGTAGGTCAGCTGCGCGGTCAGCGCGTCGCCCTGGTATTCGAAGTCGAAGCGGCGCTGGGTCAGACCGAACGGCCGCCAGCCGTCGGTGCGCGAGAACGGGTCGGCGCCCTCACCGGCCTTTTCGTGCACCAGGGTCTGGGCCACCGCAGCGGCCACGGCCAGGGTGCGGCCCACCGGGTCCTGGCTGAACAGCGCCTCGGCCTCGCGCGGGATCAGCGCCGTGTCGAGCCTGGCGGACGAGAAGGCGCCGCTGCGCACCACATGGCGCAGGAACTGCACATTGGTCGCCAGGCCCACGATGCGCGTGGCCGCCAGCGCCGCGTCCAGCTTGGCCAGCGCCTCGGCGCGCGTGGCGCCGTGCACGATCAGCTTGGCGACCATGGAGTCGTAGAACGGGCTGATCACATCGCCCTCGCGCACGCCGTCGTCGAAGCGCACCCCGCCGCGCTCGAACGCCACGTGCGCGGGCTTGCGGTACACGTCCAGACGACCGGTGGCGGGCAGGAAGTTGTTGTCCGGGTTCTCGGCGCAGATGCGCGCCTCGATGGCGTGGCCTTGGATGCGCAGCTCGTGCTGCTGCAGCGGCAGCTTCTCTCCCGACGCGACGCGCAGCTGCCACTCGACCAGATCGAGCCCGGTGATGGCCTCGGTCACCGGGTGCTCCACCTGCAGGCGCGTGTTCATCTCCATGAAATAGAAGCGCATCTGCTCGGGATGCTCGTAGCCGCCGGGCTGCTCGACGATGAACTCCACCGTGCCGGCGCCCACATAGTTCACCGCCTTGGCCGCGGCCACCGCCGCCTCGCCCATCTGCTGGCGCAGCGCGGGCGTCATGCCCGGCGCGGGCGCTTCTTCCAGCACCTTCTGGTGGCGCCGCTGCACCGAACAGTCGCGCTCGAACAGGTAGACGCAGTCACCGTGGGTGTCGCCGAAGACCTGGATTTCAATGTGGCGCGGGCGCTGCACGTACTTCTCGATCAGCACCGCGTCGCTGCCGAAGCTGTTGATGGCCTCGCGCTTGCAGGACGCCAGCGCCGCGGCGAAGTCCTCGGCCTTGTCCACCGCGCGCATGCCCTTGCCGCCGCCGCCCGCGCTGGCCTTGATCAGCACCGGGTAGCCGATGCGGTCGGCCTCGCGCTGCAGCAGCGCCGGGTCCTGGTCTTCGCCGTGGTAGCCCGGCACCAGCGGCACGCCGGCCTGCTCCATCAGGCGCTTGGACTCGGCCTTCAGGCCCATGGCCTGGATCGCCGACGAGGGCGGGCCGATGAAGACCAGACCCGCTTTCGCGCAGGCGTCGGCAAAGGCCTCGTTCTCGCTCAGGAAGCCGTAGCCGGGGTGGATGGCCTGCGCGCCCGTGGCCCGGGCGGCGTCGATGATGCGTTCCCACTGCAGGTAGCTCTGCTTGGGCGCGCTGCCGCCGATGTGCACCGACTCGTCGCAGGCGGCCACGTGCTTGGCGTTCGCATCGGCGTCGGAGTACACGGCCACGGTGCGCACGCCCAGGCGGCGGGCGGTGGCGGCGACACGGCAGGCGATTTCGCCGCGGTTGGCGATCAGGATCTTGGAGAACATGCGGCTTTTCCTATGCGGGAGCGGAGTCGGGGGAGAACAGGTTGCGCAGACGGCGGAACGCCGCACGCAGGAACTTGAACAGCATCCAGGTGACGATCCACATCAGCACCAGCGCGATCAGCAGCAGGATGCCGAAGACCACCGGGTGGCTGGTCGCGAGCCAGACGGCACCGATCACCAGGCCGTCCTCGACCAGGCTCATGGCGACGTTGGAGAAGGGCTCGGGCGAGGTGTTGATGGCCGCGCGCGTGCTGGTCTTGGCCGCCTGGCTGCTGGCGGCCAACGTGCCGCCCAGCAGCGCGGCCACCACGGCCATGGTGGCGTTGTCGGCGCCGAACACGCCGGCGGCCAGCGCGGCGCCGGCCGGCACACGGACCACGCTGTTGACGATGTCCCAGAGCGAGTCCAGGCCCGGGATCTTGTCGGCAAAAAACTCGACGAACAGCAGCGCGCCGCTGGCCGCGAGCACCGCCGGGTGCTGCAGCACCTGCAGACCCTCGGGCAGCGGCAGCCAGCCCACCAGCCCCATGGAACCGACGAGGAAGACCACCGCGTAGAGGCGGAAACCGCTGGCCCAGCCCAGTGCGGCAGCGAGCGCGAGCAGGCTGGTCATGTCCAGCTGGCTGGCGGCCGCGCCCACACCCTCGGCGACCTGGCCGCCGATCTGCGCGCCGGCCTCGGCCGCCTGCTGTCCGGCCTGGGCGCCGAAGCCCCTGAGCCATTCCACGAAGCTGTTCCAGATCGCGTTCATGCCGTGTCCTCCTGAAGGGAAAGGACCAGATTACCCCGCCAGCCAGGCGGGTTTGCGCTTCTGCAGAAAAGACGCCACACCTTCGCGGCCTTCGTCACTCGCGCGGATGTCGGCAATGCCTTCCACCGTCGCGGCAATAAGCGCGTCGTCGATGGTGCGTTCGGCCACGTCCTGCACCAGGCGCTTGCAGGCTCGCACGGCCGCCGGGCTGGCGCTCACCAGCGCCTGAGCCAGTTCGGCCACCTTGGTCTCCAGCGCATCGGCGTCCACGAGTTCGTGCACGAAGCCGATGCGGTGCGCCTCCTCGGCGGAGAAACGCTCGGCGGTGAGGAAGTAGCGGTGCGCGGCGCGCGCGCCCATGGCTCGGATCACGTAGGGGCTGATGGTGGCCGGGATCAGGCCCAGCTTCACCTCGGACAGGCAGTAGGTCGCGGTGCGCACGCTGACCGCCATGTCGCAGGCCGCGACCAGGCCCATGCCACCGGCGAACACGTCGCCCTGCACGGCGGCGATGGTCGGCTTGGGGCACTCGTAGATGGCCTTGAGCATGGCGGCGAGCTGGCCGGCGTCGGCGATGTTCTCGTCGCGCGTGTAGTCGGCCATGCGGCGCATCCAGTTCAGGTCGGCGCCGGCGCAGAAGGCCGGGCCCTCGGCCGCCAGCACCACGGCGCGCACGTCGTCGCGCGCACCCACGCTTTCAAACGCGGCCTTGAGCTGCTGGATCACTTCGTCGTTGAAGGCATTGCGCACTTCGGGGCGGGTGAGCGTGATGCGGGCGGTGCGGTCCTGCACCTTGACGGTCAGGGCCATGGTCGTGGGGGTCGTCATTTCGAGGCTTCCTCTTGCAGCAGGTACACCAGGTCCAGCTCCGGGCTGGCGTGACCCAGCGCGGTCAGCGCCGCTGTGATCTGGCCGCGGTGGTGCGTGCCGTGGTTGAACACGTGGGCCAGCGTAGGCGCAAAGGGCAGGCTCATCACCTGGCCGCGCATGTTGGTGTAGTTCAGGGCCCCGTCGAAGCGCTCGGCGGGCCAGCCCTCGATCAGAGGCAGCCAGTTGGCCGCGCCGCCCTTGAGCGCCTGGCCCAGCCGGTCGCGGTCGGGCTCGACCTCGGCGTTCAGCTCCACCTTGGGCGAGACGCCCCGGGCAAAACGCGGATACCACAGCATGTGCTCGCCCACCAGCAGGTGGTTCAGCGTGCCGTGGATGCTCTTGAAGAACAGGCCCACGTCCTTGCGGTAGTCGGCCTCGGACACATTCGCCACCGCGTCGAGCAGGCGGCGTGTGGCCCACACGTTGTAGCGGGCGAGCTGCAGGAAGTGGGCGCGGGCGTCCATGCCGACCTCACATGCGGAACAGGCCGAACTTGGTGTCCGGGATCGGCGCGTTCAGCGAGGCGGAGAGGCCCAGGGCCAGCACGCGGCGCGTGTCGGCCGGGTCGATCACGCCGTCGTCCCACAGGCGCGCGGTGGCGTAGTACGGGTGGCCCTGCACCTCGTACTGCTCCTTGATGGGAGCCTTGAAGGCCGCCTCTTCTTCAGCGCTCCAGCTGCCGCCCTTGGACTCGATGCCGTCGCGCTTGACGGTGGCCAGCACGCTCGCGGCCTGCTCACCACCCATCACGCTGATGCGCGCGTTCGGCCACATCCACAGGAAGCGCGGGCTGTAGGCCCGGCCGCACATGCCGTAGTTGCCGGCGCCGAAGCTGCCGCCGATGATGACGGTGAACTTGGGCACCGCAGCGGTGGCCACGGCCGTCACCATCTTGGCGCCGTTGCGCGCGATGCCTTCGTTCTCGTACTTGCGGCCGACCATGAAGCCGGTGATGTTCTGCAGGAAGACCAGCGGCGTCTTGCGCTGGCAGCACAGTTCGATGAAGTGCGCGCCCTTGAGCGCCGACTCGGAAAACAGGATGCCGTTGTTGGCGATGATGCCGACCGGCATGCCTTCGATGCGCGCGAAGCCGCAGACCAGGGTGGTGCCGAAGCGCGCCTTGAACTCGTCGAACTCCGAGCCGTCGACGATGCGGGCGATGATCTCGCGCACGTCAAACGGCTTGCGCGTGTCGGTCGGGATCACGCCGTACAGCTCCTCGGCCGGGTACAGCGGCGCGACCGGGTCGATGGTCGTGATCGGCGGGACCTTGCGGGCGTTGAGGTTCTTCACCGCCTGGCGCGCCAGGGCCAGCGCGTGCAGGTCGTTCTGCGCCAGGTGGTCGGCCACGCCGCTCAGGCGCGTGTGCACGTCGCCACCACCCAGGTCCTCGGCGCTCACCACCTCGCCGGTGGCGGCCTTCACCAGCGGCGGGCCTCCCAGGAAAATGGTGCCCTGGTTCTTGACGATGATGGTCTCGTCGCTCATGGCCGGCACGTAGGCGCCGCCGGCCGTGCACGAGCCCATGACCACCGCGATCTGCGCGATGCCCTGCGCGCTCATGTTGGCCTGGTTGAAGAAGATGCGGCCGAAGTGGTCGCGGTCGGGGAAGACCTCGTCCTGGTTCGGCAGGTTGGCGCCGCCCGAGTCCACCAGGTAGATGCAGGGCAGGTTGTTCTGCTGCGCCACTTCCTGCGCGCGCAGGTGCTTCTTCACGGTCAGCGGGTAGTAGGTGCCGCCCTTCACCGTCGCGTCGTTGCAGACAATCATGCAGTCCACGCCACTGACGCGGCCGATGCCGGCGATGACACCCGCGCAGGGCGCGCTGTCGCTGCCGTCGCGGTCCGGGTACATGCCCATCGCGGCCAGCGGGCTGAGCTCCAGAAACGGCGTGCCCGGGTCCAGCAGCATCTGCACCCGGTCGCGTGGCAGCAGCTTGCCGCGTGCGGTGTGTTTGGCGCGGGCGGCCTCGCCACCGCCGAGCGTGGCCTTCTGGATCTGCGCCTTCAGGTCGTCGACCACCGCGCGCATGGCGGCGGCGTTGGCCTGGAAGTCGGCGGAGCGGGCGTTGAGTTTGGTGTCGAGTGCGGGCATGGTGTGCTCTGGTTCAGGCGGTCTTGGCTTCGGCCAGCCCCAGCTGGTCCTTCATGGCGTCGCGGATCTTGAACTTCTGGATCTTGCCGGTCACCGTCATCGGGAAGGCGTCGACGAAGCGGATGTAGCGGGGCACCTTGTAGTGCGCGATCTGGCCCTTGCAGAAGGCGCGCACGGCGTCCTCGTCCAGGCTCTGGCCGGGCTTGACGATGACCCAGGCGCACAACTCTTCGCCGTACTTCTGGTCGGGCACGCCGACCACCTGCACGTCCTGCACCTGCGGCATGCGGTAGAGGAATTCTTCGATCTCGCGCGGGTAGATGTTTTCGCCACCGCGGATCACCATGTCCTTGATGCGGCCGACGATGTTGACGTAGCCCTCGCTGTCCATGGTGGCGAGGTCGCCGGTGTGCATCCAGCCGTCGGCGTCGATGGCTTCGCGCGTCTTGGCCGGGTCGCCCCAGTAGCCGTGCATCACCGAATAGCCCTTGGTGCAGAATTCGCCGCGCTCGCCGCGTGGCACGGTAGCACCGGTTTCGGGGTTGACGATCTTCACTTCCAGGTGCGGCTGCACCAGGCCCACGGTGGACACACGCTTGTCCAGCGGGGTGTCGGTGCTGCTCTGGCAGCTCACCGGGCTGGTCTCGGTCATGCCGTAGGCAATCGTCACCTCGCCCATGTGCATGTCGGCCTGCACCCGCTTCATCACTTCCACCGGGCAGGGCGAGCCGGCCATGATGCCGGTGCGCAGGGTGTGCAGGTCGAACTCCTTGAAGCGCGGGTGGTCCAGCTCGGCGATGAACATGGTCGGCACGCCGTGCAGGCCGGT
Source organism: Hydrogenophaga sp. H7 (assembly GCF_002025745.1). Lineage (NCBI taxonomy): Bacteria > Pseudomonadati > Pseudomonadota > Betaproteobacteria > Burkholderiales > Comamonadaceae > Hydrogenophaga > Hydrogenophaga sp. H7. The sequence goes on along the minus strand of NZ_MCIC01000017.1, from coordinate 43,519 downwards.
GCACTTTTCGGCCTGCACCGTCTGCAGCACGGCCAGCGGGTCGAAGGCGTCGCTGGGGTAGACCACGGTGCTGCCGTGCGTGAAGCAGGCCAGGTTGCCCAGCACCATGCCGAAGCAGTGGTACAGCGGCACCGGGATGCACAGACGGTCGTCCGGCGTGAGCTTCATGCACTCGCCGATGAAGAAGCCGTTGTTCAGGATGTTGCGGTGGGTCAGCGTGGCGCCCTTGGGAAAGCCCGTGGTGCCGCTGGTGAACTGGATGTTGATCGGGTCGTTCGCTGTCAGGCCCGCGGCGGCCTGCGCCACGCGCGGGTCGCCCACCTGGCCGCTGGCCAGCAGCGCGGAGAAGCGTTGCATGCCCGGCTGCTCGGTGCCCTCGCCCGCCACGTCGATCCAGGCCACCGTGCGCAGCGCCGGCAGGCGCGCCGATTGCAGCGCGCCGGGCGCGCAGGTGGCCAGCTCGGGCGCCAGCTCGCGCAGCATGCCCAGGTAGTCGCTGGTCTTGAAGGTTGCCATCGACACCAGCGCCTTGCAGCCCACCTTGTTGAGCGCGTACTCCAGCTCGGCCGTGCGGTAGGCGGGGTTGATGTTCACCAGCACCAGGCCGACCTTGGCGGTCGCCAGCTGCATCAGCACCCATTCCACATTGTTGTGCGACCAGATGCCGATGCGGTCGCCCGGCTTCAGGCCCAGGCCCAGCAGCGCGCTGGCCAGCCGGTCCACCTCGGCCGCCAGCGCGGCGTAGGTGTAGCGCCGGCCCTGGTGCACGCTCACCAGCGCCTCGCGCTGCGGGTGGCGCGCGGCCATGGCGTCGAAGAAGGCGCCGATGGTCTGTTCGATCAGGGGCACATCGGTGCGGCCCGCGGCGTGGCTCAGCGTCAGGTCCATGGGGTTTGTCTCCTCTGGCGTACAGGCGAAATCCGGTCACCAGCATAGCGGCCTGCCCCGGTTTCGGGGCGGGCAAACAGGTTACAAATCGCGCCATACGTGGCAGACTCCGGCCATGCCCGCCCCGCGCCCGAACGCCCACGCTCGCAGCACTGTCGTCGCGGCCACCCCGATGGCCTTTGTGCAGGCGATTGCACGCGCCTATGCGCTGCGGCAGCTGGCGCCCGACGCCGCGCTCGCCGCCGCACAAATCGCGCCAGCCGATCTGGACCGGCCCGGCGCCCGCATCACCGCCCTGCAGATGGAGTGGCTGTCGGCCGCCGCCATGCAGGAGCTCGACGACGAAGGTCTGGGCTGGTTCGCCCGCCCCCTGCCCTGGGGCAGCTACGGGATGCTCGCCCGCGCCTCGCTGTCGGCGCCGACGCTGGGCGTGGCGCTCAAGCGCTGGTGCCGCCACCACGGCCTGCTCACGCGCGACATCACGCTCGCCGTCCAGACCGAGGGCGACGAGGCCCGCATCGTGCTCGGCGAACACCGTCCGCCCGGCGGCGACGGTTCGCTGCGCGAGTTCTGCTTCGTCTCGGTGCTGCGCAATATCCACGGCCTGGCCTGCTGGTTCGTGGACTCGCGCATCCCGCTGCTGGGCGCCAGCTTCCCCTACTCCGCGCCGCCGCACGCCGAGACCTACCGCGTGCTGTTCGACGGTCCGACGCGCTTTGATGCGGAAGACACCTCGATCCGCTTCGATGCCCGCTACCTGGCCCTGCCGATCAAGCGCGACGAGGCCGCGATGAACCAGATGCTGCAGCGCGCGCTGCCCATCCAGGTCCGCCCCTACCGGCGCGACCGCCTGCTGGTGCAGCGGGTGCGGCAGGTGCTGCTGAGTCAGCCCCAGGACGCCCACAACGCCGACGACCTGGCCGCCCTGCTCCACACCTCGGCGCGCACCCTGCACCGGCAACTGAAGGAAGAAGGCGCCACGCTGCAGGCCCTGAAAGACGAGGTGCGGCGCGAGCGCGCGATGGCGCTGCTGCAGCGCACGAATCGCCCCATCAAGCAGATTGCCGCGGCGACCGGCTTCCTGAACGAAAAGAGCTTCATCCGCGCGTTCAAAACCTGGACCGGGATGGCTCCGGGCGAGTGGAGGGCCATGCGGTGAAGCGCGACCGTGGCAGGCGCCACAGCGGCTCAGACGCGATCCGCAGCGAATGCACTCCGTGCCGACCTACAGGTGGTAGTGGCCCGCAGCCTCCGGCTGATACAGCACCTTGCCAATGCGGATGTGGCAAGTCCGGTTCGGCATCCGCCAATTGAAGGCATCGCCTTCCTTGTAGCCCAGGATCGCGGTGCCGATACCGGAGAACACCGACAGCTTCCCTGCGTGATCGTCTGCATCTTCCGGGTATACCAGCACAACCTCCCGCTCTTCGTCATCCACCTTCAGCAAGGCCCTTGAGTTCATCGTGACAACGTCCTCCGCCACCTCCCTGGGATCGACGACGACGGCGCGCTCGATTTCGTGCTCCAGCTCGAAAATCTCCGACCCTGGCTCGAGGTCGACCAAGCTCCTGAGACGGGCCTTGTCGACCTCGGTGATGTGAATGTCGGCGACATGAACCGCAGGACTTTCCCGCAACAGTCTGAGATAGCGCGCCGATTCCATGACCAGCGACTTGATCGTTGGCGTTTCGCTGTGCAGCACGAAGCCACTTCGCAGGAAAGCGTTCAATGATCTAACGTTGTCCGGGTGGATGTTGGCGATGAGCCTCTCGGCCCGCATCTCGAAGAAGGCGAGCTTCATGCCTTCTCGGATCGCGCTCGCGCCAAGCTTGCGCCCCCAGTTGTCGCGGTTCCCAATGACCAGGACCATCTCGCAGTTCGACCCCGTCTTGACCAGACGCACAAAGCCCACCGGCACGTCGTGCTGGTCGCAGGCCATGAAGAACCGCCCGCCCTGGTTGAACAAATGGGTCAGGATGGGCAACTGAACCCGACCGAGAACCTGCTCGATCATTCGGGAGACGTTGCGCGAATCGCTCAAGTAGCGAGTGACCGCCTCATCCTCCAGCCAGTCCGTCAGCGTCAGCGCGTTGGAGCGCGTGATCTCGGGGCAAAGGGCAATGAAAGGTGTGTTCATCTCGACAGCGCCTGCGAGCACCCTGCTGTGGCAGTTGGCGTTGTCGGGCGGCGGCCAAAGACTGTGGTGGTGAACATTCATAAAACTCCTGTTTGACAAAGATGGTTCAGCACCGAACGTCAAGGAACGGGCATCAAGGAACCACGGAGGGGCGAGCAAGCGTCGTCACGTGCAAGAACACAACGTGCTGAGAAAGCACGTCTACGACGCGAAGAGGGAAAGCGCGAGATCTGAATGTGCGGGACCGCATGCGGTCGACCACTGTCTCGCTTCAGATGAGCCCGGCGATAGGGATGATGCGCTGCGAGTAACGCGTATCGCCGGGCTTAGGAGTCTGCGGCCGTCAAGCAGACTCTGGGCCGTTCCGGGTGGAACAGCGCTGCACCACCCCGCTTCGACGCCACACAGGGTGCGAATGTCATTGGAATGGAGTGCGACAACAACGCCATGGCTCGACTATAGGGCGATGCCAGGAAGCCTGTCAAACCCGGCCCGCCCCCGCTGCCGCCGAATGGGTTCAGCGGAGGGCTCCCGTTCAGATCATCAGCCGACGAGGTTGACACCCCGGGGCTACGCACACCCCCCGGCGCGGGGGATCCTGCGCAACACCGTGGATCGGTCACCGCTTCGGCCACCGAAAGACGAGCCTGTGCGCGTTGACATCACGTCCAATAGCCACGCGCCACAATAGGTGACGCCTCACCCGGAGACCCTGATGGCACTGCTCAAATGGACCTTGTGCGCCTTGCTGGTAGCGGTCACCACTCTTGTGCTGGCCGGACAGCTCGGGCTGCTCGGCGGTCGCATGCCCGACGACCTCGGTGTGAAAGACGGCCGGCTCAAACCACCCTCTGCCACTGAAAACAGCGTCAGCAGCCAGGCCGGTCTCTACCCCGACCACCCCATGCGCGCCTACGCCGAGATTGCGCCGCTGCCGCTCCAAGGCGACGGCCCCGCCACCCTGGCCCGCCTCCGGCAGCTGCTGCAGGACATGCCGGGCGTGACGATCGTTGAGGACGGAGGCGACGGCTACCTCTACGCCCAGTGCACCACGCGCTGGATGAAATTCGTCGACGACCTCGAACTCTGGGTCGACCCGGTCCAGCAGGTGGTGCAGGTGCGCTCGGCCTCGCGCGTGGGGCGCAAGGACTTCGGGGTGAACCGGGAGCGGGTGGAGACGTTGCGGACGGGGTTGGCCGCATTGAACTGAGAGCCCCGGCACCACCGGCTGCCGACCTTCAGAGTCTTTTCAAAGCGAATCGCAATTCAGCGCGGTCGACTTTCCCTCCCCTCGATCGGAAGCAACCGATTCCAGTTTTTTGACCGAATACACTGCACGCGCGCAACCAATCGAATGGGCGTGCACCTTCCCTATTTACAAGCCATCGCAACAAAAATTCAATGAAGATTACATCTATCGCTGTCATCGCCGCCGCCCTGCTCATGTCCGGATGCGCATCCGTGAACATGGCATCCAAGGAACAATCGGCGAAGGCCAAGGAGTTCAATCCGCCCAGCCCTGGGAATGCTGGCCTCTACATCTACAGAAACAGCTACATGGGCCGGGCACTCAAAAAAGACATCTGGGTGGACGACAAATGCATCGGAGAAAGCGCGCCAGACGTTTTCTTCTACACCGAGGTTGAGGGCGGTAAAACCCACCGAATCGACACGGAATCCGAGTTTTCTCCAAACAGCCTGGAACTCCTTTTTGAGTCAGGCAAGAACTACTTCATCAAGCAGTTCATCAAGATGGGCGCATTTGTTGGCGGAGCGGGGCTTGTGCAGGTTCAGGAAAGGCAAGGCATGACCGATGTGGTGGAACTGGACATGGCTCTTCCCGGAAACTGCAGCTCAACCAAATAGGTTGATCACCCACATCTGAACTCTAGGACATGGATTCCGCGCAGCGTCAGCGTCCCGCTGGCGCCCCATCCGCCGACGGCCCTGGAATCCCCCGCCCCTCCACCGCCGTCGGCGCCACCGGATGGGCGCTTGCCGACGGCCTGGCGGGCTGTACCGTCGGCGCCGCCGGAGCCGGAGCGGGTGGTGCGAGCGGCGAAGCCGTTGGCGCCGCAGCGGGTGCCGGCGCAGGCACCACCGCCTTGCCCAGCCCCAGCTGGCTCACCAGGCTCTGCAGCGCCGCGTCCACCTGCACTTTCAGCGATTCGCGCGCCGCAGCCGCCACATCTTCATTGAGCCGCGGGCCGGTCAGCAGGGCCGGTGCGGGCACTCGCTGGGCGGTGTTCACCGTGGCCTCACCGAGCACCGCGCCGAAGGTGCTGGGCACCAGCAGGTCGGCGCGCAGCGAGACGTGCGCGGCGGATTCGGTGTTCACCCGCACGATGCTGCGCTGGGCAATGCCCAGACCGTTGAACCCCTCCCGGGTGTCCCAGAGGCTGTCGCCCGAGGGTGCGGCCGAGAGCAGCAGCACGTGGTCGGTGGGGGTCTTGAGTTCCTTCAGCTCCTTGAGCGCTTCTTCGCGGCGGGTCGAGGTGATGGTGACGCGCTGCACGCTGGAGAAGCGCCCCGAGGCCTTGAGCAGTTCCACCGTGCTGTTCTCCAGCTGTTCCTTGAGGCCCCAGCCGGGCACGAAGGCCTCGCCGAATTCGTTGTTGAACGGCGTGGTGCCGCGCCAGGACAAGCGCAGCGTGGTGCCCACGGTGCTGATGACGGTGATGGAACGGCCCTGCAGCCGCGCCTGCACGCTGGGTTTGTCGACGGTGGCGCAACCCGCCAAGCCCAGGCTGGCCAGCGGCAGAGCGGAAGAACGGAGCAGGAGTTGTCGGCGGGTGATGGGCATGGCCTGTTTTTACCGCAGCGGGGCGAGGTGCTGCACCAGTTCGCCCATGTGCTGCATCACCCGAGCCACCGGCAGGCCGCCGAAGGCGCGGCCGTCGCCGTGCGGGCAGTAGCCCCAGACGGTGGCGCCCGCGGCGAGGCCCGCCTGCGCGCCGGTGGCGGTGTCTTCGATCACCAGGCAGCGCGCGGGGTCCACGCCCAGGTGCGCGGCCGCGGCGAGGTAGACGTCGGGGTGCGGCTTGGAGCGCGGCAGGTCGTGGCCGCTGAAGATGCGCTCCCCGAAGTACGGCGCCATGCCGGCCATGCCGATCTGCATCACCACCTTGGGCCGGTCGGCACCCGAAGCGCAGGCGATGCGGCCCGCCGTGTGGCCGTGCGCGGCGATGACCGCGTCCAGCGCGCCGGCGACGGCCTGCAACTCGGCCACCAGGCGCTCATTGCGGCGCGCGTAGAAGGCGCGCATCCACTCTTCGGTGAGCGGCTTTCCAGTCTCGGCTTCGATGAGCGCGCGCTGGTCGCGCACCGCGCGGCCGATGAAATGGTGTTCGCACTCGGCGGGTGTGAGCGCCCAGCCCGCCTCGTTGAGCATCTGGCGCAGCACGCCGTTGGTGATGGGCTCGCTGTCCACCAGCACGCCATCGCAGTCGAACAGGACCGCGTCAAACCGTTCCATCAATGCATGTCTCCGTCAACGTAGTACCAGCGCCCGCCCTCGCGCACGAAGCGGCTGGTTTCGTGCAGGCGCACGCCGCGCCCGCCCAGGCGCGAACGGGCGACGAACTCGACCTCGGCGTGCTCGGCATCGATCACGCGGTGCCGCTTCACCTCCAGCCCCAGCCATTTCTGCCCCGGCTCCAGCGTGAGCCCGGCGGGCCGGGTGCTGGCGTGCCAGCTGGCTTCCAGATAGCCCACCCGGCCGAGCACGAAGGCGCTGTAGCGCGAGCGCATCAGGCACTCGGCGTCGGGCGCAGGGGTGTCGTGGTCGAGGTAGCGGCCGCAGCATGCTTCGTAGGCCGTCGCGCGGCCGCGCGCATCGGTGCGGCCACAGGGGCATGCGGTGCCAACGCTCATCCGCGCGCCGCCTTGCTGGCCGCCTTGTGCGCTTCCAGTGTTTCCGTGGGCGCGCCCGCCTTCACCCAGGCGGTGAAGCCGCCGTCGATGTGCGCCACGTTGGTCATGCCCATGTCCTTGAGCGCCTTGGTGGCCAGCGCGCTGCGCCAGCCGGCGCCGCAGAACAGCACGAACTCCTTGCCCTCGTCGCCGAACACCGGCTTGAAATAGGGCGAGTCGGGGTCGACCCAGAACTCCAGCATGCCGCGCGGCGCGTGCACGCAGCCGGGCACCGTGCCTTCGCGCTCCAGCTCGCGCGGGTCGCGGATGTCGACGATCTGCAGCGTCGGGTCGCTGCCCATGCGGGCGCGCACCTGTTCGACGCTGTAGGTGGTGATCTGCGCGTTGGCTTCGTCGACGAGGGCGCGGAACCCCTTGGTGATCGGCATGGTGGTGTCTCCTGTCCGGTGGGTGGGCGAAAAGGCCATCGTAGCGTGCCCTGCAGGGCCGGCGCCAAGCTGCTAGGGTACGGGCCGCAAAGGAGATTGACATGACCGACCTGTCCGCTTTTCCCGTCACCCGCAAGTGGCCCGCAGAGCACCCCGACCGCCTGCAGCTCTACAGCCTGCCCACGCCCAACGGCGTGAAGGTCTCGATCATGCTGGAGGAATGTGGCCTGCCCTACGAGGTGCACCGCGTGAGCTTCGACACCAACGACCAGTTCACACCCGAGTTCCTGTCGCTCAACCCGAACAACAAGATCCCGGCGATCCTGGACCCGAACGGCCCCGGTGGCCAGCCGCTGGCGCTGTGGGAGTCGGGCGCGATCCTGGTCTACCTGGCCGAGAAGACAGGCAAGTTCCTGCCCGCCGACCCGGCGCGCCGCTACGAAACCCTGCAGTGGCTGATGTTCCAGATGGGCGGCGTCGGCCCGATGTTCGGCCAGGTGGGCTTCTTCACCGTCTTCGGTGGCAAGGACTACGAAGACAAGCGCCCGCGCGACCGCTACACCGGCGAATCGAAGCGCCTGCTGGGCGTGCTGAACCAGCGCCTGAAGGGCCGCAGCTGGATCATGGGCGACGAGTACACGGTTGCCGACATCGCCATCCTGCCCTGGGTGCGCAACCTGGTCGAGCGCTACAAGGCGGGCGACCTGGTGGGCTATAGCGAATTCACCGAGGTGCAGCGCGTGCTGGCTGCCTTCGTGGCCCGTCCCGCGGTGGAAAAAGGCCTGGCCATCCCCGCCGCACCGAACTGAGCGCCCTCGTTGAGGCCGGCTGCGCCCGGTTTCAACGCCTCCAGAACGCGCCTGTGAAGAGCACGAGGAACGACAGCAGCTCCAGCCGCCCGAGCACCATCGCAAAGCTCAGCATGTTCAGCTGCAGGTCGCCCAGCACGCCGAAGTTGCTGGCCGGGCCGACCTGGCCCAGCCCCGGACCGATGTTGTTGACCGTGGCCACCACCGCGCTGAACGCGGTGACGATGTCCAGCCCGGTGAACAGCATCAGGAAGGTCAGGCCCATGGTGGCGGCACCGTAGATCAGCATGTAGCCCAGCACGGACGTCATCACCGGCAGAGGCACCACCTGCCCGCCCAGCGTGACCGGGTTGACCACCCGCGGGTGGATGATGCGCACCAGCTCGCGCCGCGCCTGCTTGATCAGCAGGATCATGCGGACCATCTTGATGCCGCCGCCGGTGGAGCCGGCGCACGAGACGAAGGTGCCCAGGAAGATCAGCAGCACCGGCGCGAACACCGGCCACTGGGAAAAGTCGGTGGTGGCGTAGCCGGTGGTGGTGGCCATCGACACCACGTGGAAGGCGCTGTCGCGCAGCGCGTCCTCGAAACGGGTGTGCACGCCGTGCACCATCAGCAGCAGCGCCACCAGCAGGATGGCCACCAGCAGCACCGCCACGTAGGTGCGGATCTCGCGGTCGTGCGTCAGCGGGGTCAGCCTGCGGGTGCGCAGCACCACGAAGTAGCGCACGAAGCTGATGCCCGAGATGGCCATGAAGAAGGTCGCCACCAGCTCCACCCGCAGCGAGTCGAAGTGGCCCAGGCTCGCGTCGTAAGACGAAAACCCGCCCAGACCCATGGTGGTGCACATGTGCATGAAGGCGTCGGCCCAGCCCATACCGGCCCAGCGGTAGGCCAGCAGGCAGGCGCCCGAGAACAGGAAGTACACGCCCCAGAGGCCGCGCGCCGTTTCGGCGATGCGCGGGGTGAACTTGGTGTCCTTCATCGGGCCGGGCGTCTCCGCCTTGTAGAGCTGCATGCCGCCCAGGCCCAGCATGGGCAGCACCGCCACCACCAGCAGCATGATGCCCAGGCCGCCGATGAGCTGCAGGAAGCAGCGCCAGACATTGACCGACACCGGCAGCGCGTCCAGCCCCGACAACGCGGTGGCACCGGTGGCGGTCAGCGCGCTCATGGCTTCGAAGTAGGCCTTGCTCCAGCTGATGTCGGGCACGGTGAACATCAGCGGCACCGCCGAGAAAGCGGGCAGCAGCAGCCAGACCATGTTGACGAGCAGAAAGCCGTCGCGCGCCTGCAGTTCGCGCCGGTGGCTGCGCGTCAGGACCCAGAGCAGCCAGCCGCTGGCGGCGGCCAGCGCGAACGAACCCTCCCAGACGTAGCGGTACTGCTCGTGGTCCTCGCTCCAGGCCCAGGCCAGCGGCACCAGGAAGGCGAAGGCGAACGCCACCAGCACGCGCGAGAACACGTTGAGCGCGGGAAACAGCATGCGCATGGAATCAGCCGAAGAAGGTGGCGCCGACCTGGAACAGCTTCTCCACCTCGCGCACCAGGCGCTTGTGGGGAATGAAGATGATCACGTGGTCGCCGTCCTCGATGACGGTGTCGTGGTGCGGCATCAGCACCTCGGAGTCGCGGCCATCGCCGCGCACGATGGCGCCGAAACGGGCGCCCTGCGGCAACCGGATTTCGTCGATCCGGCGGCCCACCAGCTTCGAGGTCTTGATGTCGCCGCGCGCCACGCCTTCGAGCGCCTCGGCCGCACCGCGGCGCAGGCTGTGCACCGCCGCCACGTCGCCGCGCCGCAGGTGCGCCAGCAGCTCGCCGATCACCGTCTGCGAGGGCGAGATCGCGATGTCGATGGTGCTGCCCTGCATCATGTCGGCGTAGGCACGGCGGTTGATCAGCGACAGCACGCGGTTGGCGCCCAGCCGCTTGGCCAGCATGGCCGACATGATATTGTCCTCGTCGTCGCTGGTCAGGGCCAGGAACATGTCCATGTCGCCGACGTTTTCTTCCTCCAGCAGGTCCTCGTCGGCCGCATCGCCGTTGAGGACCAGCATGTTCGACGGCAACTGGCTGGCCAGGTACTCGCAGCGCTTGCGGTCGCTCTCGATGAGCTTGACCTCGCACTGCCCGACCAGGCTGCGCGCCAGCCGCAGCCCCACCTTGCCGCCGCCGGCGATCATCACGCGCTGCACCGGTTTGTCGATGTTGTGGATGGCGGCGAGCACCATCCGGATCTCGCGCACGTCGGCCAGCACGAAGACCTCGTCGCCCGGCAGGATGCGGGTCGAGGGCGTGGCCTCCATCTCGGTGTCCAGGCGGTAGAGCGCGACGATGCGCATCTCCACATGAGGAATGCGGTTGCGCATCTCGGCGATGGTGTGGCCCACCACCGCGCCACCGGCCGCCGCGCGCACCACCACCAGGGCTGCGCGGTTCTGCGAGAACTTGACCACCTGCAGCGCCTCGGGGTAACTGATGAGCAGGTGGATGTAGCGCATGACCGATTCTTCGGGGCAGATCACGTTGTCCACCGCGAAACCGCCCTTTCCCAGCAGCTCGTCGCCCTCGATGAATTCGGGCGAACGCAGGCGGGCGATGGTGGTGGGCACGTTGAACACGTCGTGCGCCACCTTGCAGACCACGAGGTTGGACTCGTCCGCCGCGGCGCAGGCGATCACCATGTCGGCATCGCGCGCGCCGGCCTCGGCCAGCACCGAAGGCTGGATGCCGTTGCCCACCACGCCGCGCAGGTCCAGCTTCTCTTCCAGCAGCCGCAACCGGGCGGGGTCCTGGTCGATGACGGTGATGTCGTTCTGTTCGGACACCAGGCTCTCGGCCACGCTTTCGCCAACCCGGCCGGCGCCCAAAATGATGATCTTCATAGGGCTGGATCGTACCCCCGGGCCGGGGGTAGCCAGCGCTTACAGCGCTCGCTGAATGATGATCTTCTGCACGTCGCTTGTGCCTTCGTAGATCTGGCAGACGCGCACGTCGCGCCAGATGCGCTCGACCGGGAAATCGTTCACATAGCCGTAGCCGCCCAGCGTCTGGATCGCCGCGGAACACACCTGTTCGGCGGTCTCGCTGGCGAACAGCTTGGCCATGGCGGCTTCCTTCAGGCAGGGCCGGCCGGCGTCGCGCAGGGCGGCGGCGTGCCAGATCAGCTGGCGCGCGGCTTCGAGCTTCGTGGCGCACTCGGCGAGCCGGAAACCCACGGCCTGGTGGTTGAAGATGGCCGTGCCGAAGCTCTGGCGCTCCTTGGCGTAGGCGATGGCCACGTCCAGCGCGCTGCGCGCCATGCCCACGCTCTGTGCCGCGATGCCGATGCGCCCGCCTTCGAGCGCGCTCAGGGCGATCTTGTAGCCCTCGCCTTCCTGGCCGATCAGGTTCTCGGCCGGAATGCGGCAGTGGTCGAAGTTGATCTGCGCGGTGTCGCTGCTGTGCTGGCCGACCTTGTCTTCCAGCCGCGCGACCTGCCAGCCGGGGTTGTCGGTGGGCACCATGAAGGCGCTCATGCCCTTCTTGCCCGCGCCCTTGTCGGTCACGGCAATCACCACCGCGGCCTGGCCGTTCTTGCCACTGGTGATGAACTGCTTGACGCCGTTGATGACGTACTCGTCGCCCTCGCGCACCGCCGTGGTCCGCAGGCCGGAGGCGTCGGAGCCCACGTGCGGCTCGGTCAGGCAGAAGGCGCCCAGGATGTCGCCGCGCGCCGCCGGCACCAGCCACTGCTGCTGCTGGTCGGGTGTGCCGTACTTCATCAGGATGGCGTTGTAGGGGCAGTTGGTCACGCTGATGGCGGTGCTGGTGCCGCCGTCGCCGGCCGCGATCTCTTCCAGCACCAGCGCGAGTGTCAGGTAGTCCAGCCCCGCGCCGCCCAGTTCCTCGGGCACACAGATGCCGTAGGCGCCGAGTTCGGCCAGGCCCTGGTGCACGTCTTTCGGGAAGTGGTGCTCCTTGTCCCACCGCGCGGCGTTGGGCCACAGCTCTTCCTGCGCGAAGCTGCGCACGGCGTCACGGATCATTTCCTGGTCTTGGGTCAGCAGCATGTCTTGTCTCTTTGTGTGTTTCGGTTCACCACGAGCTGGCGCGGCGGCCGTCGTGATGGATGAGTTGTCCGTTGTCGTCCGGCGTCAGGCTGGCCAGCACGGTGCGCAGGCCGCGCACGCTGGCCTCGGCGCTCAGCGGCGCCGCACCGCCGCCCATGTCGGTCTGCACCCAGCCCGGGTCCAGTGCCACCAGGGTCTCCTTGGGGTAGTCGAAACGCGCACTGCTCACAGCCATGTTCAGCGCCGCCTTGCTCACGCGGTAGAGCCAGGCGCCGCTGCCGCTCACCGGACCGATCTGCGCCATGCGGCTGGACAGCGCGCCGAACACGCCGCCCGCCGCCTCCACCATGGGCATGACCTGCGGCAGCACCTGCATCAGGCCCAGCACATTGGTGTGCATGAGGTGGTCGAAGGCCTGCTGCGTGGGCGGCGTGGTGGCGTTGCCGCGGTCGATGACGCCGGCCACATAGAGCGCGACATCGATCTCCTCGCCATCGAGCTGCCACGACAGGCCGCTGACGCTGGCAGGGTCGGCCACGTCCACGCGCAGCGGTTCGGCGCCCAGACCGCGCAGGCGCGCCAGGCCCTCATCGTCGCGCGCCGTGGCGATCACGCGGTCACCCGCCGCACGGTACTGCCGCACGAATTCCAGGCCGAGGCCGCGCGAGGCGCCGATGACGAGAACGGTGGCCATCAGATCAGTTCAACGGCCATGGCGGTGGCTTCACCGCCGCCGATGCACAGCGTGGCGACGCCCTTCTTCTTGCCCTGCGCCTGCAGGGCGTGCAGCAGCGTGACCAGGATGCGCGCGCCCGAGGCGCCGATGGGGTGGCCCAGCGCGCAGGCGCCGCCGTTGACGTTCACCTTGTCGTGCGGAATGCCGAGTTCGGTCATCAGCGCCATGGGCACCACGGCGAAGGCTTCGTTGATCTCCCAGAGGTCCACGTCGCCCACACCCCAGCCCGTCTTGGCCAGCAGCTTCTGCGTCGCGCCCACCGGCGCGGTGGCGAACCAGTTGGGTTCCTGCGCGTGGGTGGCGTGGGCCACGATGCGCGCCAGCGGCTTGAGGCCCTGGGCCTGGGCGGTGGACTGGCGCATCAGCACCAGCGCGGCGGCACCGTCGTTGATAGACGAACTGGACGCGGCGGTGATGGTGCCGTCCTTCTTGAACGCGGGCTTGAGGCCAGGGATCTTGTCGAGCTTGACCTTGCCCGGCCCCTCGTCCACCGAGACCACGCGCTCGCCGCTGCGGTCCTTGACCGTCACGGGCGCGATCTCTTTCGCGAAGGCCCCGCTCTCGGTCGCGGCCTTGGCGCGCGTCACCGAGGCGATGGCGAAGGCGTCCTGCTGCTCGCGCGTGAAGCTGTATTTGGCGGCGCAGTCCTCGCCGAAGGTGCCCATGCTGCGGCCGGGTTCGTAGGCGTCTTCCAAGCCGTCGAGCATCATGTGGTCGTAGATCTTGTCGTGGCCCATGCGGTAGCCGCCGCGGCCCTTGAGCATCAGGTAGGGCGCGTTGGTCATGCTCTCCATGCCGCCCGAGACCATCACGGTGGCGCTGCCGGCCAGCAGCATGTCGTGCGCCAGCATGGTGGCCTTCATGCCCGAGCCGCACATCTTGGACAGCGTCACCGCGCCTGCCGACAGCGGCAGCCCGCCCTTGAGCGCGGCCTGGCGCGCGGGCGCCTGGCCCTGGCCGGCCATCAGGCAGTTGCCGAACAGCACCTCGTCGACCAGCTCGGCCTTCACGCCGGCGCGCTCGACCGCAGCCTTGATGGCGACGCCGCCCAGGTCGTGCGCGGACAGGCTGGCGAAGTCGCTCTGGAACGAGCCCATGGGGGTGCGGGCGGCGCCGACGATGACGACGGGATCGGTGGTATTGCTCATGGGAATCTCCTTTGAAAAAAGTCAGTCCAGAAGTTCTTTGTGCGCCTGCGCGCGAAAGCGCCGGGCACGCTCATAAGGGAACACGTCGTACACGTGTCCGGCGGCGATGCGTTCCTTGTGCGCCTGCCAGAACGCCGCGTCCAGCAGATCGGCGTGGTGCTTCATGAAGTCTTCGCGCACCATCGGGTTGCCCAGCAGGAAGGGCTCGAATGTCTCGGGGAAGACATCGTGCGGGCCGACCGAGTACCAGACCTCGCCCGACATCTCGTCCTCTTCGTTGCGCGGTGGCGGCACGCGGCGGAAATTGCAGTCGGTGATGTATTCGATCTCGTCGTAGTCGTAGAACACCACCTTGCCGTGGCGCGTGATGCCGAAGTTCTTCCACAGCATGTCGCCGGGAAAGATGTTGGCGGCCACCAGGTCCTTGATGGCGTTGCCGTACTCGACCACGGCTTTGGTGATCTGTTCGCGCGCACGCCGCAGCGATGTGTCGTCCACATCGGGCGTCTGCAGGGTGTCGAAGGCCTCCTGCAGGTAGATGTTCAGCGGGATCATGCGCCGCTCGATGTAGCAGTGCTTCAGGATGACCTCGGTCGTGCCATCGCCGTCGCGGTCGCTGATTTCCAGCTGGCTGGGCGCGAATTTCTGGATCTCGGCGATCAGCTCGTCGGTGAAACGGTCGCGCGGAAAACCCACCTCGGAGAACTCCAGCGTGTCGGCCATGCGGCCCACGCGGTCGTGCTGTTTCACCAGCAGGTACTTGCCCCGGATCTGCTCGCGCGTGGTGTCCTTGGGCGCGGGGTAGAAGTCCTTGATGAGTTTGAACACGAAGGGGAAGCTCGGCAGGTCGAACACCAGCATCACCATGCCCTTGATGCCGGGCGCGATGCGGAACTTGTCCGTGCTGTGCCGCATGTGCGCCAGGAAGTCGCGGTAGAACAGGGTCTTGCCCTGCTTGGCCAGGCCGAGTGCGTTGTAGAACTCGGCGCGCGGCTTGCGTGGCATCAGGCTGCGCAGGAACTGCACGTAGGCGCTGGGCACCTCCATGTCGACCATGAAGTAGGCCCGCGCGAAGCTGAACAGCATCAGCAGGTCGTCCTCGCCGAACAGCGCGGCGTCGATCACCAGGCGGCCGTTCTCGTTGTGCAGGATGGGCAGTGCGAACGGCACTTCCTGGAAGCCGTTGATGATCTTGCCGACCACGTAGGCGCCCTTGTTCCGGTAGAACAGCCCGGACAGCGCCTGGATCTGGAAGTTGGCGCGCAGCTTGTGGTGATCGAAGCGCTGGCGCATGGCTTCGAGCACCAGTCCGGCGTCGCGCCCCAGGTCGTCAAAGGGCACGCGCAGGTCGAAGTCCTCGACCATGCGGCGCACCTCGGCGCGCATGGTCTCGTGCGTCGGGTAGTAGCTGCGGTAGGTCGGCAGCGCCCTGGGTTCGTCGTTCTCGATGTACTCGGTGGACACCGCCGGCCGCACGAAGATGAAGTCGTTCTGGAAGTAGGCCCGCTTGAGGATCTTGGTGGTGACCGAGTTGAAGAAGGTCTCTGCCAGCTCGGGCTGGTGGTGGTTCACCAGCAGCCCGATGTAATGCAGCTTGACCTGCTCCCACACCGCCATGGGCTGCTGGTCGGCCTTGAACTCCTTGACCAGGCGCTGCAGACACTCGCGCACGCGCAGGTCGTAGAACTCGATGCGCTCGCGCTGGGCGCGTTGCTGGGCCGGCCAGTCGCGCGATTCGAAGCGGTGCTTGGCGCGGGCGGATTCGGCGCGGAACAGGCGGTAGTGGCGATTGAACCCGTCCATCATCGCTTTCGCGATGTCATAGGCCACGGTCGAATCCAGCCGCTGGGGGAACATGGCCTGCGGGTGCCTCAGGTCTCGGCGCGCGGGTATCGCTTGAGCGCCGAGCGGAAGATGGGCATGACCTCGTCGCGGTGGCTCATGCTCACGCCCAGGTCCTTGACCAGCCCGTCCTTGAGGCCATAGCACCAGCCGTGCACCGACACGTTCTGGCCGCGCGCCCAGGCGTCCTGCAGCACGTTGGTCAGCGCCACGTTGCCGACCTGCTCGATCACGTTCATCTCGCACAGCACGTCTTCCTGCACCGCCATGGGCAGATGGTCCAGGCGCTTGCGGTGGCGCATCTTCACGTCGTGCACATGGCGCAGCCAGTTGTCGGCCAGGCCCACGCGTGCACCCTTGAGCGTGGCCAGCACGCCGCCGCAGCCGTAGTGGCCCACGACCAGGATGTGCTCGACCTTCAGGAACTCGACCGCGAACTGGATCACCGACAGCGCGTTCAGGTCCGAATGCACCACCACGTTGGCCACGTTGCGGTGCACGAAGACCTCGCCCGGCTCCAGACCCGTGATCTGGTTGGCCGGCACGCGGCTGTCGGAACAGCCGATCCACAGGTACTTGGGGTTTTGCTGCTGCGCCAGCTTCTGGAAATAGCCGGGGCGCTCCAGTTCGGTCTGGGCAGCCCAGCGGCGGTTGTTCTCGATCAGGGTCTGGATGGATGTGCTCATGCGGCGATGTTACCTAGGCGACACGCGCAGCGGCAAAGCGTGGGGCCACATTCACATGGTCTCGGCGAACAGCTCACGCCCGATCAGCATGCGGCGGATCTCCGACGTGCCGGCGCCGATCTCGTACAGCTTGGCGTCGCGCCACAGGCGACCCAGCGGGTACTCGTTGATGTAGCCGTTGCCGCCGTAGATCTGCACGCCCTCGCCGGCCATCCAGGTCGCCTTCTCGGCGGTCCAGAGGATGACCGAGGCGCAGTCCTTGCGCACCTGGCGCACGTGCTCGGTGCCCAGCAGGTCCAGGTTCTTGGCCACGGTGTAGGCGAAGCTGCGCGCCGCCTGCAGCACGGTGTACATGTCGGCCACCTTGCCCTGGATCAGCTGGAACTCGCCGATGCTCTGGCCGAACTGCTTGCGGTCGTGGATGTAGGGGATCACGTTGTCCATGACCGCCTGCATGATGCCCAGCGGCCCGCCGGTCAGCACGGCGCGCTCGTAGTCCAGGCCGCTCATCAGCACCTTGGCGCCCATGTTCAGGCCACCCAGGATGTTCTCGGCTGGCACCTCGACGTCCTGGAACACCAGCTCGCCGGTGTGGCTGCCGCGCATGCCCAGCTTGTCGAGCTTCTGCGCGATGGAAAAGCCCTTCATGCCCTTCTCGATCAGGAAGGCGGTCACACCGCGCGCGCCCATCTCGGGCTCGGTCTTGGCGTAGACCACCAGCGTGTCGGCGTCGGGGCCGTTGGTGATCCACATCTTGCTGCCGTTGAGCAGGTAGTAGCCGCCCTTGTCCTCGGCCTTGAGCTTCATGCTGATCACGTCCGAGCCGGCGCCCGGCTCGCTCATGGCCAGCGCACCCACGTGTTCGCCGCTGATCAGCTTGGGCAGGTACTTGGCCTTCTGCGCGTCGCTGCCGTTGCGGTTGATCTGGTTCACGCACAGGTTGCTGTGTGCGCCGTAGCTCAGGCCCACCGAGGCGCTGGCGCGGCTGATCTCCTCCATGGCGACCATGTGGGCCAGGTAGCCCATGTTGGCGCCGCCGTACTGCTCGGGCACGGTGATGCCGAGCACGCCCAGCTCACCCATCTTGCGCCAGCAGTCCATGGGGAACTGGTCGCTGCGGTCGATTTCGGCCGCGCGCGGAGCGATCTCGGCCTGCGCGAAGTCGCGCACCGCGTCGCGCAGGGCGTCGATGTCTTCACCGAGCTGGAAGTTGAGGCCGGGCAGGTTGGTCATGAGGGTCTCCGTGGGACGTTGAATGCGTTGAAGGGTCAGTAGGTCTTGGGCACCGGCACCAGGGTCTGCTGCATCACGGCGCAGTCGGTCCGCTGACCGTCGGGGGCCACGTGCACCACCTCGGCGGTGGTGACGATGATGCGTTTGCCGCCGCGCACGACGCGGCCGGTGGCCTGCAGCTCGCCGCCCTGGAAGGCCGCGAGGAAGTTGATCTTGTATTCGACGGTGGTGACCTCCATGCCCTCGGGCGCCACGGTCAGCGCGGCATAGCCACCGGCGATGTCGGCCAGCGCGCCCATGGCGCCGCCGTGGAAACCGCCCTGCTGCTGCGTCACGCGGTCGGAGTACGGCAGGGCCAGCGTCACCATGCCCGGCGCCACGGCCAGCAGCCGGACGCCCAGCTGCCGCATCATGCCCTGGCGGTCCAGACTGGTCTGCACGCGCTGGCGCAGGGCTTCGTGGTCGGGTGTTGTCTCGCTCATGGTTTTGATTTACGTTTACGTAAACGTCAATTATGACCGACACCACCGGAAGGCGGCAAGCCCGCAGGGTCCCGTGAGGGCGGGACAACCGTTTTTGGACCGTCGATCAGCCCCGGGCCAGGCCGGTGAAGAGCCGCCGGAATGCCTCGCGGTACGGGCCGGGGGCCTCACCCTGAGCCATGGCCAACGCCGCGCGGTCGAAGGCGGCGGAGAGCAGCACGGTCAGCTCGTGCAGCGGCACCGGTTCACGGGCCGGGCCGAGCAGGTGGGCCAGGCCCTCCTTCAGTGCCTGCGAGCCGGCCCGCTCGCTCAGCGCCATCACCTGCGCGGGTGTCAGCACCGAGGGCGCTTCCAGCAAGAGCAGCCGGGCGCGGCCCGGTTGACCCATCGAGGAGAAGTAGGCCTCCGCCCCCGCCAGCAGCGCGTCGACAGGGCGGTCGTGGTGGGCCGAGCCTCGGGCCACATCGTCGGCGACCTCCTGCGCCAGTTGCTCGGCGACCGCGAGGAACAGCGCCGTCTTGTCGGCAAAGTGGTGGTACAGCGCCCCCCGGGTGAGCCCGGCGGCGGCCACGATCTCCGGTGTGCCCGTGGCGGCGTAGCCGCGGCCCAGGAACAGCTCGCGCGCCGCCACCATCAGGGCCGCACGGGTGGTGTCGGTGCGCTCGGCCTGCGAGCGACGAACGGCGGCGGCGGTTTTTTGCATACATGCAGCCTGTATGTTAAATTGAAGATACATGCAGATTGTATGCATTCAACCGGAGCCCCGACATGAAGATCACCCAGTACTACCCCGTCCTCATGACCGATCGCGTCGAACCGACCGCACAGTTCTATGAACGGCATTTCCGTTTTGTGCGCCAGTTCAGCAGCGACTGGTACGTGCACCTGCAGTCGAAAGACGATCCTTCGGTGAACCTCGCCATCCTCGACGGCGACCACGACAGCATCCCGGCGAGCGCGCGGGGCGGCCGGGCCGGCGGGATGCTGCTGAACTTCGAGGTGGCCGATGTCGATGCCGAATACGCCCGCGTGCAGTCCGAAGGCCTGGACGTCCAGCTGGGCCTGCGGGACGAGGCCTTCGGGCAGCGCCACTTCATCGTGCGCGACCCCAACGGGGTGTTGATCGACGTGATCCAGCCCATACCGCCGAGCGCCGAGTTCCTGGCGCAGTACGCCGACGGCGCTGCGGCGGCCCCGCAGGTGTCCGCCCTCAGCGGCTGAACCAGAGCGCCAGCAGGCCCAGCGCCGCCGGCACGGCCTGGACGAACAGGATCTTGCGGCTGGAGGTGGCGGCGCCGTACAGGCCTGCCACCAGGATGCAGGCGAGGAAGAAGACCTTCACGCCGAAACCCTCGTCGCCCAGCCACAGCCCCCAGAACAGGCCGGCGGCCAGAAAGCCGTTGTACAGGCCCTGGTTGGCCGCCAGCACCTTGCTCGCGGCCGAGAACTCCGGCGTCAGGCCAAAGGCCTTGCGGCCCTTGGGCGTGTCCCAGAGGAACATCTCCAGCACCAGGATGTAGACGTGGATCAGCGCCAGCAGGGCGACGATGGTGGTGGCGACAAGGCTCATGGAGCGGCTCCGGCAGCAGAAGGAGCCGCCGAGTCTAGGCCTTGTCGGCCTTTTCCACCTTGGCCAGCAGCGCCCGCGCCTCCTTCTCGTGCACCTTGACCTCGTCGAGGTTGGCCATCAGATCGGCCAGCTGCTCTTCGAGCTGGCGCTTGTGGTCGGCCAGCACGGCGAGGAACTTGCGCAGCTGCGGCCCGGTGTCGCGCGGGCTGTCGTACATGTCGATGATGTCCTTCGCCTCGGTCAGGGACAGGCCCAGGCGCTTGGCGCGCAGCGTGAGCTTCAGCCGCGTGCGGTCGCGCGAGCTGTACACGCGGTTGCGCCCACCCGGCCCTTCGCGCTGCGGCTGGATCAATCCCATGTCCTCGTAAAAGCGGATGGCGCGCGTGGTCAGATCGAACTCGCGCGCGAGGTCGCTGATGGAATAGGTCGGGTTGGTCGCCATGGTGCTCACAGGGGGTGTCGGCTTTCGGACAGCGGCGACGGGGATCGCTCCCTAGAATGCGTCGCATCTTGACGTTTACGTCAACGTCAGTTTAACGGAAGCTTTTCAGGAAACACCCGTGACCCCACCCTCCAGGGACGCGCTCGAAGCCCGTCTGCACTACCCGCTGGGCGATGCCCTGCCCCCGTCCGGCGGCGCCATCGGCGTGGCGCCCGGCGTGAAGTGGGTCCGCATGACCCTGCCCTTTGCGCTGGACCACATCAACCTCTGGCTGCTGCGCGACCGGCTGGACGGCCGCGAGGGCTGGACGGTGGTGGACACCTGCATCGCCCGCGACGAGGCGAAGGCGCAGTGGGAGCAGGTCTTCGAGCACGAACTTGACGGCCTGCCGGTGCTGCGCGTGATCGTCACCCACATGCACCCGGACCACATCGGGCTGGCGCAGTGGCTGTGCGAGCGCTGGAGCACCGCCGAGCACGACTGCCGTTTGTGGATCAGCGGCATGGACTACCACATGGCCCGCATCGGCTCGCGCAGCACCACCGGCTTCGGCGGCGACGGCGCCGCCGCCTTCTTTCGCGCCAACGGCCTGCTCGACGCCGACGCCCTGGAAAAGATCCGCGCCCGGGCGGGCTACTACCCCGGCCTGGTGCCCGGCGTGCCCGACCAGTTCCGGCGCCTGATGGATGGGCAGGTGGTGGACATCGGCGGCCATGGCTGGCGCTGCATCACCGGCTACGGCCACGCGCCCGAACACATGGCGCTGCATTGCGAGGCGCTCGGCGTGCTGATCAGCGGCGACATGGTGCTGCCGCGCATCAGCACCAACGTGAGCGTCTACGACGTCGAACCCGAGAGCGACCCGCTGGCGCTGTTCCTCGACTCGCTGCAGCGCTACCTGCCCCTGCCCCACGACACGCTGGTGCTGCCCTCGCACGGCAAACCCTTCACCGGTCTGCACGAGCGCATCCGGCAGCTGCAGGAGCACCACGACGAGCGGCTGGCCGAGGTGATGGCCGCCTGCACCGAACGCCCGCACAGCGCCTGGGAGATGATCCCGGTGCTGTTCCCCCGGCCGCTGGACCTGCACCAGAGCACCTTTGCGCTGGGCGAATCGGTGGCCCACCTGCACCGGCTCTGGTTCCAGGGAGGGCTGCAACGCCGCACCGGCGACGACGGCGTACACCGCTTCCAGCCAAGGGATTGAACGGGGCATGCCCGCGGCGCCGGGCCCGGTTCCTACAATGACGCCCCCAGTCAAGAGAACCGTCCCGTGCACCCCATCCTGTCCCGGCTCCGATCCCTTGTCCCTGCTCCGCTGACTGTCGGCCGACGCGAGATGCTGCTGGGCTGCCTGGGGGCTGGCCTGGGCCTGTGCGTCACCGAATGGCTCAGCCTGCACACCCTGGGCACCACCGATCCCTGGTTTCTCGCCCCCATGGGGGCCTCGGCCGTGCTGCTGTTCGCGGTGCCCGCCAGCCCGCTGGCACAGCCCTGGTCCATCCTCGGCGGCAACACCGTCTCCGCTCTGGTGGGCGTGAGCTGCGCCCTGCTGCTGGGCCACACCGGGCTGGCCGCCAGCGCGGCGGGGGCGCTGGCCATCGCGGCCATGTTCGCGCTGCGCTGCCTGCACCCGCCGGGCGGCGCGGTGGCAGTGACGGCCGTGCTGGGCGGGCAGGCGGTGACGCACCTGGGCTACCAGTTCGCGCTTTCGCCGGTGGCACTCAACTCGGGCCTGCTGATGCTGGCGGCCCTGCTGTTCAACCACTTCACGCACCGGCGCCATCCCCACCCAGCCCCGGGCCCCTCCCACCACACCCGCGACCCGCTGCCCAGCCGCCGGCTGGGCTTCACCCACGACGACCTGACCCGCGCGCTGGCCAGCCAGGGCGAGCTGCTGGACATCCGGCCGGAGGACCTGGAAGACATCCTGGTGCAGGCCCAGCTGCTCGCAAGCCAGCGCCAGTGGGGCGAGGTGCGGTGCCGCGACATCATGTCCCGCGACGTGGTGCACATCGGCCCGCGCGACTCGGTGGACGAGGCCTGGGCCCGGCTGGCGTACCACAAGATCAAGGCACTGCCGGTGGTCGAGGCGGACGGCACGCTGTGCGGCATCGTCTCGCTGCACGACTTCTTCATCGGCCACAGCGCGCCCGACCCGCGCCGCCAGCCGGTCATGAGCACCGCCCGCTACGTCGAGGAGATCATGACCCGCGAGGTGCGATCGGCGCGGCCGGAACAGCCCATCGGCGACCTGGCCGGCCTGTTCTCCGACGGCGGCCTGCACCACATGCCGGTGGTCGATGACGCACAGCGGGTGATCGGCATGATCACGCAGTCCGACGTGGTGGCCGCGCTGTTCCGCAGCCGCCCCGGCGCCGCCACCTGATCGGCGTTCTCAGTCGCCCAGCGGCACCGCCACCCGCCTGAGCGCCTGGCGCCGGTCCAGGTGATCGGGCATCACGCTGGCGACCACGTCCCAGAACTGGGGGCTGTGGTCCATGTGGCGCAGGTGGCTCAGTTCGTGCACCACCACGTAGTCGATCATCTCGGGCTTGAGGTGGATCAGCCGCCAGTTCAGGCGGATGGTGCCGTCGGCGCTGGCGCTGCCCCAGCGGGTGCCGGCGCTGGACAGCCGCAGCTTGCTGTACGACACACCCAGTTGCGGCGCGAAGCGCTGCAGGCTTTCGCTGAACACCTGCTGCGCCTGCCGCATCAGCCAGGCCTGTGCGGCGTCCCGGATCTGGACTTCGGTCGCGGTGCGGGCCAGCCCCAGGCGCAGCACTGGCAGGGCGTCCCCGTCGCCCGGTTCCAGCGCCGCACCGGCGGAAGCGAACACATGGGCCGAGTCCAGCACCAGCCGCACGCGCTGCCCCAGGAAGTCGAACTCCGCGCCGTCGGACCAGACCGTCCGCGCGCGCTCCAGCGCCCCGGCGCGCTCGCGCGAGGCGCGCAGCTTGTCGAGCACCCAGCCCGATTTTTCCTGGATGAAGGCCTCGACCTCACCGACCGTGGTCCAGCGCGGCGCCCGCACGCTCAGCCCCTCCGGCCCGACCGACAGGCCGATGGTGCGGCGCTTGCCGCGCTTGAATTCGTAGCCCACCTCGCAACCGGCCAGCCGCACGCGGCGGTTGGCGCGCGGGTGCTGCCAGGTCCCGGGCTGGAACACCGACGACATGGGCTCGGCCGGCGACGCGTCGTCGCGCGGCGACGGTGCCATCGTTTGCGGCGGCGGGACCACCGGATCGGGTCCGGTCAGGAAATCAAGCGCCAGCTGGACGAAGCGCTGCATGTCCCGTATCAGCCCTTGGCGTAGGCTTCAGGGTCGAGACGGTGCATCTCCGCCTCGATCCAGTTTTCCACTTCCTGCATCAGCTCGTCGGCCTCGCGGCCCTGGCTGGGGATCGGCTTGCCGATCGAGAACTCCACGGTGCCCGGCTTCTTGATGAAGGCCTTGCGCGGCCAGCACTTGGCCGAGGTCACGGCGATCGGGATCACCGGCGCACCGGTGCGGATCGCCAGCCGCGTGCCGCCGGTCTTGTAGACGCCCTTCTCGCCCCGCGCGATGCGTGTGCCCTCGGGGAACATGATCACCCAGGTGCCCTGGTCGAGCAGGCGCTGCCCTTGCTGCACGACCTTCACAAAGGCGCGCGCACCGTCGGCGCGGTCGATGTGGATCATGTCCATGCGCGCCATGGCCCAGCCGAAGAAGGGCACCTTCAGCAGCTCCTTCTTGAACACGAAGGCCAGCGGGTGCGGCATCAGGGCCGCCATGCTGAAGGTCTCCCACAGCGACTGGTGCTTGACCAGCAGCACCGCCGGCGCCGTCGTGCCCACGGGCAGGTTTTCGTAGCCGATGACCTTGTTGCGGATGCCCAGGATCACCGTGCCCCCATCGACCGCCAGCTTGAGCCAGCGCGCGCACATCCAGTAGATCTGCGTGCTGTTGAGAAACGGGGCCGCGATGACCACCGCCAGCGCCCACGGCACCACGGTCACCACCATGAACAGCATGTGCAGCACCGAGCGCAGAAAATTGATCAGGATCATGTAGCAACCAAAGTCATGAAGTGGCCACCGGCTGCGCCAGCAGCCAGTCGGCAAAGGCACCCAGGTCGTCGTGCAGCAGGGTGCCGGAGGGCAGCCCCGGCACCAGCGCCGAGTCGGGCACACCGGCTTCCCGGCGCAGATGCCCCGACTGGCCGGTCATCAGCAAGTGGGTCGGACAGCCCGCCGCTGCCCCGGCTTGCACGTGGCGCAGCGCGTTGCCCGCCACCGGCACCTCGGCGGGTGGGATGCCGAAGCGCTCCGCCACCTGCTCGAACAGGCCGGGCTCGGGCTTGCGGCAGTGGCAGGCGTCTTCGGGCGCGTGGGGGCAGAAGAAGATCGCCTCGACCCGCGCCCCCACCGCGGCCAGCGCGCGGTGCATCTTGGCGTGGATGGCGTTGAGCGAGGCCATGTCGAACAGGCCGCGGCCAATGCCCGACTGGTTGGTCGCCAGCACGACGCGCCAGCCCCCCTGGTTCAGCCGCGCCACGGCTTCAAGCGCGCCAGGCAGCGCCTCCCACTCGTCGGGCGAGGCCACGTGGTCGTCGCGGCTGCGGTTGAGCGTGCCGTCGCGGTCGAGGATCAGCAGTTTCATGCGAGCTTCCTTCGGTGTTCCGGGACGGCCAGATCGTACGGGTTACGCGGCAAGTCGGGACAGATCGGCCACGCGGTTCATGGCCTCGTGCAGCGACTTCAGCAGCCCCAGGCGGTTGGCCTTGAGCGCTGCGTCGTCGGCGTTCACCATCACGCCGTCGAAGAAGGCGTCCACCGGCGTGCGCAGCGCGGCCAGCGCCTGCAGGCTGGCGGTGTAGTCGCCCGCCTCGAACTTCGCATTGGCGGCGGGCACGGAGGCCTGCATGGCGGCGAAAAGGTCTTTTTCAGCGGGCTCCACGAACAGCGCCGGGTTGACCGCCGAGCCCTCACCTTCGGACTTCTTGAGGATGTTGCCGATGCGCTTGTTGGCCGCGGCGAGCGCAGGGGCCTCGGGCAGCGCGGCGAAGGCGCGCACGGCCTGCAGGCGCTGGGCCACGTCGGCCAGGCGCTGCGGGCGCAGGGCCAGCACGGCGTCGACTTCCTGCGCGCTCGCGCCCTGCTCGCGCAGGCCACCGGCGAGGCGGTCGTAGATGAAGTCGGCCAGAGCCGGCGTCGCGTCGCCGATCTTGTCGCCGAAGGCGGGCACGGCAGCGGACAGCAGCTCGGTCAGGGCCAAAGGCAGGTCTTTCTCGACCAGCATGCGGATCACGCCCAGCGCATGGCGGCGCAACGCGAACGGGTCCTTGTCGCCGGTCGGCAGGTTGCCGATGCCGAACATGCCGACCAGGGTTTCCAGCTTGTCGGCCAGCGCCACCACCACGCCGGTCTGGTTGCGCGGCAGCTCGTCACCGGCGAAGCGTGGGCGGTAGTGGTCTTCGATGGCGAAGGCGATGTCGTCGCTCAGGCCATCGTGGCGCGCGTAGTAGCCACCCATGATGCCCTGCAGTTCGGGGAACTCGCCCACCATGTCGGTCACGAGGTCGGTCTTGGCCAGGCGCGCGGCCAACAGCGAGCGCGCCGCCAGTTCGGGGCCGCCCAGCTTCAGGCCGATGGTCTCGGCGATGGCGCAGACGCGCTCCATGCGCTCGCCCTGTGTGCCCAGCTTGTTGTGGTAGACCACCTTGGCCAGGGCCGGCACGCGGCTCTCCAGCGTCTTCTTGCGGTCCTGGTCGAAGAAGAACTTGGCGTCGGCCAGGCGCGGGCGCACCACGCGCTCGTTGCCGCCGATCACCGCGCTCGCGTCGTCGGGGCGGATGTTGCTGACCACGAGGAACCGGTTGGTCAGCTTGCCCTGCGCGTCCAGCAGCGGGAAGTACTTCTGGTTGGCCTTCATCGTGAGGATCAGGCACTCCTGCGGCACGTCGAGGAATTCGGTCTCGAACTGGCAGGTCAGCACATTCGGGCGCTCGACCAGCGCCGTCACTTCGTCCAGCAGCGCGTCGTCGTCGATCGGCTGGCATCCGCCGCCGACCTTGGCGGCCGCAGCGGCCAGCTGTTTCTTGATTTCGGCCTTGCGCTCGGCGAACGAGGCGATCACCGCGCCATCCCTGGCCAGCGTCGCGGCGTAGGCGTCGGCATCGGCCAGCGGCACCGGATCGATGGCTGCTTCAAAGCGGTGGCCGTGCGTGCTGTTGCCCGCCGTCAGGCCCAGGGCCTTGACCGGCACCACGTCGGCGCCGTGCAGCGCCACCAGACCGTGCGCCGGGCGCACGAAGTTCACGCTGGACCAGCCGGGCAGTTCGCAATCCGTTTCGAGCTGGTAGCTCATGACCTTGGGAATCGGCAGCTTGGCGATGGCCTCGTGGAGCGCCTTCTGCAGGCCCTCGGCGAGCTCGACGCCGGGCTGCACGCTGTCGAAGAACAGGGCTTCGGCCTTGCCATCGGGTGCGCGCTTGAGGCCGGCCACGGCGGAGGCATCAGCGCCCAGGCCGGCCAGGCGTTTGAGCAGCGCGGGCGTGGGCGCACCGCTGGCGTCCAGGCCGACGCTGACCGGCATCAGCTTCTGCGACACGGCCTTGTCGGCCGCTTTGGCGGCGACGCCGGTCACGTGCGCGGCCAGTCGGCGCGGCGAGGCGAACGGCGTGACCACCGCGTCGGCGGCGGTCAGGCCCTGGGCCTTGAGTTGGTCGGCCAGCACGCCGGCGAAAGCATCACCCAGCTTATTGAGCGCCTTGGGCGGCAGCTCTTCCACGAACAGTTCGACGAGGAGGTTCTTCGTTGTCATTCTTGTTGCTCCGGCTCAGGCGGCTTTCTTCTCGATCTGCGCCACCCACTCGCGCGGTGCCATGGGGAAGCCCAGGCGTTCGCGGCTCTCGTAGTAGCTCTGCGCCACGGCGCGGGCGAGGTTGCGGATGCGGCCGATGTAGGCCGCGCGCTCGGTCACGCTGATGGCGCCGCGCGCGTCCAGCAGGTTGAAGCTGTGCGCGCACTTGAGCACCTGTTCGTAGGCGGGCAGCGCCAGTTGCTGCTCCATCAGGTGCCTGGCCTGCTTCTCGTGCGCGTTGAAGGCGGTGAACAGGAAGTCGGCGTCGCTGTGCTCGAAGTTGTAGGCCGACTGCTCTTTCTCGTTCTGCAGGTAGACGTCGCCGTAGCTCATGGTCTCGGTCCACTTCAGGTTGTAGACGTTGTCCACACCTTGCAGGTACATGGCCAGGCGCTCCAGTCCGTAGGTGATTTCGCCGGTGGCGGGCTTGCAGTCGATGCCGCCGACCTGCTGGAAGTAGGTGAACTGGGTGACTTCCATGCCGTTGAGCCAGACCTCCCAGCCCAGGCCCCAGGCGCCCAGCGTGGGGTTCTCCCAGTCGTCCTCTACGAAACGAATGTCGTTCTTCTTCAGGTCGAAACCCAGCGCTTCGAGCGAGCCGAGGTACAGCTCCAGGATGTTGGCCGGCGCGGGCTTGAGCACCACCTGGTACTGGTAGTAGTGCTGCAGGCGGTTGGGGTTCTCGCCATAGCGGCCGTCCTTGGGGCGGCGGCTGGGCTGCACGTAGGCGGCCTTCCACGGCTCGGGGCCGATGGCGCGCAGGAAGGTGGCGGTGTGGCTGGTGCCGGCGCCGACCTCCATGTCGTAGGGCTGTAGCAGGGCGCAGCCCTGCTGGTCCCAGTAGGACTGCAGGGTCAGGATGATTTGCTGGAAAGTCAACATGGTCGGACGCCGACGACGGGCCGGTCGGCAAGGTGAAGCGGTGTGTGGCGCGGCGGCCGCCCCAACGGCGGGCCGCGCAAAACCTTGGATTTTACGGGCCGGCCTGCGCGTCGCCACCGCCCGCGCGCACCGGCCGGCGCGCGCCCACGCGGCGCACCAGCAGGGCGAGCGCCACCACCGCCAGGCACAGCCCCCAGACCGGCCCCTGCCCCCAGCGCGAGGCCCAGGCGGCGTAGGGCGTGAGGCCCGTGCGGCCCCGCACCGAGACCTCCAGCCGGTCGCGCACCAGGCGCGGCAGGCGCTCGGTCACCACGCCGCGGTGATCGATGGCAGCGGTGGCACCGGTGTTGGTGGCGCGCAGCATGGGGCGGCCCAGTTCCATGGCCCGCAGGCGCGAGATCTGCAGGTGCTGGTCGATCGCCACGGTGTCGCCGAACCAGCCGATGTTGCTCAGGTTGACCAGCACCGTGGGCGCCACGGCCGGATCGCGGAACGAGACCGCCAGCTCTTCGCCGAACAGGTCTTCGTAGCAGATGTTGGGCGCCACGCGCTGGCTCGCCCAGTCCCAGCCCGGCTGCGCCAGTTCGCCGCGCGCGAAGTCACCCAGCGGGATGTGCATGAGGTCGGTGAACCAGCGGAACAGCGGCGGGATGAACTCGCCGAAGGGCACGAGATGGTGCTTGCTGTAGCGGTAGAAGCGCTCACCCGGGAAGCCCCCGTCGCGCCCCTTGAGCATGTCCGCCGACAGCCCCCAGGCCGAGTTGGTGTAGCCCGACTCCATGGACCCCAGCGGAATGCCCACCATCACGCCCAGGCCCGGCGACCCCACGGGTGCCGACGACTCGATCACGCCGAACAGCGGCTCCCAGAACTCCGGCCCCAGCTGCTGCGGCAGCACCGGCACGGCCGTCTCGGGCGCCACCACCAGGTCCGGGCCAGCGCCGGTCAGCTTCGCGCGTGCGGCTTCGGCGATCTGCGCCGGGTACCAGGACAGCGCCGCGGCGACGCCGGTGCCGGTCTCGAACTTCTCGTTCTGCGGGATGTTGCCCTGCAGCAGCCAGACGCGCAGCGGCCCCGCGTCGCCCGTTCCGCGCAGGCCGGCGTCGCGCCAGTGCTCACCCAGCACCACGCTCAGCAACAAGGCCAGGGCGACGGCGCCCGCGCCCACCTGGCCCAGGGTCGCGGTCCAGTGGCGCACAGGGGCCTGCAGGCGCCCGCCGATCCGGCGCACCTGGGGGAGCAGCCGCCGCAGCAGCCCGCCCCACACGGCCGGCACCAAGAGCGCCAGCGCGTAGGCCAGCAGCGCCGCGATCAAGCCCATGCCGTAGACCCCGACCCAGGGCGCCCAGGCGGCCATCAGGTCCGCCTGCGCATAACCGCCGGCCCCCCAGGGCAGACCGGTGAGCCAGCGGCCACGCACCAGCTCGGCCAGGGTCCACAGGGCAGCAAACAGCAGCGCCTGCAGCCAGCGGGGCCGCGGCGCCCAGGCGCACAGCGCCCACGCCGCCAGCCCGTAGAACAGGGCCAGCGCGCCGGACAGCGCCGCCACGGCGAGCACCGCCATCCACGAGGCCAGGCCGCCGTAGGTGTGCATAGAGACATACAGCCACCAGAGGCTGCCGGCCAGCCAGACCCAGGCGAACACCCAGCCGCGCCAGAAGCCTTGCCCGTTGCGGTGGGCGTGGCGCAGCGCAAACACCAGCAGGGCCAGCGAGACGATCTGCAGCCAGCCCGAGGGCGCCCCGGCCACGACACCGGGCGGCGCCCAGGCCGGCCAGGGCCAGGCGAGCGAGGCGGCCTGCAGGGCACCACCCAGCACACAGACCAGGAACCAGAACACACCCGAGCCCCGCGCCGGGCGGCCGGGCGGCAGGCCCGTCAACGGGGACAGACTGGAGGGCGTGTGCAGGTTGCCGAACAGGCTGCGCATGGGCCGGAGGGCGTGTTCAGGCGCCGGCGGGCACCGGCATGACCTTGAACCACTTCACCGCACCGCCCTTGGTGTGCAGCACGACAAAGCGCAGGCTGTCGAGCTCGTGCATCTCGCCACGCTTGGGCACGTGGCCCATGGTGTGGGCGATCAGGCCGCCGATGGTGTCGAAGCCGTCATCGGCCAGCTTCAGGCCGAAGGACTCGTTGAGGCGCTCGATGGCGGTGTCGCCGCTGACGCGCCAGGTGCCGTCCGCCAGGGCGAAGATGTCGCCGTCATCTTCGGCCACATCAAACTCGTCCTCGATCTCGCCAACGATCTCCTCAAGCACGTCCTCGATGGTGATGAGTCCGGCCACGCGGCCGAACTCGTCGATGACGATGGCCAGGTGGTTGCGGTTGCCGCGGAATTCGCGCAGCAGGTCGTTGAGCCCCTTGCTCTCGGGCACGAATGTGGCCGGGCGCAGCAGGGCGCGGATGTTGAGCTCGGGCGCCCGCTGCAGCTTGAGCAGGTCCTTGGCCAGCAGGATGCCGATGATGTTCTCGCGCTCGCCCTCGTAGACCGGGAAGCGCGAGTGCGCGGTGCCGATGACCAGGTGCAGCAGCTCGTCGAACGGTGCGTCGATGTCGAGCACGTCCATGCGCGGTGCCGCCACCATCACGTCGCCCGCGCTCATGTCGGCGATGCGGATCACGCCTTCGAGCATGACGCGCGATTCGGCGTTGATGATGTCGTTGTCCTCGGCCTCGGCGAGCGTCTCGATCAGCTCGTCCTTGGAGTCGGGCCCGGGGTGGATGAATTCCGCGAGCTTCTGCAGGAATCCACGTTTGTCTTCATGCCGCAGGCTGCGCTGCGGCCCCGTACTGGGGGGGTTGTCGGCCACTGGGGAGAGGGGGTGGTTGAAACAGCGGCAAAGGATACCGCAAGGCCGTGACACCGGCCAGACGCCGCGTCAGCGGCGCAGAGGAGTCACTTCATCCGGTCGCGCGAATCGCGCACGCCCTGCCGGATTTCCTGCAGCAGCGCCAGCGCATCCCAGAAGTTCTTGGCCTGGGCCTTGAGCTGGTAGTTGGTCAGGGCCAGCTGCTCATCGATGAGCTCGGTGACGCGGGAGTCGAAATCGGCCGGCGGCAGGCGCAGGTGCGCCTCGGCCTCGGGACCTTCGCGCTCGATCGACGCGCCCGCCTTGCGGGCGATGCGCAGCATCGCGGTGTTTTCGGACAACGCGTGGATGAACAGCTGGCTCACGCCTTCATTGCGCGCATGCATCACAGCCCGCTCGAACAGGCGGCTGCCATAGCCCCGGCCGCGAGCCGACTTCGACACCGACACACCGAACTCCGCGCAGCTGGCGCAGCTCGGGTCGATCGAGTAGGCCAGGTGCGCCATGGCGATCAGTTCCAGCTTGCGGTTGAAGATGCCGAACAGTTCGTCGCGCCCGAAGTTGAGCTTGTCCACGTAACGGGCGATCTGCTCGTCGTTGGCGGCGTAGCCGAAGCGGAGGTAGCGGTCGTGGGGCGTCAGCGCCAGCAGGTGCGCCTGGATGCTCGCCGCGTGGGAGCGGCCAATAGAACGGATCGGCACCGCAGCGCTGGCGGCCGTGGGCGTGCGTTCCGGTGCGGGGGTGGCGGTGGCCTCGTTCGACATGGCGTGAATGTAAGGGTTTTCCCTATATCGACAAGGTCGTATGGCTCTAAATCCGGAAATGCCCGATGAACGGCGTCAGACCGGCAAGGCGGTGGTGCTCTTGACCCGGTCCATCACGAAACTGGTCTTGCAGTCCTGCACCGAGGGATGACGCAGCAGCACATCCATCATGAAGCGCGAGTAGGCGGCCATGTCGGCTACCACCAGGCGCAACAGGAAGTCCATCTCGCCGGTCAGCGCGGCGCATTCCACCACCTCGGGCCAGCCCATCACGCTGGCGCGGAACTCGTCCATGGGGTTGCGCTTGGCCGCCCCGCTGTGCTTTTCCAGCCGTACATTCACCCAGGCGGTCAGACCCAGGCCCACCGCCTCCGGTTTGACCAGCGCGACGTAACGGGCGATCACCCCGGTTTCTTCGAGCCGCCGCACGCGCCGCAGCACCGCGCTGGGCGAGAGCCCCACCGCCTCGGCGATCTGGTCGTAGGTGGCGCGCCCATCGGCCTGAAGGCTGCGCAGGATGTGGCGGTCGAGCTTGTCCAGTGCTTGCATACGCATCATTCTGCAGGAATCATGCAATCCGGACCAGTGGCGCGCCCCATTTCGCAGCGATCGTGCGACCCTGCGCTTCTACAGTGGCGCATTCAGCCCGATCACAAAGGAGACCACCATGAACGCCAGCCTGCCCGCTTCCGCAACGACCGCCCTGAGCACCTGGGACAACCCCATGGGCACCGACGGTTTTGAGTTCATCGAGTACGCCGCGCCGGACCCGGCGGCCATGGGTGCGCTGTTCGAGCGCATGGGCTTCAAGCCGATCGCGAAACACCGCCACAAGAACGTGACGCTGTACCGCCAGGGCGGCATCAACTTCATCATCAACGCCGAACCCGACAGCTTCGCGCAGCGCTTCGCGCGCCTGCACGGCCCCAGCGTCTGCGCCATTGCCTTCCGCGTGCAGGACGCCAAGGCCGCCTACGAGCGCGCCATCGGCCTGGGCGCCTGGGGCTACGCCAACGCCGCCGGCCCCGGCGAGCTGAACATCCCGGCCATCAAGGGCATCGGCGACTCGATCATCTATTTCATCGACCGCTGGCGCGGCAAGAACGGCGCCCAGGACGGAGACATCGGCAACATCGGCTTCTACGACGTGGATTTCTACCCCCTGCCCGGCGCCGAGCTGAATCCGGTCGGCCACGGCCTGACGGTCATCGACCACCTGACGCACAACGTGCACCGCGGCCGCATGGCCGAGTGGGCCGGCTTCTACGAGCGCCTGTTCAACTTCCGCGAGGTGCGCTACTTCGACCTGGAAGGCCAGCAGACCGGCATCAAGAGCAAGGCGATGACCAGCCCCTGCGGCAAGATCCGCATCCCCATCAACGAGGAAGGCAACGACAAGGCCGGCCAGATCCAGGAGTACCTGGACCGCTACCAGGGCGAGGGCATCCAGCACATCGCGCTGACCTCGACCAACCTCTACGACACGGTCGACGCGCTGCAGATGGAAGGTCTGAAGCTGCTGAACACCAGCGAGACCTACTACGAGCTGCTGCCCAAGCGCATCCCGAACCACGGCGAGGACATCGAGGCGCTCAAGGCCCGCAACATCCTGGTCGACGGCGCACCGGGCGAGCTGCTGCTGCAGATCTTCAGCGAAAACCAGCTCGGCCCCATCTTCTTCGAGTTCATCCAGCGCAAGGGCAACCAGGGCTTCGGCGAGGGCAACTTCAAGGCGCTGTTCGAGACCATGGAGCTCGACCAGATGCGCCGCGGCGTGCTCAAGGGCTGAGCCTTCCCTGGAGCGCCGGAAGGGACAGCGTCCCTTCCATCACCTCGTCCGCGAAGGCCATGGCGACATGCGGCTGGCCGTGGACGAAGCGGTTGTCGGCCCCGGGCAGTGTGGCCGTCGAGGCGGGGAACACGATGTTGTCGGCACTGGAGTACCAGCAGGTGAACGGCGCGTAGGTGCCCGTGGGCCAGCGCAGCTCCTCGTGCTGCCGCAGCGCCCGCAACCAGGGGCCGTCCTGCCGCATCTGCCGCCCGTTCGGCAAGTGGCTGAACTGCGCCAGCCAGGTGCCGTGGTGCGGCGAACCGATGGTGACGATGTGGCGCACCAAGTTGTCGGCATCGGGCGTCGCGGCGCGCCAGGCGCGCACCGCCAGCCCGCCCATGCTGTGGCACACCAGCACAGGCGCCACGCCGGTCAGCGCATGGGCGCGCCGCACGGCCTCATCGATCAGCGGGATGTAGTCGTCGATCGACCCAAAGACCGGCTCCAGGTTGACGCTGGTGTACCGCAGTCCGCGCGAGCGCAGCCTCTGCATCCACGGCAACCAGAAGCCACGGTTGCAGACGAAGCCGTGCACGAAGACCACGGCCGGCTGACCCGTTGCCCCGGCGGCGTGATCGTCCGGCAGACACCACCATCGAAACGGCTGGCGCCAGGAAAACACCCGCGGCGCCGCCTGCACTTCGCGCCACCAGGCTTTCACCAGGGTGCGGGCGGTCGCCTGGGGCGCAGGATCGTGGCGGTTCACATGGGCGACGGCGAAGAACTCCAGCCCCAGCACCAGCGCATAGCCGAACAGCAGCAGCACGCCTCCGACGGCCACAGCCCAGCCCGGTCGCCCCCAGCTCCAGGCCATCCACCCGGCGACCAGTCCCACGGTGGCGAACACGATGAGTTGCTGCAAACGGGCCAATGTCGAGCTTGAGGGCGTCGCCGCCATGCCGGAAGGGTGTGGGTGCTGCATGAGCAGCACTATGTCATGGCCGGCATCTGGACGGTCTCCGTCGCCCTAGAGACCAGTCACTAAGGCGCCGTGCATGGCGGCGATAGACTCCGACCACCATGCCGCAAGCTTCCGCCGCCGACCGCATCCGGGCCCATCTCGCCACCGTCGACGCGCTGCGCACGCAAGCCCGCAGCGACGGAATCAACGCCGCGGTGTCTGCGATCAAACGTCTCCAGGCTCAGCGTTTTCAAGGCACCTACGCCGATGTGCTCGCACACCGGGTGCAGGGCGCCGCGGCTCGCTTCTTCCTCGACGAGCTGTACGGCGACCACGACTTCTGCCAGCGCGATGCCCAGTTCGGGCGGATTGCCGGGGCCATCGAGCGCCTGTTCCCGGAAGCGGTGTCCGAGTTGTCCGTGGACCTGGCCGAGATGCACGCACTGACCGAGACCCTTGATCACACTATGGCGATGCACTGGCTGGCGCAGGATCCGAAGGAGTTCCCCGCGAAGCGTTACGTGCAAGCCTGGCGGGCGACCGGGCGGCGAGAGGCCCGTGAGCGGCAGCTGGGTGTTGTCGGGCACATGGGACTTGAACTGCAACGGCTGACGCGCAGCAAATCCTTGCTGATGTTGCTCAAGATGATGCGGCGCCCCGCTCAGGCAGCAGGACTGTCCGATCTGCAGCATTTTCTCGAAGCTGGCTTCGCCGCATTTGCCGAGTTGGGGGACGCCCGCCCCTTCCTCTCGATCATTGCAACGCGCGAACGGCGCTGGATCGATGCGCTGTTCAGCGATGACCTCACGGTTTGCGCTGCCGCGCTCGGCGCTGAGCTTTGTGCGACAGGGCCCTAGGGCTGGCCCTGAGGCTGGGCGGGAGCGGGACCATCAGAATCGCTGCATGGACCTCGCTACCCCGGAAACCCCCTCGCGCCCCTGGCTGGCCCACTATCCAGACGGTGTGCCGCGCGACATCGATCCCTCACAGTACCGGTCTCTGGCCGCACTGCTCGAAGAGTCTCTGAAGAAGAACGCCCGGCGACCAGTCAGTGTCTGCATGGAGCGCTGGCTGACGTACGGAGAGCTCGATGAGCACAGCGCTGCGCTGGGCGCATGGCTGCAGGCCCGAGGCCTTCCGGCCGATGCGCGCGTCGCGGTCATGTTGCCCAACATTCCGCAGTTCCTCGTCGCGATGACCGCCATCATCCGGGCAGGGTTCACGGTGGTGAACGTCAATCCGCTCTACACGGCGCGCGAACTGGAGCACCAGCTCCGGGACTCGGGCGCCGAGGCCATCGTGATCCTTGAGAACTTTGCAGCAACACTGGAAGAGGTGATCGAGCACACCCCCATTCGCCACGTGGTCGTTGCCAGCATGGGGGACATGCTGGGCTTCTGGTACGGGCGCTGGATCACCTTCGCCGTGCGGCACTTGTCGAAAATGGTCAAGCCATATCGGCTGGCACTGACCGGTGCGACCGGCCCACGCACCATCGTCAGCTTCCGCCAGGCCCTGGACGAGGGCAGCAGGCTGTCGTTTCGCGCGAGCCAAGCCTGCCACGACAACACCGCCTTCCTGCAATACACAGGCGGCACCACGGGGCTGTCCAAGGGAGCGGAGCTGACGCATCGCAATATCATCGCCGCCACTTTGCAAGCCGAAGCCTGGTTCCGTCCAGCGCTTGGACGAATCGGCGATGTGCGCAACATCAACGGCATTGCTGCCTTGCCGCTCTATCACATCTTCGCTCTGACCCTGTCACTTCTGGCGATCCGTTGGGGCGCCCACATGACCCTGGTTCCCAATCCGCGCGATGTGTCCAGGTTCGTCGAAACCCTGTCGAAGCGACCTTTTCATCTGCTGCCGGCGGTCAACACACTGTTCAATGCGCTGCTGCAGAACCCGCGCTTCAGGCAGCTGGATTTTTCTTCTCTGCTGATGTCGCAGGCAGGTGGGATGGCTGCCTCCGAAGGCACAGCTCGGCACTGGATGGCCGTCACTGGCTGCGCGATGGTTGAAGGCTGGGGCATGAGCGAGACCTGCGCCATTGGCACCAACAACCCGGTAACCAGCCGGCAGTTCAGCGGAACGATCGGCCTGCCCTTGCCCGGCATTGACATCGCAATCAAGGACGAGGCCGGTGCCAGCCTCCCTGTCGGCGAGTCCGGAGAGATCTGCATCCGGGGCCCCAACGTCATGCGCGGCTACTACCGACAACCTGAAGAAACCGAACGCGCGTTCACGGCAGATGGGTTCATGCGAACCGGCGACATCGGCGTGATGGACGAACGCGGTTACACCCGCATCGTCGATCGAAAGAAGGACATGATTCTGGTGTCAGGGTTCAATGTCTTTCCCAGCGAACTCGAGAATGTGATTTCGTTGTGCCCGGGCGTGCTTGAATGCGCCGCGGTTGGTGTCGAAGACGCCAAACAAGGCGAGGCGGTCAAGGTTTTCGTGGTTCGTAGCGACCCCACACTCCGGGAGGAGGATGTGGCCAGGTTCTGCCACGACAACCTCACCGGGTACAAGCGGCCCAAATACATCGAGTTTCGCGATGAGCTCCCCAAGAGCAATGTGGGCAAGATCCTCCGCCGCGCCCTGCGCACCTGACCTCAGGGCGTCCACTCGTGCTTTCTTCAACTGCCCGTGAGCGCCTCACCCGCATTGGTGCAACGCTGTTTGAACGTGGATGGCTTTCGTCCAACAACATCCTGATCACAGGTTCCAGCGGAGCCTCGGCGCTCATCGACTCCGGCTACTGCACCCACGCCGACCAGACCGTGGACCTAGTGGAAAAAGGGCTTGGAGGAAGGCGCCTCGGTTTGCTCCTGAATACACATCTTCACAGCGATCACTGCGGAGGCAATGCCGCACTGCAGCGCCGTCACCCCGCTCTGCAAACGCTGATTCCTTCAGGGTCGGCAGAGGCGGTTCGGCTGTGGGACACCGAAGCGCTCAGCTATGCCAGCACGGGACAGCAGTGCCCCCACTTTACATTCAACGGCGTTATACGCCCGGGAGAGAAGCTGCGACTCGGGGACTGGACGTGGGAAGTCCACGGTGCCAAGGGCCACGATCCACACGCGATCGTTCTTTTTCAACCCGACAACAGTGTTCTTCTTTCTGCTGACGCGCTCTGGCAAAACGGCTTTGGCGTGGTGTTTCCGGAACTCGAAGGTCTATCCGCCTTTGACGAAGTCGGAGAGACCTTGGATTGCATCGAGTCGCTTTCGCCAGCAGTCATCATTCCGGGACATGGTGGTGCGTTCGACGACCTTCAATTGGCGCTGGAGCGAGCGAGAAGCCGCCTGCGGCGTTTCATGGAATTCCCTGAACAGCACCTGAGGCACGCACACAAGGTGCTTATCAAGTTCAAGCTGCTCGAATGCAAGAGCATCAACTTTCAGCACCTGCTTCGATGGGTTGAGCAGACCCCGTATCTCGCCAAGGCCGCATCGTCTAAAGAACCAGCACGCACACAATGGCTCGAAGAGCTGATTTTTGACCTAGGGCGCAGTCAAGCCATCAAGCGCGAAGGCGACTTGATTCTCGATCTCTAGAACACCAAGCTCTGTTTTTTATGCTCAAAAAGCAAAAGGCCCCAAGTATCTCTACTTGGGGCCTTTCTCAATAATAGCCTGACGATGACCTACTTTCACACGGGAACCCGCACTATCATCGGCGCAAAGTCGTTTCACTGTCCTGTTCGGGATGGGAAGGAGTGGGACCAACTCGCTATGGTCGTCAGGCATAACTTGTTGCCTGGCTGAACGGGCTGTTCAGCCAGACGAATTCATAGAGTTTCGAATCAGCTGTTTTTGATTGCTGCCAACGTCATGATATTAGTCATGAGGGCATAAGACATTTGCACGAACCGTCTTTTCAGACACGTGGTTTCGTCAAAGTTATAGGGTCAAGCCTCACGGGCAATTAGTATCGGTTAGCTTAACGCATTGCTGCGCTTCCACACCCGACCTATCAACGTCGTGGTCTTCAACGACCCTTTAGGGGGCTCAAGGCCCCGGCAGATCTAATCTTGGAACGAGTTTCCCGCTTAGATGCTTTCAGCGGTTATCTCTTCCGCACTTAGCTACCCGGCAATGCCACTGGCGTGACAACCGGTACACCAGAGGTGCGTCCACTCCGGTCCTCTCGTACTAGGAGCAGGCTTCCTCAAATCTGCAGCGCCCACGGAAGATAGGGACCAAACTGTCTCACGACGTTTTAAACCCAGCTCACGTACCTCTTTAAATGGCGAACAGCCATACCCTTGGGACCGGCTACAGCCCCAGGATGAGATGAGCCGACATCGAGGTGCCAAACACCGCCGTCGATATGAACTCTTGGGCGGTATCAGCCTGTTATCCCCAGAGTACCTTTTATCCGTTGAGCGATGGCCCTTCCATACAGAACCACCGGATCACTATGTCCTGCTTTCGCATCTGCTCGACTTGTCAGTCTCGCAGTTAAGCACGCTTATGCCATTGCACTATTAGCACGATGTCCGACCGTACCTAGCGTACCTTCGAACTCCTCCGTTACACTTTGGGAGGAGACCGCCCCAGTCAAACTGCCTACCATGCACTGTCCCCGATCCAGATAATGGACCTAGGTTAGAACCTCAAACACACCAGGGTGGTATTTCAACGTTGGCTCCACAAGATCTAGCGACCCTGCTTCAAAGCCTCCCACCTATCCTACACAGATCTGTTCAAAATTCAATACAAAGCTACAGTAAAGGTTCATGGGGTCTTTCCGTCTTTCCGCGGGGAGATTGCATCATCACAAACATTTCAACTTCGCTGAGTCTCAGGAGGAGACAGTGTGGCCATCGTTACGCCATTCGTGCAGGTCGGAACTTACCCGACAAGGAATTTCGCTACCTTAGGACCGTTATAGTTACGGCCGCCGTTTACTGGGACTTCGATCAAGAGCTTGCACCCCATCAATTAATCTTCCAGCACCGGGCAGGCGTCACACCCTATACGTCCACTTTCGTGTTTGCAGAGTGCTGTGTTTTTAATAAACAGTCGCAGCCACCTATTTTTTGCAACCCATTCGTGCTCAGATGTTCTCATCACACTACTAGGGCACACCTTCTTCCGAAGTTACGGTGTCAATTTGCCGAGTTCCTTCTCCTGAGTTCTCTCAAGCGCCTTAGAATACTCATCTCGCGCACCAGTGTCGGTTTGCGGTACGGTCAATTACAAGCTGAAGCTTAGTGGCTTTTCCTGGGACCTCGTTCAGTTACTTCGCGAGCAAGCTCGCTCGATCGGCAGCCTCGGTATATGACGGGCGGATTTGCCTACCCATCGCCTACATCTGCCTAAACCGGGACATCCAACACCCGGATAACCTATTAAGATCCGTCCCCACATCGCACTTGTAATCGGTACAGGAATATTGACCTGTTTCCCATCAGCTACGCATCTCTGCCTCGCCTTAGGGGCCGACTCACCCTACGCCGATGAACGTTGCGTAGGAAACCTTGCGCTTACGGCGAGGGGGCTTTTCACCCCCTTTAACGCTACTCATGTCAGCATTCGCACTTCTGATACCTCCAGCAGCCTTTACAAGCCACCTTCACAGGCTTACAGAACGCTCTCCTACCACTTGCAATAAATTGCAAATCCGCAGCTTCGGTAACTGGCTTAGCCCCGTTACATCTTCCGCGCAGGACGACTCGATCAGTGAGCTATTACGCTTTCTTTAAATGATGGCTGCTTCTAAGCCAACATCCTGACTGTTTTAGCCTTCCCACTTCGTTTCCCACTTAGCCAATTTTAGGGACCTTAGCTGGCGGTCTGGGTTGTTTCCCTCTTGAGTCCGGACGTTAGCACCCGGTGCTCTGTCTCCCAAGCTGTACTCTGCGGTATTCGGAGTTTGCCTTGGTTTGGTAAGTCGCCATGACCCCCTAGCCAAAACAGTGCTCTACCCCCGCAGGTAATACTTGAGGCACTACCTAAATAGTTTTCGGAGAGAACCAGCTATTTCCAAGTTTGTTTAGCCTTTCACCCCTATCCACAGCTCATCCGCTGGTTTTGCAACACCAGTCGGTTCGGACCTCCAGTACCTGTTACGGCACCTTCATCCTGGCCATGGATAGATCACTTGGTTTCGGGTCTACACCCAGCGACTGAATCGCCCTATTCGGACTCGGTTTCCCTACGCCTTCCCTACTCGGTTAAGCTTGCCACTGAATGTAAGTCGCTGACCCATTATACAAAAGGTACGCAGTCACCCTTTCGGGCTCCTACTTTTTGTAAGCATGCGGTTTCAGGATCTATTTCACTCCCCTCCCGGGGTTCTTTTCGCCTTTCCCTCACGGTACTTGTTCACTATCGGTCGATGATGAGTATTTAGCCTTGGAGGATGGTCCCCCCATATTCAGACAGGATTACACGTGTCCCGCCCTACTTTTCGTCAGCTCAGTACCACACAGGTCTTTTCACGTACGGGGCTATCACCCGCTATGGCCGCCCTTTCCAGAGCGTTCCGTTAAGTCTTGTGCTATCACTAACAGGCTCTTCCGATTTCGCTCGCCACTACTTTCGGAATCTCGGTTGATGTCTTTTCCTCGAGCTACTGAGATGTTTCAGTTCACCCGGTTCGCCTCGCATGACTATGTATTCATCATGCGATACCTACT